>NZIO01000001.1 GCA_002689925.1 Candidatus Pelagibacter sp.
AGTTATAATAAAAATTATTATAAAAAAAAAATGAATTTTATTACAAACAAATTATGATTATTATTTTTGGTGATATCGGTAATACCGTTGTAAAGTTAAGCTTTGTTGAAAACTCAAATCTTAAAATAATTAAAAAGATAAATCTTAAAACAGATAAGATTACATCCGAAACATATTTAAAAAGTTTTTTTGAAAAAAATTTAAGTTTATCATTTCGTAAATTAATTAATAAAGCAATTTTTTCTAGTGTTGTTCCAAAAGTTTATTCTATTTTCAACAGACATCTTCTTAAAAACTTTAAAATCAAATGCATAGAAATTAAAGACATGCCAATTAAAAAAATTCTTACTATTGATGTGAAACAACCTAGTCAAGTAGGATCTGATAGAATTGCTAATGCAATAGCCGCATATAAAATATATAAAAAAAATTTTATTATTGTTGATTTTGGTACAGCCACTACTTTCGATATTGTTTCAAAAGATGGATATTATAAGGGAGGAATAATATCCCCTGGAATTGAATTATCTTTAAAAAGTTTAAATGAATATACATCAAGTTTACCTTTGATTAAATTTAAGAGGGTTAAAAAAGTTATAGGCAAAAATACTTTAGAGGCAATGTATTCAGGTTTTTTTTGGGGTTACTCTGGTTTAATAAAAAATATTATTTTAAAAGTTCAAAAAGATTTAAAAACTAAATATAATGTAATTTTTACAGGTGGTCTGGCTGAGTTTTTTGTTGACACAGTTAAAAAAAAAGCTTTTGTAGATAGAGATTTAACAATTAAAGGTTTAATCGAAATTTATAAGTCAAGTTTTAAATATTATGAATAAAAAAGAATTTATTTTTTGTCCTTTAGGTGGCTCAGGTGAAATTGGAATGAACATGAATCTATTTGGTTTTAAAAATAGTGATGAAGAGTTTAAATGGATAATTGTTGATATTGGAGTAACTTTTGCTGACGATGCATATCCTGGCATAGATATTATTTATCCTGACCCAGGTTTTATTATTGATAAAAAAAATGATTTATTAGGTATCGTGGTTACACATGCTCATGAAGATCATATTGGAGCTATAGCTCATATTTGGCCTAAACTTAATTGCAATATTTATGCTACACCCTTTACAAGTTATTTAATAAACGAAAAATTTAAAGAAAAAAAAATTAATATTGGAAATAAACTAAATGTAGTACAGTTAAATAATAATATTCAACTAGGACCTTTTTTTATTGAATATGTTACACTAACACATTCAATTATAGAACCGAACGGTCTTTATATCAAAACCCCAGCAGGATCAGTTTTACATACAGGTGATTGGAAATGTGATCCAAATCCTTTAATTGGAGAAAAAATTAATCATAAAAGACTTAAAGAAATAGGCGACGAAGGTATTCTTGCTATGATATGTGACTCTACAAATGTTTTCAATGAAGGTAATTCAGGATCAGAATTAGATGTAAGAAATAATCTGTTAAAGATTATGAAACTAAAGAAAAAAAGAATTATAGTCACTTCTTTTGCTTCAAATGTAGCACGTATGGAAACAGTTTTTTATTGTGCTGAAAAACTAGGAAGAAAAATTGCACTTGTTGGCCGCTCAATGAATAGAATTTATAAAGCAGCAACTCAATGTGGATATTTAAATAAATCTATAAAACCTACTGAAATTAGAGATATAAAAAATATTTCAAGAGAAAAAATTGTATATTTATGCACAGGGAGTCAAGGTGAACCATTTGGAGCAATGAATAGAATTTCACAATCTATTCATCCAGACGTTTTTTTAGAAAAAGAAGATACCGTTATATTTTCTTCAAAAATAATTCCAGGTAATGAAAAGAAATTAGCAAAATTACATAATACTTTAGTTAGAAATCAAATTGATTTGGTTTGTGAAGAAAATGCTTTTGTTCATGTTTCTGGTCACCCCAGTAGAGAAGATTTAAAAGAAATGTATAATTGGGTAAAACCTAAATCTGTAATTCCAGTTCATGGCGAACATAGACATATGAAGGAACATGTGGAATTTGCTAAAAAATTACAAGTTCCTTTTCCTTTATTAATTGAAAATGGTGATATAATTCAATTATACCCTGGGACAAATCCAAAAGTTATTGATAAAGCACCTGTAGGTAAAATTTTTATAGATGGAAATATAGGAATTGGTGAAGAATCCAAATCTTTAAAAGAAAGAAAAAATATTGCTAGCAATGGTTTTTTTGAACTTACAATTTTAGTAAATGGCTCAGGGTTAATAGCAAAAAAACCTATAGTCTCTTTTAGAGGAATTCCTATTGAAAATGAAGATACACAAGAATTTGGAGCTGATTTACAAGATTATATTTATAAAGTTTGTAAAACTTTTTCTCTAAAAAATGAAAAACAACATAAGAATTTTATTGAAACTATTAAAACAAATTCAAGGAAATTTTTTAAGGAAAAAACTGGAAAAAGACCTTATACTAATGTGAATATAGTTAGGATTTAAAATGTTTTTATCAAAATTATTTTTACCAATATTAAAAGAAGTTCCATCAGAGGCTAAAATTAAATCACACCAACTTATGTTGAGAACAGGTATGATAAAACAATCATCAACAGGAATTTATTCATGGCTCCCTATAGGTTTTAAAATTATGAAAAAAATAGAACAAATAGTAAGAGAAGAACAAAATAAAATTGGCGCCCAAGAACTTTTAATGCCGACTATACAATCAGCTGAAATTTGGAAAGAAAGTGGTAGATACGATGATTATGGTGAAGAAATGTTAAGAATTAAAGATAGACAAAATAAAGAAATGCTTTATGGACCAACAAATGAAGAACTAATAACTGAAATATTTAGATCTAGTATTAAATCATATAAATCGTTACCTCAACTTCTTTATCATATTCAATGGAAATTTAGAGATGAATTAAGACCAAGATTTGGAATAATGAGGTGTAAAGAATTTTATATGAAAGATGCATATTCTTTTGATCTCAATGACCTTGAAGCTAAAAAATCCTATAATAAAATGTTTTTTGCATATCTTAAAACTTTTAAAAGATTAGGTCTTACCGCTATTCCTATGGCTGCAGATACAGGACCAATTGGAGGTGATCTTTCTCATGAATTTATAATTTTAGCTGATACAGGAGAAAGTAAAATTTATTCAGATAAAAGGATTTTTGATATAGATATTTCCTCATATACCAATCAAGATAATTCTATAAATGAGTTAAGAAAACAATATGATAATTTTTATGCTGTTACAGATGAAAAATTTAATAAAGAATCTTTTGAAAAAAAAGTTAATAAAGAAAATCAAATCATTACTAAAGGGATCGAGGTAGGGCATATTTTTTATTTTGGTGACAAATATTCTAAACCACTTAAATGCTCAGTTGATTTACAGGGTGGAAAAAAAGTGGATGTTAAAATGGGTTCTTATGGAATTGGAGTATCTAGGTTGGTCGGTGCTATTATTGAATCAAAGTTTAATAATAACATTATGAAATGGCCACATTCAGTTTCACCTTTTGATATAGCACTAATAGCAAATATTAAAAAGAATGATAATCAAACATACACCAAAGCAAAAAAAATTTATGACTATTTGATAAAAAATAATATAGATGTTGTTTTTGATGACACAGAGGAAAATTTATCTTCAAAGTTTAAAAAATTTGATTTACTAGGAATACCTTTTCAAATCATTTTGGGTTCAAAATCTACAGAAGATAAATTTGAATTTAAAGAAATTGATGGTGAAACTAAATTATTGTCATTGGAAGAAATTAAAAATCATTTAAACAAAATAAAATAAATTGATTTCAAAAGTTGAAAATAAAATTGCATTTAGATATCTAAAACCCAAAAAGAAAGAGGGCTTTCTAAAAATTATATCTATTTTTTCTTTTACAGGCATTAGTTTAGGTGTTGCAATATTAATTATTGTAATGTCTGTAATGAATGGTTTTAGGACAGAATTGATTGATAAAATACTTGGTTTTAATCCCCATATAATTATTAAGTCATACGATAAACCTATTTCCAACATCACAAAATTAGATATAAAGAAAATAAATAAAGATATTAAATCAATTTCGTATTCATTTTCTGGAGAAGGAATTATTATAAACCAAGGTAACTCCAAAGGTATTGTAATAAGAGGATATTCAAAAGAAGACTTAAAAAAAACAATATTATCAAAAAAAAATATTTTTGAAGGATCTCTTAATAATTTTAATAAAAATACAATTTCTATTGGTAAAGACTTGGCTATAGTTTTAGATTTAATGGTTGGAGATAAGATTACTTTAATGTCATCATCAAGCATTGAGACAATTTTTGGAAATCTACCCTTGCAAAAAACTTTTTCAATATCATCAATCTTTGATAGTGGACTATCAGAGTTTAATCAAAACGTAGTATTTATGAACTTAAATGATTCAATTTCATTTTTTGAAGGTAATAAAGAAGATATATTTATTGAAGTTAATTTAATTAAACCAGAAAATGCAAATATTATTAAAAATATGTTTGAAGAAAAGTTTTCAAACGCTTTTATTTATACATGGTCCGATTTAAATCAATCATTTTTTTCAGCTCTTATAGTTGAAAGAAATGTCATGTTTATTATTTTAACACTAATTATTATTGTAGCTGCATTTAATATAATATCTGGTTTGACAATATTGGTAAAAAACAAAACTAAAGAAATAGCTATTTTACGTACTTTAGGTTTAAGCAAAAAATCTATAGCAAAAATATTTTTTTTGACAGGTTTTTCAATAGGTTTTTTTGCGACAATAACTGGAATATTTTTAGGAGTTTTATTTTCTATTTATATTGAAAATATTAGAACATTTATTTCAACTATCTTTAATGTAAGCTTATTTCCTGAGGAGATTTATTTTTTAAGCAAGATGCCCTCTGAAATAAATATTTATTGGATTTTTATTGTATTTATTTTTTCTATAATTATTACAACTTTAGCAACAATCTTTCCTTCTCTTAAAGCAGCTAGTTTAGACCCAATACAGGCTTTAAAATATGAATAATAGTTCACTTATTTTAAAAAATTTATCTAAAGAATATATTTCAAAATATAAAAAAATTATAATTTTTAAGAATCTTAATATTAATATTAAATCAGGCGATTTTATTTCTTTAGTTGGCCCATCTGGATCTGGTAAATCAACTTTATTACATTTAATTGCAATGCTAGACAAACCAACCAGTGGTGATATTTTTTTAGAAGGTAATTGCGTATCAAAGTTAGAGGATAAAGAAAAAGATTATTTGAGAAAAAAGAAAATCTCAATTATTTATCAACAAAATAATCTTTTAAGCGATTTTACTGCTTTAGAAAACGTTGCAATGCCACTTCTTATAAATGGAATAAATTGGCGTGATTGCAAACTTAAAGCAAAAATTCTTTTAAAAACTATAAATATGCATAAAAGAATTGATCATTTCCCTAGCGAATTATCGGGTGGAGAACAACAAAGAGTTGCAGTAGCTAGGGCATTAATTAATGAGCCAAATTTAATATTAGCAGATGAGCCAACTGGAAGTTTAGATACAAATACAGCTTATGATATATTTAATTTATTCAAAAAATTAAAACAAAAAAATAGAATTATTATTTATGCAACTCATAATAGAGTATTTGCTAATAAAGCAGACTATAAGTTAGAAATTTTAAATGCTAATATTAAAAAAAGTAAATGAATGAAATTAATAAAAATCAATTTTCCCATTTAAAAGTTCACACTCAATATTCAATATGCGAAGGAGCTATTAAAATTAGTGACCTATCTTTACATGCAAAGCTTCATAAAATTAAGACTCTTGGAGTTTGTGATACTAGCAATTTATGTGGTGCACTAGAATTTTCAGAAAGTATTTCTAAGTCTGGTACGCAGCCCATAATTGGAACACAAATTAATATAAGTTATAAAAACAATATTGGTAAAATTCCTTTATATGCAATGAATTTCGATGGGTATAAAAATTTGATTAAATTATCATCTAAGTCCTTTCTTGATATTAAATCTGATGAAACACCACATTGTAAACTTGAAGATTTATTAAATAATTCAAATGGTTTATCTGTATTTACTGGAACTATAAACGGTTTATTTGGAAAACTTTTTACAAAAAATTTAATTAAAGATATAGATGAAATTATTCAATTATTACAAAGTTCTTTTAAAAACAATTTGTATATTGAAATTCAAAGACATAACGATTTAGGTGAAAATGAATATGAAGAATTCTTATTAAATATATCAAAAAAATTTAATTTACCTCTTATAGCTACCCATGAAGTTTTTTACATAAATAAAGATATGTATGAAGCTCATGATGCATTCTTATGTATCGGACTCAAATCCCACGTAAATGATAAAAATAGAAAAAGATATTCTAATCAACATTATTTAAAAGATTCCAAAGAAATGTTTGAGCTTTTTTCAGACTTGCCAGAGGCTCTTGAAAATAATATTAATTTTCCATATAGAATTAATTTTAAGCCAAATAATTCAAGCCCAATATTACCTGAAATATTTATTTCTGAAACCAAAAGTGTGGATGATGAATTAGAAAAACAAGCATTAGATGGATTAACTGTCAAATTAAATGAATTTATAATTCCATTAAGTGAAGATAAAAACAATACCAAAAAAATTAAAGATAAATACGAAGATAGGTTAAATCATGAAATAAATATTATTAAAAAAATGAAATATTCAGGATATTTTTTAATAGTTTCTGACTACATTAAATGGTCAAAAAGTAATAATATCCCAGTTGGTCCAGGAAGAGGTTCAGGAGCTGGCTCTTTAGTAGCTTGGTGTCTTTCAATTACAGATGTGGATCCAATTAAGTTTGATTTAATTTTTGAAAGATTTTTAAACCCTGACAGAATTTCTATGCCAGATTTTGATATAGATTTTTGTGAAGAAAAAAGAGAAAAAGTTTTAAATTATTTAAGTAAAAAATATGGTAAAGGTGTAGCCCATATTATTACGTTTGGAAAACTCAAAGCTAGAATGGCTTTGAGAGATATAGGAAGAGTTCTTGGTATACCTTATGGATATATTGATTCATTATGTAAAATGATTCCATTTGATCCATCTCGTCCATTATCACTTCAGGAATGTATTAATAGAGAACCAAGACTTCAGGAAGCTGCAAAAAAAGATTTCAGAGTAAAAAAACTTTTTGAATTATCATTAAAATTAGAGGGTTTAAATAGAAATATAGCTACTCATGCAGCTGGTGTAGTTATAGCTGAAAAGAACTTAGCTGAAACTATACCTTTATATAAAGATCTTTCTTCTGATCTAGCATTACCCGTTACACAATTTGATATGTATTCTTCAGAAAATGCTGGACTGATAAAATTTGATTTATTAGGTTTAAAAACTCTAACAGTTATACATAAAAATATTTTAACTTTAAAGAATAATGGCATTGAAATAGATATTCATAAAATTTCTTTAGATGATAAAAAAGTTTTTAATTTATTATCTTCTGGAGAAAGTTTGGGACTTTTTCAACTTGAAAGCACAGGTATGAGAGATGCTTTAGTTAAAATGAAGCCCAATAGATTTGAAGATATTATTGCTTTGGTGGCTTTATTTAGACCAGGTCCTATGAAAAATATTCCTGTTTACAATCAATGTAAACATGGAGAACAGGAACCTGATTATTTACACCCAAGATTAAAAAAAATTTTAGAACCCACTTATGGAGTTATAATTTATCAAGAACAGGTTATGCAAATAGCTCAAACATTATCAGGCTTTACGGCAGGAGAAGCAGATATTTTAAGAAAAGCAATGGGTAAAAAGAAAAGAGCAGAATTAGAAAAACAAAAAGAAAGATTTGTAAATGGAGCGGTCAAAAATGGAATAACAAAAGAAACAGCAAGTTTTATTTTTGCAAAAATTGAACCTTTTGCAGAATATGGTTTTAATAAAAGTCATGCAGCTGCTTACGCTATGATTGCTTATCAAACTGCTTATTTAAAAGCATATTATCCAAATGAATTTATAGCAGCATCTATGACCAATGAACTTTCTAATACAGATAAACTTGCAGAATTTAATGAAGAATTAAAAAGATTAAAAATTAAAGTTATTGCGCCATGCATAAATAATTGTTTTGCTGAATTTGTTTCAAAAGATAATTCTTTATATTATGCCTTGGGTGCAATTAAAAGTGTTGGGTTCGAAGCAATAAATTCAATAGTTATAGAAAGAGAAAAAAACGGAAAATTTAAATCATTGAATGATTTTTTAAACAGAGTTAATCCCAAAAATATAAATAAACTTCAGCTAGAAGGATTGGTTAAAGCTGGTGCTTTTGATTGTTTTAATAAAAATAGAAAAATGTTATTTGATTCAATACCAAATATTATACTAAGTACTAAAGCAATTCATGAAAATAGACTTAATAATCAAGCAGCACTTTTTAAAGATGACAACAAGCAAATTTTTGAAGTTAACAACCTAAATAATGACAAATGGGAGTATGAAGAAAAGATGTCAAAAGAATTTGAATCAGTAGGCTTTTATATCACAGACCATCCTTTAAATGATTATAAAGAAATCATGGATATATATCACGCACAAACTTACAAAGAATTTATTGAAAACAACAAAGATACAATGGTTCTTGCTGGCACAGTTATGAAAATACAATTAAAAAAAACCAATAAAGGAAATTCTTTTGCTTTAGTTAAATTTAGCGATTTTAGTGGTGTTTATGAATTATTTTTATTTTCAGATATTTATGAGCTTAATAGAGAAAAACTCAAAGAAGGTAAATCTTTTTTGATAACTGTATCAAAAGATATCAGTAGTCAGGACGATAGATTTAAAAGAATAAACGTGAGAAAGATTATAAGCATATCAGATATTATTAATAAAAGTTATACTGATATACTTATTGAAATTGATAACACAGAAAACTTGCCCAAATTATCTGAGTTGATTAGTGAAAAAGGGGACTCAAGCATCAAAATATCAATAAAAAATAAAGAAAAAAATTATGTTTTTGAATTAAAAAATAAACGTAAATTTGATTACAAAACCTTAAAAAGTTTAAAAAATGAAGATTTTATAAGGAAAATTAACATTTAAAATGTCTTGAGTTATTAAGATAATGATGTACAAACATCATAATTATTAATTACGCACACAGCAGTTGGTTATAAACCTCCGGTCCTTTAGTGGCAGTTGCTGTGGTGGAAAAACCGGGAAAAAATATGAATTTACCAGAAGTAACAATAAAACAATTATTAGAAGCAGGAGTTCATTTAGGTCATCGAACATTTAGATGGAACCCTAGAATGAATAGATACATTTTTGGAAAGAAAAATTCTATTCATATAATTGATTTGGTTCAAACATTAGAACTAACTAATGCAGCATTAACAAAAATTCATCAATGTATTTCTTCTGGAGGTAAAATTTTATTTGTTTCTACTAAAAAACAAGCTTCTGAAACAATATCCAATTTAGCTAAAGATACAGATCAGTATTTTGTTAATTATAGATGGCTCGGCGGAATGTTGACTAATTGGAACACTATATCAAATTCTATAAAAAAATTAAAAAAATACACCGAAGATTTAAAAGGTGAAAATAAAGGACTAACAAAAAAAGAAATATTAAAATTAGGTATAGCGAAAGATAAATTAGAAAGATCTTTAGGTGGTATTTCTCACATGAAGAAAATTCCAGATTTAATATTTATTATAGACACCAACATTGAAAGCTTAGCAGTAAAAGAAGCAATTAAATTAAACATACCAATAATTGCCATTTTAGACACAAATTCAGATCCTACTGGAATAGACTACCCGATACCGGGTAATGATGATGCAAGAAGGTCAATAAATTTATATTGTGAATTAATCAAACAAACAATTATAGATGGAAAAAAATATATTAAAGATTCTAAAATAGAAGAAAAAGTCACTTTAGTTGAAAAAAAGATAGTTAAAAGTAAGATAAAAACAAGCTCACCAAGTAAAATTAAATTAAGTAATATCAAAACAGTTAAAAAAGAAATTAAAAGTCTAAAAAAAACTGATTCCAAAAAAACAAAAGCTAATTAATTTTATGGCTGATAGTTCCCTAGAAAAAGTAAAAAAATTAAGAGAGATAACTGGTGTTGGCTTTAAAGATTGTAAATCTGCAATAGATGAATGTGGTGGTGACATAGATAAATCTATTGAATTTTTAAGAAAAAAAGGAATTTCTAAGGCTACAAAAAAAATGGAAAGAGTTGCTGCGGATGGATTAGTTTTAGTAGAACAAAAAGATAATAGTTTATCAATTTTAGAGGTTAATTGTGAGACAGACTTTGTGGCTAAAAATAATGACTTTATCAATTTTGCTAATGAATTATCAAAATTAAATTTTAATAATTTTGGTCAACTTGATAAATTAAATAATGCTAAAATGAATAATAATTCTACTGTTAAAGATAGTTTAGTTAGTTTAATTGCTAAAATGGGTGAAAAAATTACTATTAGAAGAACTGAATATTTCGATGGAAAAAATTTTAAAAACTTTTTTTATATTCATTCACCTTCGAGCAAAAACACAGGGAAACTTGCTGTGTTGTTAAGTTTAGAAATACCAGATACAACTACTGATATACTAAATACATTTGGACATCATTTGTGTATGCATATTGCAGCAATGAACCCTATATCTATAGATTTAGATGATTTAAATAATGATGTTTTATCAAAAGAAAAAGAAATTATTAAAGAAGAATTGCTTAATTCAGGAAAAGATGAAAAAATTATTGAAAAAATTTCAAAAGGTAAAGTAAGGAAATTTATTGATGAAAACACTCTTCTTAATCAAACATGGATTATGGATCCAGACAAAAAAGTTAAAGATATAATGACTGAAATATCTAAAGAAAAAAAACTTAAAATTCAAAAATTTATACGCTTTAAAGTAGGTGAAGGTATTAACTAATGTCTGACAACATTGATATTAGCAATGTAAATACAAAGATGTTAAAGGCTTACAATGTTTTTGTTAATGACTTAACATCTTTAAGAACTGGAAGAGCAAATATAAAAATGCTCGACATAGTTAAAGTAGATGTTTATGGACAAAAAATGCCCATTAATCAATTAGCAACTATAACTGTTCCTGAACCTAGGCTTATTGCTATACAAGTTTGGGACAAGTCTAATGTATCGTTAGTAGATGCTGCTATACAAAAGTCAAATCTCGGCATCAATCCGCAAATCAATGGCCAACTTATGAGATTACCTATACCAGATTTAACCGAGGAAAGAAGAATTGAATTAAAAAAAATGATGAAAGAATTATCTGAAAAGTCAAAAATCTCAATTCGTAATATTCGTAGAGAAGGAAATGATAATTTAAAAAAACAAAATCAAAATAAAGAAATAAGTGATGATCAATTAAAAGAATATGAAAAAAAAGTTCAAGATGTTACTGATCAACACATCACTTTAGTTGAAAACAAGCTTAAAGAAAAAGAAAAAGAGATAATGGAAATATGAACTCTTTACATCATGTAGCTATTATCATGGATGGTAATGGCAGATGGGGTTTGAAGAATAAAAATTCAAGAAATTTTGGACATCTTTCAGGATTAAAAAATGTTGAAAATATCATTGATATATCAATGAAAGTTAATTTGAAATTTCTAACTTTATTTGTTTTTTCCACTGAAAATTGGAGAAGACCAAAAACTGAGGTTAATTTTTTATTTAGTCTAATTAAAAATTATTTTAAAAAAAATTTAAAAAAAATCTTAGATAAAGATATTAAGATTAAAGTAATTGGTAATAACAGGGGTATACCAAAACCCGTGTTAAATATTATTAAAAAAGTTCAAACTAAAACAAAAAATAATAAAACCCTCTATTTAAATTTAGCATTAAATTATGGTTCTCGTGACGAAATAATAAAAGCAATAAAAAAAGCAAAACACAAAAAAATAAATGAAAAAAATTTTGACAACCTTCTTTTTACAAAAAAAATACCAGATCCAGATTTATTAATTAGGACTGGTGGACAAAAAAGATTAAGTAATTTTTTATTATGGCAACTTGCATATTCAGAATTATTTTTTGTTGATAAAATGTGGCCTGAATTTAATAAAAATGATTTTTTAAAAATTATCAATTCTTACAAAAAAACTAAAAGAAATTATGGCAATATATGAAATTTAATGAATTACAAAAAAGAATCATTTCTTCTTTAATATTACTACCAATCAGTATAATTTTAATATTTACACACTATATAATTTTTATTCCTGTTTTATTTTTAATCACTATTTTTTCTCTAAATGAATGGAAGAATATTAATAAAAAAAAAAAATCTTCTTTAATAATTAATTTTGGTTACTTAGTAATCATAATTTCTATTTTTTCATCTATTTTTATAAGAGGTTTGTATAATGAATCATCCTTTTTATTATTATGGATTTTATTAATTTGTATTTTTTCAGATATAGGCGGTTATATATTTGGAAAAACTTTTAAAGGTCCAAAGTTAACCAAAATAAGTCCTAATAAAACTTACTCTGGAATGATTGGTTCTTTTATTTTCTCTATTATACCAATTATTTTATTAGAGAATTTAACAACTTATGAAATTATATATCAAGATCAAGTCTACTTAATAAATAAATATATTGTAATATCACTATTTTTATCTCTAGTTTGTCAATCAGGAGATATTTTAATTTCATATTTTAAAAGATTAAACAAAATTAAAAATACTGGAAATCTTATACCTGGTCATGGTGGTATTCTTGATAGAATAGATGGAATTATTTTTGTTTTAATTTTTGCTAGTATATTTAAGTTTATTAATTTAATTTAATCTATGAAAAAAAGAATTATTATTCTTGGTTCTACCGGATCTATTGGTTCATCTACTTTAAATATTTTAGAGCGAGATTTATCTAATTTTTCAATCACTCTACTAACTGCAAATAAAAATTATAAAAAACTAATTAAACAAGCTAAAAAATTTAATGCCGAAAACATAATTATAAAAGACAAAAAATATTTCAAGTATATTAAAAATGAATTAAGAAATTACAAAACAAAAGTTTATTGTGGAAATATTTCATTAAAAAAAATAATTAAAAAGAAAGTTGATTATACTATTTCAGCAATTGTTGGTATAGCCGGACTATACTATACTATTGAAGCATTAAAAATTACCAAAATCCTAGCAATTGCAAATAAAGAATCTATAGTTTGTGCATGGAATATTATTTATAATTTATCTTTAAAATATAAAACTAAAATTCTACCAGTTGACTCAGAACATTTTTCAATTTTTAATTTAACGAAAGATTTTAGTGATAACGATATTGAAGAAATTTTAATAACTGCATCTGGAGGCCCATTTCTTGATACACCTTTAAATAAACTTAAATCAATTACTCCGACGCAAGCTACAAAACATCCAAATTGGAAAATGGGAAAAAAAATTTCCATCGATTCTGCAAATCTAATGAATAAGTTTTTTGAACTTATAGAAGCTACAAAACTATTTAATATTAATCCAAAAAAGTATAAGATTATAATTCACCCACAATCATATGTTCACTCTATAATCAGATTCAAAAATGGTTTAATCAAAATGATTCTTTATAATACTGATATGGAAATTCCTATTTCAAATACAATCTATGGTTTTAAAAGTGATTTTTCAAATATCAAAAATATAAATGTAGAAAAACTTAATCAATTAACTTTTAAAAAAGTAAATATTAAAAAATTTCCATCAATTAAGTTATTAAATAAGTGTTTTAAAATTGGCAAACTAGCCCCCATTATGATAAATGCTGCTAACGAAGAATTAGTTTCACTTTTTTTAAAAAATAAAATTAAATTTTTGGATATTGTCAATAGCCTATTGAAATTAGTTGATGACAAAGAGTTCAAAAAAGTAAGCTACAAAAAAGTAAAAAATGTTGATGATATCTATTTATATGACAATTGGGCGAGGTTGAAAATACACAATATAAGTGTAAAATAATTTTATGAAAAGCTTTATAATAAAATTCCTTATATCACTATTATACTTATCTATAATTACCTTTTCAGCTAATTCTGAAGTTGTAAATAAAATTGAAATTGATGGTAATGAAAGAATATCCAGTGAAACTATTATTGCGTACAGTGGAATTGTTAAAGGCAACAACTATGAGATAAATGAAGTAAACGAAATTATTAAAAATTTATTTGATACTGGGTTTTTTGAAAATGTATCAATATCCATTCAAAACAAAATTTTAAAAATGGTTGTTATAGAAAACCCCATAATAAACATGATTTCTTTAGATGGAATAAGAGCTAAAAAATTTAAAGAAGCTATTATGGATATGTTAAGCCTAAAAGAACAAAATTCTTTTACTAAAAATAAAATTAAAGATGATATTAATATAATTCGTACTGTTTTAAGAAATGCAGGTTATTATTTTGTTAATATTGAAACAGACGTAGAAAAAATTAAAAAAAATAGAGTTAATATAATTTATACTATTGATTTAGGTGAAAAGGCAAAAATTAAAAAAATATTTTTTACTGGTGATAAAAAAGTTCGTGACACAAAACTTAGAGATGTTATTACATCTGAAGAGAATAAATTTTGGAAATTTATATCTAGCAAAAAATTCCTTAACGTAGATAGAATTGAATTAGATACAAGGTTATTAAAAAACTTTTATAAAAATAGAGGTTATTATGAAGTTGATATAACTTCTAGCAATATAGAATATTCTGTTGGAGAGGGATTTGTTTTAACATTTAATATCAATGCAGGAAAAAGATATAAATTTAAAAAAGCCTTTTTAAATTTAGCAGATGGAATTGACAAGACTGCCTTCTTTGCACTGAACAAAGACTTAAAAGAAATAGTTGGACATTACTATTCATCTATTAAGTTAACTAAAATTTTAAATAAGCTGGATGGATTGGCTGAACAAAAAGAATTGCAATTTATTAATCATAGCCTATTAGAAACTTTAGATAATGATGAAATAATTGTCCAAATAAATGTTTTTGAGTCAGAAAAGGTCTTTGTAGAAAAAATAAATATTGCTGGAAATAACATTACAAATGATAATGTTATTCGAAGTCAAATGTTAATAGACGAAGGTGATCCATTTAGCCCTTTATTACTAGCTAAGTCAATGAATGAACTTAAATCGAGAAATATTTTTGCTAAAGTTGGAAATAAAACTTATATGGGGTCTGATTCAGGTTTAAAAATAATTGATATAGTTGTTGAAGAAAAATCTACTGGTGAATTAGCTGCTAGTGCTGGGGTTGGAACAGAAGGTACATCTTTTGCCGTTGGTATTGCTGAAAATAATTTTATGGGAAGAGGTGTTAAAGTTAATAGTAATTTAGAAATTTCTGGTGAAGCTATTAGAGGACAAGTGTCAGTAACTAATCCAAATTATAACTATTCTGGCAATTCTTTAAGTGGGTCTTTAGAAAGCATTAAAATAGACAAGCTTACTGATTCCGGTTATGAAACAACTAAAACAGGTTTTACTTTAGGAACTGGTTTTGAACAATACGAGGATGTTTTTATTTCACCTGGTATTTCCACTTATTATGAAAGCTTATCTGCTAATAGTACTGCTTCTAAATCTATCAAAAAACAAGAAGGAAATTATTTTGATAGTTATTTAAACTATGCAATTACAATGGATAAACGAAATCAATCATATCAACCTACAGATGGTTTCAGAACATCCTTTAGTCAAAAACTACCTATTTACTCAGATATGCCATCAATTAAAAATGGTCTTGATTGGAGCATGTATCACGAAATAACACCTGACATAATTGGTTCTGTAAAGTTGTATACTAGAATGATTAAAGGTTTAGGTGATGATGTTAAACTATCAGATAGATTATTTTTACCAAGCAACAGAATGAGAGGATTTAAAAGAGGAAAAATAGGGCCAATTGATGGTAGTGATCATGTTGGCGGTAATTATGCTGCTGCACTAAATTTTCAAGCTTCTTTACCCAATGTATTACCAGAAGAATACAAAACAGATTTTAATTTATTTTTTGACTTAGGAGATGTTTGGTCTATAGACTATGATCCTACAGCCTCTGAGTCAGATACTCTTAGAACTTCTATTGGTATTAATGCTAGCATTCTATCATTTTTGGGTCCACTAAGTTTTACTTTTGCTCAAGTACTAACAAAAGATGATACAGACCAAACAGAAGGTTTTAAATTTAATTTAGGTACCACTTTTTAATGAAATATTTAGTAAAATTTTTTGTAATTACTTTGTTGTTATTTCAATTTACAAATGTATTTGCTCAAGAAAATATAATGTATATTGACATGAAGTTTATACTTAATAACAGTTCAGCAGGAAAAAATGCCCAAGAAGCTTTAGAAAAAATACATAGCAGTAGCTTAGAAAAATTTAAAAAGACTGAAGAAAGTTTAAAGGAAGAAGAAACTTTATTACTAAGTAAAAAAAAATTAATTAAAAAAGAAGAATATGAAAAACTTGCAAAAACTTTAAGAAAAAAAGTAATGACTTATCAAGCTGATAGAAGAATTAAAAATGATGAGATAACTAAAAAAAGATCTTTTGCTAGAGCTGAATTATTGAAAGCTATCAATCCAATTTTAGCTGAATACACAGCGTCAAATGATATTTCTATAATATTAGATAAACAAAATATTGTTATTGGAAAAACTGAACTTGATATTACAAATATTATCTTAGATAAATTAAATAAAAAACTTCCAAAAATTAGCCTACAATAAAATGGCACCAAACATATTTTTTAAAAATAAAGGCCCACATAATATTTCTAATATTCTAAAAAATATTGATTTTGAAAGTTTCTCAAACTTAAAAGTAAATACGAAAATCCAAGATGTTAAAAATTTAAATGAAGCAAATAAAAATGATCTAACCTTTTTACATAGTTCAAGATACAAAGATGTTGCAATAACTACTAAAGCATCTTCTTGCGTTACAACTAAAAATTTATCTAAATTTTTACCTTTGTCTTGCAATAAAATTATTGTTAAAAATGTGTTGTTTGTTACATCAATTATTTTAAAAATGTTTTATCCAAAAGCAGATTTAGATTATCCTGACTTAGATTTAAAAAATTCTAGTAAATTAAAAAGCAAATATAAAAATATTAAGTTTGGTAATAACGTTTTGCTCGGCAAAAATATTAAAATTGGACCAGGTACAATCATTGGTAGTAATACTATTATTGAAAGCAATGTATTAATAGGGAAAAATTGTGTTATAGGTTCTTTTGTATCAATAAAAAATTCTGTTATTAAAGACAATGTTCATATTCAAGATGGAACTAAATTAGGATTAAAAGGTTTTGGGTTTATTCCATCAAACAATGGTAATCTTAAAACCCCACATATTGGTAAAGTTATAATTGATAGTGGTGTTGAAATTGGAAGTACCTGTACAATTGACAGAGGTTCTTTAAGCGATACTACTATTGGTGAAAATACTTTTTTAGATAATCAAGTTCATATAGCTCATAATGTTAAAATTGGTAAAAATTGCATGATAGCTGGCCAAGTAGGTTTTGCTGGTAGTTCAATTTTAGGTGATAGAGTTATAATTGGTGGACAAGCTGGTATTTCTGGCCATTTAAAGATAGGTTCAAATGTAAGTATTGGTGGAGGCAGTGGTGTAATAAAAGATATCCCTAATAATAGTAAAGTTATGGGTTATCCAGCAACAGATTTTAAAAAATTTTTAAAGAATTGGAAAAATAATGACTAAAGATTTTATTGACAGAAAAATAATAGAGAGTCTTTTGCCTCATAGAGAACCTATGCTTTTAATAGATAAATTAATAAATATAGTTCCATTAAAATCAGCTACTGCAATAGTTAATGTTAAAAAAACTTCTTTTTTTGTACAAGGACATTTTCCAGGCCAACCTGTCATGCCAGGAGTTTTAATTGTTGAGGCTTTTGGACAAGCGGCCGCAGCACTTACTGCTTATGGAATTGATCCTAAAGAATATGAAAATAAGTTAGTTTATTTGATGAGTGTTCAAAATGCTAAATTTCGAAACCCTGTTATACCTGATTGTCAGTTAAATCTTGATATAGAATCTATTAGATCCCACGGAAGAGTTTGGAAATACAAAGGTATAGCTTATGTTGATGGGAAAAAAATGGCAGAAGCTGAATGGTCAGCTACTATAGTGGATAAAAAATAATGATTCACAACACTTGTCTAATAGATAAAAGTGCAAAAATCTCTAAAGAAGTAAAAATTGGAGCGTATTCAGTAATTGGACCTAATGTAGAAATTGATGAAAAAGTAGAAATACATTCACATGTGGTTATTTCAGGCTATACCAAAATTGGATCAGGTACAAAAATATTTCCTTTTGCAAGTATAGGATCTGATCCTCAAGATTTAAAATTTAAAAATGAAATAACAAAACTCATAATAGGAAAAAATAATACAATAAGAGAATATGTAACAATTAACCCTGGAACATCAGGTGGTGGAGGTTTGACAAAAATTGGAAATAACTGCCTATTTATGATTTCTTCACATGTTGCACATGACTGCACTATTGGAAATAATGTAATTATTGCAAATAATGTACCATTAGGTGGGCATGTAACTATAGAAGATAATGTTATTATAGGAGGAAATTCAGCAGTACAACAATTCACAAGAGTAGGAAAATTAGCAATGATAGGAGGAATGACTGGAGTATTGCATGACGTTATACCTTTTGGCTTATCAATAGGTAACAGAAATTACTTGCAGGGAATAAATTTAATAGGTTTACGAAGAAATAATTATGAAAATAAAGAAATTTTAGAACTTAGCGAAGCCTATAAAAAAATTTTTTCAAGTAAAAATCTTAATGAAAATCTAAATAAGTTAAACGGCTTATATAAAGAAAATCCACTTGTACAAGAGGTTATTAATTTTATTGAAAAAGATAAAAAAAGATCTATATGCACACCTTTTTTAAAAGATTAAAATGATTGGTTTAGTACTAGGAGATACTCATATAGGTGAATTAATAGTTAAAAAATTAAAAAGTTTAAAAATAAATTTTATAATTATTGATATATCTAAAAGAAAACTTTTTAAAAAAAATAAAAAATCTTTTCAATTATCTATAGGGCAACTTGGAAAATGTATTTCTATTTTAAAATCTAATAGGTGTAAAAAATTGATATTTGCAGGTAGGGTAGATAGACCAAATTTTTCTAATACTAAATTTGATTTTAAGGCTATATATCATTTACCAAAAATTATTAAAGAAACAAAAAAAGGAGATGCATATATAATTAAATTTATAACAAATTTATTTATTAAAGAAGGCTTTAAAATTATTAGTCAAACTTTTTTTAACACTGAACTAGTTTTAAGAAAAGGCAATCACACCAAAACTAAACCTAATATAGAAAATAAAACTGATATTATTATTGGGAAAAAAATTATTAATAATTTAAAAAACAAAAATGTTTCTCAAGGTATAGTAGTTATTAAAAAAAAAGTCATTATTTCAGAAGATTTTAAAGGAACAGATGCAATGTTAACCAAAGCACAAAAGATTGTTAAAAAAATTTATTCTAGAAAAAAAAGATCGGGAATACTTCTTAAATTACCTAAACCAAATCAAGATATGCGTACGGACTTACCTACGGTTGGATTAAAAACAATTAAAAAGTGTGTTAAAATAGGTTTAAGAGGAATAGTGGTAAAATCTAAATATAATATTTTTATTGATAAGTCTAAATGTATAAATTTAGCAAATAAAAATAATATTTTTATATATGCCATTTAAAATAAAATTTTTTTGCAAAATTATTTAATGAAAAAAATATTTATATTAACTGGAGAACCATCAGGTGATAAATTAGCTTCTAAAATAATTTCTAAAATAAAAGATTCTAACCCCAATATAAAATATTTATCAGTAGGAGGTGAACATTTAAAGTCACTAGGTGTTGAAACTATTTTTAACTTAGAGGATGTTACTTATTTAGGTTTCACTAAAGTTTTATTTAATATATTGAAAATTAGAAACAAAATTAACTTAACAACAAAAAAGGTTATTGAATTTAATCCTGATATTTTGTTTTCTGTAGATAGCCCTGATTTTACTTTAAGAATTGCAAAAAAAGTCAAAAAGCTAAATCCAAATATTAAAACTATACATTTTGTTGCTCCACAGGTTTGGATTTGGAGAGAGTCTAGAATAAAAAAACTAAAATCATTTATAAATCATATTTTATTACTTTTTCCCTTTGAAAAAAAATATTTTGATAGAGAGAATATTGAGTCTACTTTTATAGGACATCCATTATTAGAATTTTCAGATAAAAGTAAAATTGATATTAGTCAAATTATTAAAGATGATAAAAAAATATTTTCTATTTTTCCAGGCAGTAGATTGACTGAAATTAATACTTTAATGCCTATATTAGTTGACTTTATAAATTTAATGAATAAACAATATAATGATTTATTTTTTGTTTTTCATTCTACATCTCAATTTACTAAAAAAATACAAAATATTCTAATAAATAATGGTTTAAAAAATTGTAGCTCAGTATCTGATGAGAAAATTAAATCACAAATTCTTGAGTCATCAATTTTTGCTGTTGCAAAATCAGGAACTGTTTCACTAGAAATTTGCAACAATAAAGTTCCTTCAGTAATAATTTATAAAATGAATATAATTAATTTTTTTATTATTAAAATGTTGGTAAAAGTAAAATTTGCAAATATTGTTAATATTGCTGCTAATAGAGAAATTATACCAGAATTATTACAATCTAAATGTAACGCTCTTGAAATTTTTAAATCAGTAAATAAAATTTTTAACAATAAATCTATTACAGAAAAACAAATTTTTGATACTCAGGAAATAATAAAGGACTTTAAAACTGGAAATTCTTCTGAAATTGCAAAATCTGTTTTAATCAATCATCTTTAATCTTTTAATAACCTGATCTTTTTTGATAGATAAAATTATATCATAAATACCTGGGCCAAATTTTGATCCAGTTAAAGCAATTCTAATAGGTTGTCCCACTCCTTTAAAATTTGTTTTATGTTTGTTTATCATTTGTTTAATTATTTTTTCTAAATTTACTTTATTTAAAACATTTTCTTTTTCTAATTCAAGAATAAATTCTTTTATTATGGTTTTTGAAGTCTTATCTAATAGTTTTAAATCTTCTTTATCAATTGATATTTTATCTTCTATAATATATTGAGAATTTTTATAAATATCATCTATTGTTTTTGCTTTATTTTTTAAAAAGTTTATTGATCTTTTGATATCATCATAAAATTTTTCATCCAATTTTTTTTTATAATTATGACAGTAATTTTTAAGTTTTATAAATAATTCACTTTCATCCATATTTTTAATATAAGTTTCATTCATTGATAAAATCCGATTCATATCTAATTTTGATGGTGACTTACCTACACCTTTTAAAGAAAAATATTTAATACTTTCCTCGAGAGTAAAAATTTCTTTATCCTTATAAGACCACCCAAGTCTTAATAAATAATTTCTTAAAGCTTCTGGCAATATTCCAATCTTAA
>NZIO01000002.1 GCA_002689925.1 Candidatus Pelagibacter sp.
TACAAGTTGTTAATGCCTTTAATGATGAAAACAACATCATGTAGGATTTGTCTGCACTTCTTGAGTTTGAAATAACAGACTAGTTGGGAAAAAATGAAAAGTATGTGGGGTATAGCGTGGGGTATAAGTATGAAGACTGTTGTTTTTGAGACTGATGAATAATCTTAAAGTACTGATATAATAGAATTTATAAATGGTAGCGGGGAGAGGATTCGAACCTCTGACCTTCGGGTTATGAGTATGACTTTCTTAGGCAAGAATAGCCATCAAAGCCAGCAATTGGAAGGAATTAGCTTATCGTACGACCTTTGGTTTTTGCGTCATTAGCGTCAATTTCCGACAGATTATCCGACAGCCGGACACTTTTTGCGTCATTAATTTGGGAAGCATTTTCTACCTTACCAAGTGCTGCTTGAATCGCCTCAGTCGAATCTCCAACATACGCTTTTATCGTCGTTTCAATGCTGGCATGACGGAGCTGTTTAAACGCAACATGGATGCCGCTTTCCTGAGTAAGTTTTGTGGCAAGTGAGGATCTAAATCCATGAGCCCGTTTAGCCATTCCAGCAAACCCGCATTCTTTGACGACTTTATTAAATGAATCACCGAGAGAATTTGCAGTGACAAACCAATTAGACCCATCTCCTCGATCGAGATACCATCGTTCGTTTTTACCCCGACTCTTCTTGTCTGCTTTCAAAAATTCGAACAATTTCGGCCCAATGTTCACATTTTCTTCTTGATTGGACTTAGTCTTAAAGCTGATTCTAAATTCCTTACCTAATTTATCCCTCCCTCCATAAATATCATTTATTTCCCGGAGTTCGATGCAGCTTTTAGCAGGACCCTGATCAACCTTGATTCTATGAAGACGAAGACTCCAAATTTCAGCTACCCTCATCCCGGTATAACGCGCCAGCATGAAAGCTCGATATCGTATTCTCCAAAGTTTGGCCTTTGAAGTTCGAGCATCTTTACGTGAAGTCTTTTGACTCCATTCCTGGATTTTCGCTTCAAGATAACGCTCCATACTATCAAGAGCTTCTTCGGTGAAAGTTCTAGGGATTTTCCTTTTCACTTCGGGGAGATCGAGGGAGATAAGTTTCCCTGGAATCATTCCTCGTTTATTGCCCCAGGAAAAAAATGTATTCATCGATACGCAAAATTTCCGAATTGTTCTGGGAGAGTAAGTTTCACCATTAGATTTCTGCAAAAGCAAAGCGGCTCCCGCATAATCTTCTTGGATATGATCCGGAATTTGATCAACCAGGACTTCACCGAAAACTCGGGTGAAATTTTCAAACCCGTAATCGTATTCCCGCAGGGTACTTTTTGATCGGGCATTGCCAGTTTTCTTAGCGGCTTTTGTCTCAATGTGACTACGGAATGTTTTATAGACCATTGAGAGGGTAAGACCCTTCAGAACGATCGGCGCATTACCGAGAACGGATTCCTTTTTTGGGTCCAACCCGTATTTTTTGTAGACCTCATCAACAGCTTCTTCAATGAGATTTGCGGTCTCCTCATCAGACCTCCAGTGATAATCCGGAGCAGGCTTTTTTGCAAACTCCAGAAAGGGCTTCTTCGAACCGTCGGGCCGCTTTAGGAATTCCCTTTTCGCATTCCGGTTTTTCTTTTCTTTTTTGGATTGGGCAAACCAGATAAGGACCTGGATATACTCAAAACCTTTGATCGTGACTTTTTGCCAACGACTGCGTTTTTTCGCCATTACTATTCTCCTTTTTCTTTTTGAAGTTGTAATTTTCTAGCTTCCTCCAGGGTAATTTTCGGTTTTTCAATAGCTCCTTCGATAGGTTTATCAGAGGCTGCATTTACCGGAAATTCTAAGATTCCTGACAAAGTTGAATCCGCCTTAGATTGACCTTTGAGTTCCTTAATCCGATCCCGGAGCTCTGCGATCAGCTCATCCTTCGCCGCGATCGTGGCGTCCTTTTCTGCCAAACGAGTAGCAAAATCCTTTTTTAGATCAGCAAAAGAGTCTTTGACTTCATTAATGGTTTTCTCCAAGGCAGTCGGGGGAGAAATTCCTACAACGCTTTGATAGGGGGGATCTCCGTAAAGAGCATGCCCAAGACGACTTGCGGTCATCTTTTTCTTCTTCAACTCTCCAATAACTTGATCTCCAGAATTATCGAGAAGAGCTTTTTTTAAGGAAGCAGTTTTCATGATTTGTTTCGCTGCTGATTTAGCAAACGCTTTCCCGACAAGCTGCTCCTTTGTTAAGAAAGTGGAGCCTGTCCGCATGATAGGCACCCCAGGCTCGATAGTTGGGGGAATGATTTCCAAGTCATAAATTCCCGGACGATCATTCAAAAGTCCTCTGACTTGCGTTTTTGTTACCCACCCTCGTAGCTCCCGATATTCCTTCGGAATATAGGAAAACCAATATTTCGGGATGTCGGTCCATTGAAGACCGTTTTCTTGGAGCCAAGTCCCAAGTACATCGAAAAGGAGGATTTTCGTGGAGGAAGTCATTCCACTCGATCCTGATTCCCATTTTATAATATGTTGTTTTCCGACCCCAAGAAGCTTGCCGAATGCTTCCAAACTATAATCCATCTCTAAACGGATACCCTCTACAACTTTCCCGAAAAGTTGATTCTGGTGCGTTGATGAATCCGGCTCAATCCACGATCCATTTTCTAATTGAACCGCTTCATGTTGTTTCGCACCCCGTTTCCCTGCTTCCCGTAACTTTTCTCGTTGTTCCTCTTTAGTCATATATCTAAATTTCTACCAATTTTAAAAAATTAAGACCGAATGTATTCTCTGAAGGCCAGTCAAGCAGCTAGGTGACTAGCATGATAGAGTATAACCCGAAGTCCAGAAGCGCAATACTTATTTTTCACCGTCAAAAAAGGTGAAATTAATTTCATAATCGGTATAAATATGGATATCTTAATTGTTAGATATATCGTTAACAAAGATTTCGAGGTTAGCGATGAGAAATGGACATCACCCAGGAGAACCATGACGGACAAACCCAAAACACACGAAGCCCCGCCCGAGGTCACAACTACCGAAGCTGCAACTCTTCTAGAAACCTCATATTGGCGTTTCAGGCGTCAATATGCCCCCAGATTGGAGAGTCGCCGTCTCTACGGAAATAGCGGGCCTTGTCTATTCAAGAGGAATCAGGTCCTTGAGCTTTTGAACGAGTTGAAGAGGGATCTGGTATGAGTGACACGGTAGACTTGAAGTGCATGTTCGACCAGCTTCAGCAGCAGACTGAAATCTTGCTCCGAATTGAGTTAGCTGTCCGGAAGGACGAGTTTGAGCAGCAGCACATCGACCAGGAAAACAAGCAAGCTCGTAAACGGCTGCTTTCGATGGTTTCCGACTTCAAAAAATCACATAAAAAAAGGAAGGAAATCACTGAAGAACGTCATACCCGAAAGGAAACGAAATGACGAAAATAACAACACCCGAAGCATTGCTCTCCTATGAGCATCTTTTTGAACCAACCTCTCCGGAAGGCAGCGGTGCAGAACCCCAGTACTCTGCATGCCTGGTTTTCAACAAGGAAACAGATCTGAGTGATCTGAAAAAAGCCGTTGAAGATACCGGTCGTGCGAAGTGGGGGGAGAAATACGATTCACTGAAGGAATCCGGCTCTCTGCGTTTGCCTTTCCGCACCGACCGGCTGAAAGAAAAAGGCTACCAGCCCGGTTCTATTTACCTCAATGTCCGTTCAAAACAAAAACCAGGCATTGCGAGTAAATATGCTGGCCCCGATGGGAAACCTCAATTGATCACGGATCATGCTGAGGTCTATTCTGGCTGTAAAGTCAGAGCAACCTTAAACGTTTTTGCTTATGACAAGGCAGGCAAAAGGGGGGTCAGTTTCGGGTTGAACAATGTCCAGAAACTGGATGATGGAGAGCGGCTCGATGGCCGCCTTAAAGCCGAAGACGATTTCGAGGCCATAGAAGACAAACCTGCCGACATCAACAACATGCTCAGGTGATGCCTATAGCGACATCTCGTTCGTCAGGCATCGTTTCGATAGACATCGAAACCCGAAGTTCTCTGGAACTCAGGAAATGAGGAACCTACCGTTATGCCATGGGTCCGAGCACTGATGTCTGGTGTGCTGCCTGGTGCCTCGGTGAACAGGAAATCCAGGTCTGGGAGGCCGGCGAACCGGTACCGGAGGCTGGATATCAACACGCTACCGAAAATAAGAATGGATGTCCTGAAAATCTTCAACAACGGTTTCAAAGAACTGGTCTCTGTCACTCCTCCTGACTCTAAAATTTCATCCATGAGCAGTATCCGGGATGAAGACCGAGGTAAAGCGCCGGGTATTCCAAAAGCAAACGGTATGTGGATAGGTTACTCGTGGCACAATCATGACCCGTCTTCTTCAGATATTGAGCATTGGTTGAGTTTCAATGCCAACATCGGACTGCGCAGCGGTCGATTTCCTGGTATCGATATCGATGTACTGGATGAATCTCTTGCAAAGGAGATTGAAGATATTGCTGTCTACAAACTCGGACGTGCCCCAAGACGTATCGGGCTTTCTCCAAAACGTCTGCTCATCTACCGATGCCATACCACTTTTCCAAAAAAGACACTCAGGTTTGAAACAGATGCAAAAAAGGAATTTCTAATTGAGATGCTTGCAGAAGGACAGCAGTACGTCATCCATGGAATCCATCCCGTCACCAGAAAACCATATACCTGCGAACCTGTGCTGGACGATCTGCATCCAGAAGAACTGAGTGTGATTGATGAAAAAAAGATAAATCAGTTCTTCTGTGAACTCAGAACCATTCTTACCGAAAAAGGATACCGTCTAATCAATGGCCATGCACCAAAAGAGAAACATCTGCTAATCGATCAGAAATCACTGAAAGGTGATCCCGAGATGGTTTCAGCAGCATTGGAAGTCATACCAAATGATACCAGTTATGATGAATGGATCCGGATTGGTCACGCCATTAAGGCCGCGCTCTCAGAAAATGAGGAACACGCCATGGAATTATGGGTCCTGTTCTCTCAACGCTGGCTGCACGGGGAGACAGAACAGGACTTTATCGAAGATAAGTTCAGAAGCTTCAAACCGCCATACAGCATTGGTGCAGACTGGATCTTCCAACAGGCAAGAGGTCATGGATTCAACACTGCTGCAGCTGATTTTAGTCCGGTTGAGGAAATTGTATCTGACACAGAAAAAAACTTAGCTCCGATTAAGTATTCCGAGATGGCCCTGACATGGCGGGTCGTCAAACAGCACAGGCAGAATTTCCGCTACATGCCGGAATGTGGAAAATTCTTGTATTGGGACAAAACACGTTGGAGGTTCGACGACAGGGGTCGGATACCATACGAGGTGGGTAGACTCTGCTCAGAGGCATCTGCTGAAGCACTGATGAAAATGGAAGACAAGCGCTCAGCGGAAAGGACTGCAACACGCCTCGCAGGTGGACGTACCGTCCGTGAAGTAATCGGATTGCTCAAACACCACCAGGAACTGATCCTGCCTGCCGCAATGACGGACAAAGACTCATGGAGGCTTAATACCCCAACTGGAACCGTAGATCTGAAAACCGGGAAACTTAACAAACATGACCCGGAAGACCTCATTTGCAAATCCACATCGGTTGGACCGGAAAAGATGGAATGCAACAACTGGATGCGTTTTCTGAAGCAGGCCACTTTGGATGATGGTGAACTGATCGCATACCTTCAGCGGCTTTGCGGCTATGCTCTCACTGGTTCCACCTCGGAGCAGATGCTGGCATTCGTCTGGGGACCTGGAGGCAATGGCAAAAGCGTCTTCCTCAACACGGTGACCAAGATCCTGGGAGAATACGCAACGACTGCAGGCTCCGAGGTGTTTATGTCATCGCAAATGGAACGCCACCCGACCGAACTTGCAGAACTCCAGGGGGCACGTCTTGTCGTTGCCTCTGAGATCGATGAAAGCAGCAGATGGAACGAATCAAGAGTCAAAAGCCTGACCGGTGGTGACCCGATCAGTGCACGCTTCATGCGTCAGGATTTCTTCACCTTCACTCCTCAGTTCACTTTGGTGATCTTCGGCAATCATAAGCCGCAACTCAGAAACATCGATGATGCCATCAGACGCCGGATGCACCTGGTGCCTTTCACGCATAAGCCCAAGGTCGTTGATACTGGTTTAGAGGATAGGCTCAAAGAAGAATGGCCGGGCATCCTGAGTTGGATGATCAAAGGCTGTCTCGAGTGGCAGCGTCAAGGAATACATCCTCCTCCGGTGGTTCAGGATGCGACCAAGGAATACTTCCAGCAGGAGGACAAAATCGGTAATTGGATCGATGAGTGTTGTGTTGAAAACCCAGAAGAATTCACAACAACAGCTTTGCTTTTCAGCTCATGGTCCAGATGGTGCCAGAACTACAACGAACACACCGGCACCAAGAATAGATTTTCAAAGAGGCTCGTGGAGAGAGGATTCAGACGGGAACAGGACAGGTCCAGTTCATCACGATCCAGGGGTTTCATCGGCTTAATCGTCGTCGAAGATCAGAATGATGCAAGCAAAGATCATTCTAATTGAATTCAGTCTGGGTAAATTGCAAGGACTATTTTCCATTAAAGTCCAGAAAAAGTGAACAGAGTGAACACGTGAGTGAACACGTGAGTGAACACCTTTTCGTTAATAATATCAATGCTGTGAACAGAGTGAACACGTTTTACATATATAGTATGACTACATGTCATAAAAGCTATTAAATGTGCCATATAGAACTCATAATTAGACAGACGTGTTCACTCTGTTCATTATCAATAATTTCAATGAGATAGACAAAACGTAAAGTGTTCATTACGTGTTCACTTTTATGAATAAAAGGAAAAAACCAAGATTCAACGAGGTAAATTCCGTTAATGTCCAAAATGATTCTTTTAATTTTAACTTTTTGTGGTTTAAGTTTTAGACTGGAAATATTACCATTAACTCTAATAAATGGATCCAAAAATAAGTTATGCAAATTGTCATGTTTTGTGATAACTTTCTTGGTTAAAAACCTGTTCTCAGTTAATCCTTTGATACTTGAATCTGATGGCTGAATACAAAGGTAGAAAACGTGGGCCTAAGGCTTTTGAATTCACCGAGGAGGTGTATCAGAAAATCGAGGAACTTGCCGGGCAGGGTTTGAACGAAAGAGATATCGCATATTGCATCGGGATGCACCCGACGACCTTCTCGGAAAAGAAATACAAATTGGAGAAATTGCGGGAATCTGTAAAAAAGGGCCAGGCGCAGGGACTTCAAACCGTCACTTCCTGCTTGATGGATCAGGTTAAATCCGGCAACCCGACATCAACGATATTCTATCTGAAAAATCGTTCTCCGAATGAATGGAATGACGTCCAGAGCATCAACAGCGTGCAGATAAATCTGGGCAAGATGAGTGACTCTCAGTTGTTAAATGAACTTCGTTCTGATCCGCGAATGGTCGAGGCACTTAAAAATGTCATCCCACAGCTGGCAGAAAAGCAACTGATCGAAAACAACGACTGAAACTGAGGTCAGCAGCCAAGGAGCCGCTTGATCTGCGCAGGTGCATACTCCTTGCCTTTAGAAGTGCTGAAACCTTCCTCAAAGAGGATTCTGCCGACTTCAGCAAGAGTTCTGCGACGACCTTTTCTTGGTTTGCGGTAAAGCTGCCGGGTCCGTTCCAGCAGCTCGGGGTTAGTCTCGCGGAGCGATTTCCTTCCTTCACATTTCCTTCGTCCAGTCAAGGTACGGTTACTGCTCTGCTCACGTGCCCTCAACCTGCCGTTCTTCAGCTTCCGGACAACTAAAGACTTGTCCAATTCTGCAAAGACGCCTTGGATCTGAACCATTGCACGCCTCATAGGATCCTCCATAATCGCCTGCGTAATGTTCTCGCCGGTTGCTGCCGAGATCAACTCGATTTGCTTGCTTGCACAATAGGCACTGAGCTGGAGTTGCACCTGTAGGTCACGTGCCAGGCGGTCGAGAGATTCAACGATGACATGGTTTACACCGTTACGGAGGATGTCGGTGACCATTCGCTGGAAAGCAGGCCGACAGGACTCGTCAGTTGTTCCGGAGATACCTTCTTCGGAGTAAACGCCGGTGACCTGGTAGCCCGTGTTTGAGGCGTATTTCTGGATGGCATCGTACTGGCGTTCCAGTCCGTGACCTTCCAGCTGGCCTTTGCCGGATACGCGCGTATAGGCGAACGCCTTGACCATGTTATTCTCCTTCCGTTGTTTAAAATATAACTGCTTTTATATTCGTATAATCAACGTATCAGTCAAGTTGATATTATCTATTCTTTAGAATTAGTTAATTTATAGTTCCACTTGTTCCCATTTGAGATGTTTATCTTATCTGGCCCCAATCACATCCAGATGGGCCGTGTGGGCATCTACGGCAAGGTGGTGCAGAAGATTACGGAAACGTTCAGCAGGACTCCTTCTGCAGCTTCTGTTTCACTTTTGATGTTTGTCTGGAATACAAGTACCCAGGTGGCAGTCAGTTCAGAAGAGCTGAGAATGACCTATACCTTAGAAGAATACCCCCATCCCCCGACGGGCACCCCCCACCCCCTCTGTTTCTGAGAACGAGACAATCCTCCAAAAAAATTAGCCAACTGGGATTTGAAAA
>NZIO01000003.1 GCA_002689925.1 Candidatus Pelagibacter sp.
TAAATCTCTTTTTACCTCTTGATTGATCATTTCTAGAACCATCAGATTTAAATCCAAATCTCTTTTTACCTCTTGATTGATCATTTCTTGAATCATCAAAATAATTTTTTTTAAAAGATTTATTTTTATTACTTCCACGTTGTTTGAATCTTGAAAATTTATTTTTTTGATTATTGTTAGATTTTTTAAAAATATTAAATTTTTGTTTTGAATTAGGAGCAATTATTTTTTGAATTTCATTCCACATTTGTCCATCATTAGGAGTTATAAAGGTTAATGCCGAACCTTCTGCACCTGCTCTTGCTGTTCTACCAATTCTATGGATAAAATCTTCTGGAACTTGAGGTAAGTGATAATTAATAACATGTTGAATCGATGGAACATCAAGACCTCTGGCCGCAAGTTCAGTACTAACAAGAATACGTATTTTTTCTGATCGAAATGCTATTAACGTTCTCTGTCTTTTAGATTGTCTTAGATTTCCGTGCATACAATCACATGAGTATCCATCATCTTTTAATCGATCTACCATTTTGTCAGCATTACGTTTTGTTTTAACAAATATCAATATAGATCCCTTTCTACTGTCTAATTGATTTAATAATTTTTTATATTTATCTCCTTCATTAACTTGAATAGTTTCTTGTTTAATTTTAGAAATTGGAGCAGTTGTTGAACCAACTTTTATTCTAATTGGTTCATGCAAGTATCTCTCAGCGATCCTAATAATATTTTGTGGCAAAGTAGCTGAAAACAATAAAGTTTGATGTTTTTTAGGTATATATTTTAGTATCTGTTCTATTTGTGGGGTAAATCCCATATCCAACATTCTATCAGTTTCATCTAGTACTAAAAAATAAGTTTCATTTAATCTTAGACTTTTTCTTTGAAGATGGTCATTTAATCTTCCCGGTGTTCCAATGATTAACCTTGGTCTCTTTTTAAGTTGCTTTAATTGTTTCTGCATAGATTCTCCACCAATTAATGTCGCTGATTTAATATTCATTTTAGGTTCTATTAAACCCTCAAGTACTTCACTGACTTGAACAGCTAATTCTCGTGTAGGACAAACAATTAAAGCCCCACTTATTTGATCAATTAAAAGTTTATTTAAACAAGCTATTCCATAGCAAAGTGTTTTTCCAGTTCCAGTTTGAGCTGTACCCAAAATATCTTTGCCAAGAATGGCGGGAGGTATAGCTTGTTCTTGAATTGGTGTTGGTATTTTAAAATGCATTCTTTTTATTGATTGCATTAAATATTCATTTAAATTTAGTTCTGAAAAGTTTTTCATATTTTTTATAAATAATTTGAAAATTAATTATTTTTAATAGGTTGGTTGATACCTCTCATGAAAACCAAGACTAAGCAACCATTTTTTGTATATGAAGAATGTTGTGAACCTGGTTCAAAAGTAACAAAATCACCTTTTTTAAAAATTGTACCATCTTTATCAGTTAATTTTCCATCAAGTATCAAAAATTCTTCATAGCCATTATGTTGATGAGGTAAACTTTTTGCTCCAGGTTCCATTTTAAGAATATAAGTTCCGGTTCCTCCTTTATTTTTTTTGTAACTAATTTTATGCCAACTCATTCCAGGAATAGTTTTTCCATAGTTATCAAATGGCTCAAATTTTACATTAAATAGATCTGTTATTTTTCTTTTATTCATATTTATTAATTTATATTATAGTTAGTATAATTTAAGCTTTATGGAGAATATATATATTGTTGATGAAGGCAAAGGGTTTCCTCTAGTTCTAGTTCATGGTTTTCTAGGCTCATCTGAAATGTGGAAACTTCAAATTGAGTATTTTAAAAAAAAATATAGAGTCATTACTCCAGACCTTCCAGGTTTTGGAAAGAGCAATAAATTAAATTCAAAAAAAAGCATCTCATCAATGGCTCAAACTATAATTGATTGTATTAAAGAAAAAAAACTAGAAAATTTTTATTTGTTGGGGCATTCAATGGGAGGAATGATTGTTCAAGAAATAACAAAAATTTTGGGAAAACAGATCTCAAAACTTATTTGTTATGCCACCGGATCTATTGGAGATATACCAGGAAGATTTGAAACAATGGATGAATCAAGATTGAAATTGAAAAACGCAGGTTTAAAAAAGACAGCAAATAGAATAGCCAAAACATGGTTTGTAAATGGAGATAAAGCCAAATATTTTTATTTGTGTACTAATGCCAGCAATTTAACTTCAATGGAGGCTGCGGATAATGCTCTTATTGCTATGAAAAATTGGAAAGGCACAGAAAATTTAAAATATATAAAGAATCAAACATTAATTATTTGGGGAGATCAAGATAAAGCATATAATTTTAGTCAAGTTGAAACTTTAAAAAATAATATTATTAATAGTGAATTGAAAATTTTAAAAGGTTGTTCCCATAATGTCCATTTAGAAATACCAGAAGAATTTAATAAAATACTTGATAATTTTCTAACAAAATGAGTTTTGTCATATTAGGTTTTTTAACAGGGTTAAGTTTAATTTTAGCAATTGGAGCACAAAATATTTTTGTTATTGAACAAGGACTAAAAAAGCAATTTGTTTTTTTAGTTTGTTTTATATGTGCTTTTTCAGACTTTATATTAATATTTTTAGGAATATTTTTATTTCACTATTTCAATAATTTTTTTAGTCCAATAATCGAGTTATTATTAAATATTCTTTTATTTATTTTTTTATTATATTTTATTTTTACAAGAGCATCACTTAAAAAAGATACAATCAAACTCAAAATAAAAAAAGACAAAACATCAATTTACGATATTGTATTTAGAACCCTTGGTTTTACTTATTTAAATGTACACGTCTATTCAGACACTGTTTTTTTTCTAGGAAATTTTTCTAAAAGTTTTTTGTTAGAACAGAAATATTACTTTGGTATTGGCGCCTCTTTAGCATCATTTTTATTTTTTTTTACAATTGGTTATTTGTCAAAGTTTTTATCTAACTATCTTAAAAATAATAAAGTTTGGAAAATAATAAATTTTTTTATTATATCTTTTCTGTGCTTAATCTTAGTATTTGTTTTAATTGAGATTTTAAATTTTAATATTTAATTATACTTCAGCCAAAGAGGCTTTATAATCTTTATTAAAGAATCATTCACCTTGTAAACAGAATCAAAATTAAATTCTTCAGAAGTTAATTTAATTATTGCAAAAGGAAATTCACTATCTATTAGTATTTTGCCAAGTTCAACATTTTTATTAATAATAGAGTCACCTTCATTTACATTTCCTTCAATAATTTTAACCGGCAAAAGTCTTTTAGTTAATTTATTTTTTAATTTAATTCTAGCAGTATTTTCTTGACCTACATAACACCCTTTTTTAAAGTCAATTGCATTAAGTTCTTCAAAATTACATTCTAAAGCAAATAATTTATCTTTTAATTTAATAGTGTTTTTTTGCTGAATACCCAAGTCAAAACTTAATTGATAGTACTCTTTTACGTTTGAAGATTTTAGTTCTAACTTTTTTAAGGACATATATAGTTTTTCTAAGTTTATTATTGATCTCCCTCCAAGTTTTTTATTCCTTGGATCTAAAAAGATTGGATCTTCATTATATTTGAATGTGAATCCTAATTCATCTTTTGATTCTTTAAAAGATTTATATTTTTCGTAACTAAAGGCTGTTACTACAAATTCGTTACTCAAGTTTAAAAGCTGCACATCTGATCTTAATTTATATAAAGTTAATTGTTTAAATAAATCATCAATTTGAGCTTTCTCACAGTCTATGAAATATCCATTTTTATGTTGAATAATCAAAAAATCATACAAGAATTTTCCTTGAGGAGTAAGCAAAGAAGCAAAACAAGAGTTTTGATTGTTTACCTTATTTATATTATTAGTTATAATATTTTGTAAAAAATCTTTAGCTTCTGAGCCTTCTACAAAAATAATACCTCTATCTTCTAATATATATGCATTGTTAATATTCATAATTGATTACTGATCAATTATAATATAATTACTTTTCTAATAAATGTTAGATCTAATAATTAAAAATGCGTCATGTTACATAGATAAAGATCTGAAAGATCAAGATATAGCAATCAAAAGTGGTAAAATTATTAAAATTGGAAAAATTGAGAGTGAAGCAAAAGAAATATTTGATGCAAAGGACTTAACTGTTTTACCAGGATGTATAGATACTCAAACTCATTTTAGAGAACCTGGATCAACAGATACTGAAGATCTTCACTCTGGAAGTAGAGCAGCAATCGCTGGAGGAATAACAAGTGTTTTTGAGATGCCTAATACTAATCCACCCACTTCTAATAAAATAGAATTTCAAAAGAAATTAGATCTTGCAAAAAACAGAATGTATTGCAATTATGCTTTTTATTTTGGAGCAACAGCTGATAATGCAAATGAATTAGCAGATTTAAAAAACTTAGAAGGTTGTTGTGGAATCAAACTTTTTGCGGGTTCTTCAACTGGAAACCTTTTAGTCGCAGACGAAAAAGATATTGAAAAAGTTTTTCAAAGTAGCTCCAAAGTTGTTGCAGTTCATTCAGAGGATGAAGAAATTTTAAACAAGAATAAAAAATTAATTAAAGATGGAGATGTTCATTCTCACCCAATTTGGAGAAGTGATGAATGTGCTATTTCTTCAACTAGAAGAATTGTAAAAATAGCTGAGAGATATAAAAAAAAAGCACATATTCTTCATATTACCACAAAACAAGAGATTGATTTTTTATCACAGCACAAAGGTAATATTACATTTGAAATTACACCACAGCACTTAACAATATTTGCACCTGATTGTTATAATAAATTAGGAACTTATGCTCAAATGAATCCTCCAATTAGGGACAAGTCTCATTATGATAGATTATGGTATGGTGTAAAAAATAATTTTAATGATACTATTGGTTCTGATCACGCCCCACATTTAAAAAAGAATAAAGAAAAAAATTATCCAAATTCTCCTTCAGGAATGCCTGGAGTTCAGACTCTTGTTCCAGTAATGTTAAATCATGTTAACGATGGAAAATTGAGCCTAGAACAATTCATGAATTTTGTATGTGAAAATCCAGTAAAAATTTTTGGAATTAAGAACAAAGGTTTTATTAAAGAAGGTTTTGATGCTGATTTTACGATTGTAGATATGAATAAAAAAATTGTAATTAAAAATGAAAATATTGAAAGTAAATGTGGCTGGTCTCCCTTTGATGGATTTGAATTTAAAGGAGCACCAGTTTCGACAATTGTTGGAGGTCAAATTAAAATGAAAGAAGGTAAAATCTTAGGAAAACCTGAGGGCAAACCTTTAGTTTTTTAGTATATTATTTTTTATTAAATCTTCTTTGATCTCATCTAAAATTGTTGGATCATCAATTGTTGCTGGTATTTTGTATTCTTCTTTATCAGCAATTTTTCTTATTGTTCCTCTTAATATTTTACCAGATCTTGTTTTTGGCAGTCTCTTAATGACAATTACAACTTTAAATGCAGCTACTGGACCAATTTTATCTCTAATCATTTGAATGCATTCTTTTGAAATAGTATCAACTTCTTTTTTAACACCTGCTTTTAAAACTACTAAACCAATTGGTAATTGTCCTTTTAGTTTATCAGCGATACCCAAAACCGCACACTCAGCGACAGATTGATGTTCTGACAAAACTTCTTCAATTGCCCCAGTAGAAAGTCTATGCCCAGCAACATTAATAATATCATCTGTTCTAGACATAATCCAAATGTAACCATCTTCATCGATATGTCCTGCATCATAAGTTTCATAGTAGCCAGCGTAATTAGTCATATAATTGTCTTTGTATCTTTTGTCGGCATTCCATAGTGTTGGAAAGGTTCCTGGAGGCAATGGAAGTTTAACAACAATATCTCCCATTTCATTTGGTTTTGCTAATGATTGGTTTGGTTTTATAATTTTTACATCATAACCTGGAACTGCTTTACAGGCTGAACCATACTTAGTTTTCATCATCTCTATACCTGTGCAGTTAGAACTGATTGCCCAACTAGTTTCTGTTTGCCACCAATGATCAATCACTGGAACATTCAATAAATTTTCTGCCCATTTAATTGTATCTGGATCAGCTCTTTCTCCAGCTAAAAATAATGATTTAAATGAACTTAGGTCGTATTTTGAAAAAAATTCTCCTTTTGGGTCTTCTTTTTTAATTGCTCTAAAAGCAGTTGGAGCAGTAAAAAGTGATTTTACTTTATAATCAGAAATTATTTTCCAAAAAGCACCTGCATCTGGAGTGCCAACAGGCTTTCCTTCAAATAAAACAGTCGCGCATCCTTTAAATAAAGGAGCGTAAACGATATAAGAGTGACCAACTATCCATCCAATATCACTAGCTGACCACCAAACATCATCAGCATCAATGTTATATATATTTTTCATAGTCCATTTTAAAGCAACTATATGACCACCAGTATCTCTTACTATTCCTTTTGGAACACCTGTGGTTCCAGAAGTATAAAGAATATATGCAAAATCATTTGAATTCATTTCAACACAATCTACTTCGTTAGCATTTGTAATTGCCTCTTCCCAACTAATTTCATTAGGTGCATTTAGCTTTACTTCATGACCAGTTCTTTGAAATAAAATCATCTTATCTATTTTATGAGATGCCATTTTGATAGCTGCATCAACTAAAGGTTTGTATTCAACAGTTTTTCCAGGTTCAAATCCACAAGAAGAAGTAACTAATATTTTTGCTTTACTATCATCTATTCTGCTTGCAAGTTCATTGGAAGCAAACCCTCCAAAGACGACTGAATGTATTGCACCAATTCTTACACATGCCAACATAGCTATGACTGCTTCTGGAATCATTGGCATGTAAATTATTACTCTATCTCCTTTTTTTACTCCTTGATTTTTAAGTGCTCCAGAAAATTTTGAAACCTTAGTTTTTAACTCTTTGTAAGTGAATCTTTTTTTATTTTTTGTTATTGGGCTATCATAGATTAAAGCAGTTTTATCACCTCTCCCTTGGTCAATGTGAATATCTAAAGCATTATAACAAGTATTAGTTATTCCATCTTCAAACCATTTATAGAAAGGAGGATTAGATTCGTTTAATATTTTTGTTGGTTTTTTAAACCAAAAAATATCATCAGCAACTTTTTTCCAAAAATCATGAGGATTTCTAATAGATTCTTTATAAATTTTGTTATACTTATTATTCATTCTACTTTACCAATAAATTTAAAAAACTATTTAAACACAATAAAAATCCACAATAAATCATAAAAAAACTAACAAAATCAAGGTTTTATTAGCAAATAAAAAGGTTTCCTCTAAGTTCAATTTCGATTATGTTCTCATGATTCATTGGCTATTTTAAAATTGTTAATGAATTAAATATATTTAAAAACTAATAATTAAATAGAGGGCACAATATGAATAAGATTAAAATATTCTTTCTTGCTTTAGCAGGCTTTGTAGGTTTTACAGGCACAGCTAATGCAGAAGTTGTTATGCTTCAATCTTCTGATTTTGTTGGAATAACATTCTGGCTAGTATCAATGGGATTGATTGCAGCAACTGTTTTCTTTTTCGCAGAAAGAAACACAGTAGCCGCAGCATGGAGAACATCCATTACAGTAGCTGGATTAGTTACTGGTGTTGCGTTTGTACATTATATGTATATGAGAGGGATTTGGGTACAAACTGGAGACTCACCAACTGTATACAGATATATTGATTGGATGATTACAGTACCGTTACAAATAATCGAGTTTTATTTGATTTTGGCTGCTGTTAGAAAAGTTCCAAAAGAATTATTCTGGAAACTTTTAGTAGCTTCTTTAGTAATGCTTATCGGTGGATATTTAGGTGAAGCAGGATACATTAATTCTTTCCTAGGTTTTGTAATAGGAATGGCTGGATGGATATACATTCTGTTTGAAATATTCTCTGGAGAAGCTTCAAAGCTAAGTGCTAGAAGTGGAAATAAAGCTGTAGTAACAGCTTTTAACGCTATGAGAATGATAGTTACTGTTGGTTGGGCAATTTACCCACTTGGTTATATCTTTGGATATTTAACTGGTGGAATTGATTCTTCTACACTTAACATCATTTACAATTTAGCTGACTTTGTTAACAAAATCGCTTTTGGTCTTGTTATATGGGCAGCTGCTATGAGCAATACGAGCCTAGCTAAGCGTTAAGTAAGTCAAGAATAAAAAGTTAAACAATAGGGCAAGTTTAAAAACTTGCCCTATTTTTTTTTGTCACTATATAATATTATATATAAATGCCTAAAATTACATACATTGAATATAACGGAAAAGAACATATAGTAGATGTACCAATCGGACTAAGTGTAATGGAAGGAGCTGTTCAAAACGATATTCCAGGAATTGATGCTGATTGTGGAGGTTCATGCGCGTGTGCAACATGCCATGTTTATGTAGATGAAAAGTGGTTCGAAAAGATTCCAAAGAAAGAAGAAGCAGAAGAAGATATGCTTGATATGGCTTTTGAACCAAATCAAAATAGTAGACTGACATGTCAAATTACTGTTACCAATGAACTTGAAGGTTTAGTTGTTAGAATGCCAAAACAACAAGGATAAAATATATGATCAAAACAGATGCATTAATAATTGGAGCGGGGCCAACTGGATTATTTACAGCACACCAATTAAAATTAATTGGTTTGAATTGTGAGATAGTTGATAATCTTGATAAAATTGGTGGTCAATGTATCGAGCTTTATCCTGATAAACCTATTTATGATATCCCAGCAATACCTGAGTGCACAGGTGAGGGACTAACAAAAAGTTTAATTAAACAATTAAAACCTTTTGACGTTAAGTTCCATTTAAATGAAAGGGTAGAAGAATTAAAAAACAATAGTGGAAACTGGGCAGTAAAGACAAATAAAGGAACAGAATTTAGTACTCCAAATGTAATTATAGCTGGTGGCGTTGGTTCGTTTGAGCCAAGAAAATTTGCCCCCAAAGAATGTGAAAAATTTGAAAACAAATCAATATTTTATTCAATTAAAGACAAAACGATTTTTAAAAATAAAACGGTATCAATTTTTGGAGGGGGGGATAGCGCACTAGATTGGGCAATTGAATTATCAAACAATTCAACTATAAACTTAATACACAGACGAGATGAATTTAGAGGCGCTCAATCTAGCGTAGATAAGGTTAATGATTTAGTAAAACAAGGTAAAATTAACCTATTTACTAAATTTCAGTTAAAAACTATCAATGGTTCAAAAAATCTTGAAAGTATTGAAATAGAACATGAAAAAAAAGAGTTAAAGATTCTTAAAACTGATTTTGTTTTAGGATTTTTTGGACTAATAATGAAACTTGGCCCTATAGCTAATTGGGGGCTTAATTTAGATAAAAAAACAATAAAAGTTGATACAGAAAAATTTCAGACTAATCAAAAAGGAATTTATGCTATAGGTGACATTTGTAACTATCCAGGAAAATTAAAATTGATTTTGTCTGGATTTCATGAGGGAGCATTAGCTGCTAGAGCATGTTTTGAACTAGCAAGACCTAATGAAAAATATAGATTTGAATTTACAACTTCTTCAAAAACTATAAAAACTAGATTGGGCATTAAGGAAAATAATGATTGAGCTTTTAACAGCTAACACCCCAAATGGAAAAAAAATTTCAATAATGTTAGAAGAAATAAAATTTGATTATAAAGTTACAAAAGTAAATATTTTTAAGAATGAACAATTTAAACCTGAGTTTATAAAAATTAGTCCTTTTAGTAAAATACCTGTCATCATTGACCATGAAAACAAACACTCTTTATTTGAGTCAGGGGCAATTTTAATTTATCTAGGAGAAAAAAGTGGAAAATTTTATTTAGAAAAAGAAAAAAAAGAAATCAATCAATGGTTAATGGCACAAATGGGTTATATTGGTCCTATGATAGGTCAGCATCACCAGTTTCATCATTACAATCCCGGTAAAAGTAAATTTGGAGAAGATAGATACTTTAAAATAACAAAAGAAATATATAAAATTCTAGATAATAGATTGTCAGATTGTAAATTTCTAGCAGGAGAAAGTTATACTATAGCTGATATTGCTACTTTTCCTTGGATTGCAAGACATGAATGGCACGATATTGGATTAAAAAAATTTAAACATTTAAGCAGATGGTATGAAATTATTTCTTTGAGAGATGCTGTAGTAAAGGGATTTGATTTATTAAATGAAAATGAAAAAATTCCAGTTGTTAGCTAGATTTCAGTATATATTTTCTCATTTTTCTCATGTTTTTCTTGGGCCTCAATAGATAGGGTGGCAATGGGTCTTGCAATTAATCGTTTAATACCAATTGGCTCTCCTGTTTCTAGACAATATCCATAGGTATCTTCTTTTAATCTTTTTAAAGCTGAATCAATCTTGTTTAAAAGTTTCCTTTGTCTATTTGCTGTTCTCATCTCAACATTCTTTTCTGTTTGAGAAGATGCTTGGTCCAATATATCTGCTGAAGATATGCTTTCATCAGATTCTGAAAGGTAAAGAGTTTTTTGATTTGACTTAATAATTTCTTTTTTCCAGCTTATTAGTTTTGTTTTAAAGAATTTCTTATGTTTTTCACACATATACTTTTCTTTTTCACTAGGTATATAAGCTTTTATTTTTTTTTTAACCATAATTAAAGATTTTAGAGGAGCGGAGTATATGTAAGAATATATTGCTGTCAAGCGATCTAATTTGTATTATTTTAACCATAATTTTTTAACATAATTTTAACAAAATAAACTAAATTAGGATATTAAAGAAATATGAAAATTAACAAAAAAAACTATTACAATATTTTCTTAATATTTTTATCTTTTCACCTTTTAATTTGGACTTTAATACCCTCAATAACAAACAACAATCTTCCACTAGATACTATAGAAGCTCTAGCTTGGAGTAGTAATTTAGATTGGGGTTTTAGCAAACACCCACCTGCAAGTGCTTTTTTTGTTGAAATTTTTTACCAAATTTTTGGTAATCAAGATTGGTCTTATTATTTACTTAGTCAAGTATTTGTAATTTCATCATTTTTTATAGTTTGGAAATTTTCTAGAGAGATTTTCAAAGACAAGGCCCACTGTCTGATTGCAGTACTATTATTAGAGACTATATATTTTTATAATTTTACATCACCAGAATTTAATGTAAATGTTAGCCAACTACCTTTTTGGGCGTTAACAGTTTTTTATTCTTGGAAATGTTTTAACCACAACAATTTAAAAGATTGGGTTCTTTTAGGATTATTTGCAGCGCTAGGTTTTTTGTCTAAGTATTTATTTATTTATTTATTAGTAGCTATAGAAATATTCTTTATATATTTTATTTTAGCAAATAAAAGATTTAGTTATAAATATTTAATTTCAGGTGCTATTTTTATATTAGTTCTTTTGCCTCATCTGAACTGGTTGGTAGAAAATGATTACATAACTATTAATTACGGTCTCGATCGCACTGGATCTGCTGACCCAGTTATTGTTAATCACTTAATTTATCCACTCATATTTTTTTTTAAACAAATAGGAATCTTAGTTTTATTTTTTCTTTCTATTTTCTTTATCACTTCAAGGATTAAACTTAAGTTGAATTTTAAAGATAAGAAGTTATTATTTTTAATAGCTATTAATATTATTCCTATAACTTTAATGTTTTTAACTTCTTTGTTTCTAGGAGCTAAAATTAGAACTATGTGGATGACACCATTTTATTTATTTTTAGGAGTCTTAGTTGTTTACGTTGTTCAAAAACAAATTGATTTAAAAAGAATAAAAAGATTTATTTATATAATTTTAGCTTCAAGTATTTTTTCAGTTTCTATGTATTCATACATTTCAATTGTAAACGACAATAAAAGAACAGATTATCCCGGGAAAGAAATTGCAGACTTAGTACAATCTAGATGGGATAGAAATTTTTCTAATAACATAGCTATTGTTATTGGGGATGAATGGCACGGGGGAAATTTATCTTATCATTTAACTTCTCGACCTATATGGTTTAATGATTCTATACCCAAAGATTTAAATTATGATGGTGGAGTAATTTATACTGGCAACAAAAAGGTTTTAGAAAAAATATGTCCTGGAATATTTGGTTCTATAAAAAATCAAGGAATATGTATGATTGGAAGTAAATGAAAAAAAAAATTAAAATCTTAATTCCAATTTATAATGATTGGAAATCAGCATTTAAACTTTTAGAAAGTATAGACCAACTAATTTTTTATGAAGGAAATGAGGTCTCTATTTTTATTGTAAATGATGGTTCATTAGAACAAAAGCCTAACACTAATATGATATTTAAAAATTTAGCATCTGTACAGATAATCAATATGAAAAATAACAAAGGACATGCGAGGTCTATTGCTGCGGGATTAAAATATATTTATGAAAAAGTAGAATTTGATTATTTAATCCCAATGGATGGCGATGGTGAAGATAGGCCAGAAGAACTTAACCCACTCATTAGAAAAATTTATGAAGAGCCAAACACTATAATTACAGCAAATAGAGTAAAAAGATCAGAGAACTTTATATTTAAATTTTGTTATATAATTCATAAACTTTTAACTTTTATTCTTACTGGGCAGTCTATTAAATTTGGAAACTATACCTGTCTATCAAAAGAAGCTGTCGCTAAAATAGTCAGAGAAAAATCTACTTGGAATAGTTTTTCAGGTTCTTTAGCAAAATTATTTCAAAACAGAAAATTTATTCAGTCAATTAGAGGTTCTAGATATTTTGGACCTTCAAAGATGAGCTTTATCAATCTTCTAAAACATTCTCTTTCAATTATTTCTGTTTTTAAGAAAACTGCATTTATTAGAATAATAATTTTTTTAACAATATACTTTTTTATAATTTCAAGTCACATTTCACTGATTACATTAACTCCAATCTTTTTTATTTTTATAATAATTATTTCTGTTTTTATTTTATCAAAACGTGAAAATATAGATGAATTTAATAATTCATTAGAAAATATTAATGATATTGAAATACTTAAATAATATTTAACTTTTATAAAAACTAATTTTTTTTCCAGTTATATTGGTTTTAATAACAAAAATATTTCCTGAATTTTTATCCAATTTACCATTTGTTTTATTGAAATTTTTTGCTGAAGTTATAAATAATAAATTAAGGTCTTTTCCACCAAAACATATACTAGTGGGTCTTTTTATTGGCATCTTTATTATCTTATTTATTTTTCCGTTAGGAAAGTGTCTTATTACACAGCCACCATCCCAATAAGCTACCCAAATATAACCCCCAGAGTCGACACAAATACCATCTGGATAACCTCTGTTTTTTGGAACTTTAATTAAGATTTTTTTATTAGTTAATTTTCCTGATTTTATATTAAAAGAATATGAATAAATAATTCTTTTATCACTTGCTACAAAATATAAATTTTTATTATCTGGACTCCAGTCTATCCCATTTCCTATTACAAAATTTCTGTCAACCACTGTAGGTTTTTTGTGAGGATTGACAAACCATAACTGTCCTGTTTGATTTTTTTGTTGACTGTCCATAGTTGAAAGCCACAGTCTTCCAAGACAGTCACATTGGCCATCATTAAATCTATTTTGTTTAGGTTCATTAATTATTTTAATGATTTTAGTCATAATCTTTTTATTTTTTTTTACAATTTTAAGTATTTTATTTTTAGATGTGCCAATCCAAGTATCTTTATTTTTAGCAGGCAACAAACAACTAATATTTTCAGATATTTTATATGATTTTAAAATATTTTTTTTCCACACAAAAAACCTATTTGACATAATGTCAACAAAACTTAATTCACAGGTTTTATGATTCCAGACAGGGCCTTCACCAAGAGTGGTATTACTTTTAATTAAAACTTTAGGCTTTGAGTAAATTAACATTTTCATTTAAATAATTATTTAAATTAATTGATCAAATAAAGTAGTATAATTTTTATTATTTAAATTAAAAATGAAAAAATATAAAATATTACTAGTCGGATTAGGCTCTATTGGCAAAAATTTAGCTAAGTCATTAACTGACAAGGGATATAATATTAATATTTGGGACAAGGATCAAAAAAAAACCTTTGCTTTATGTAAGGATTTAAGAATTGATTATAAAAAAAATATTTTAAAATCTATAAAAAAGAAAAACACAATTATTATTTTGGCTATACCCGCTGGTTTAGCTGTAGATAGTTTTATTCAAAATAATACTAAATATTTTAAAAACAAAAGCTATATTGTAGACATAGGCAATAGCCATCCAAAAGATACTATAAGTCGCTTTAACTATCTTAAAAAAAATAAGATAAAATATATATCATGTGGATTTTCTGGTGGGGCTCATGGCGCAAGAACTAATGCATCATTAATGGTCAGTTGTGATGTTAGAGAATTTAATTTTTTGAAGAAATTATTTTTGGATATTATTGGGAAAAATAACAAGAAATTTCTTAAAAGAATTGGAGAAAATCCAAATTCTGGAAATTATACAAAAATAGTTCATAACGGAATAGAATATGGAATCATGCAAGCAATAGCTGATTACTATTTAATTATGAAAGAAGTTCTTAAATTAAATAATGATGAAATAATTAAAGAATTTACTAAATTACAAAAAATGATAGGTAATAGTTTTTTAATAAGAATAACTAAAAATATTATTAAAGAATCAAAATTTAAAAAAAGTTTAATAAGTAATATTTTAGATATTGTAGATGATAATAATACGGGTGGATGGGCGGTAAGTTTAGCCGCTGATTGTAAATTTCCTATACCAGCCATTTCATCTTCAGTTGAAGCCAGATTTATTTCACGACAAAAAAGAATTTTTAAAAATTTTAAGATAAAGAACAAAGATAAGATTGAATTACATGAAATTAAAAATAAAATGTTAGATGTTTTGAATCTTGCAATTATAGCTTCATATTTACAAGGCATTGGTCTTTTGCAAGAAATAATTAATAAAAAAAAGATTAAGATTAATTTGAAATATGTACTTCTAAGCTGGATGAATAACAGTATTATCCGTTCAGACTTGTTAAAAAAATATTATTCTCAAATTAAAAATAATAAAATTAATATTAACTCTATATTTAAAAAAGATTTTTCAACCACTAAAAATAAAGATTTATTAGATGTGTTAGTCTTTTTAACAAAAAATAATTTAGCTTTAACCTCTATCAGCTCACTTTTTACTTGGACTAATTTATTAGTAAAAAAAAAGAATATTTCATTTAGTTTAATCCAAAAACAAAGAAATTATTTTGGCGGTCATAAACTTAGGTTTCATAAAGGATAAAGCTAGAATGGCATATTATTTTTTTTTAGTTGGACCCGCAGGATGTGGAAAAAGTACTATCGCTAAAAAAATAAAAAAAAAATTGAATTTAAATTTTTTTGAGGGAGATAACTTTCATTCAATAAAAAATATAAATAAAATGAAAAAAGGCATTAAGTTAACTTTTAATGATAGATTGCCATGGCTTAAAAAGATTAATAAAAAACTTAAACAGTATAATCACTTAGATAAAAAGCACATTATTGCCTGTTCTGCTTTAAAGAAAAAATACAGAAATATTTTAAAAAAAGATTTAAATTGTGTATTTTTTTTATATTTAAAATGTGGAAAAAAAGAACTCTTAAAAAGAAATTTTTCTAGAAACCATTTTTTCCCAAGCAGCTTAGCTGTTAATCAATTTATAATTTTTGAAAATTCTAAAGATTTAATACAAATTAATGCTAAAAAAAGCATTCATAATGTATCGAAGGTAATTGAAAAAAAAATTAAAAATATCATCAAAATTAAATAAATATAGTTATACAGCTTTTATTTTTGGTAGTGAATTAAAATTAGCTGTATCTATTTTTGAAGAATAATTTCTTTTCATATTCCATCTTTTATTAATTCCAGCTTCAGCTAAACTTAAGGTTGATCGACCATATTTATAATTAGTATTATCAATAGATTTCATTAAGTTTTCAATTTTAATATCTTTTATTGAAGAAAATAAATTTTTACTTTCTTGGGAATTAGATAAACCAGATAATGTTATTCCTGTTTTTTGATATTGGTAACCTTTTTTAAAAATTTCTTTTAATGCGGCTAAAGCTGTTTTAACTATTTCAATACTGTTATTTGTAGCGATTGGGAAATATATAGTTTTAGATTTAGAATAGTATATTCCTTTGTTTTGAAATGGACTTGTTCTAACAAAAACAGTTATAGACTTAGCAACTAAAGACTCTGATCTAATTTTTTCTGAACCATTTAAGCAATAGCTTGTTACAGATTCTTTTAACTCTTGAAAGTTTTCAACTCTTTTTCCAAAAGACCTTGAAACTACACAACTTTTTCTTTTTGAGCTTTTAGTTTCCAAAGGTATACAAGAAATACCCCTAAGTTCCATTGCAGTTCTAGAACTCAAAACGTTAGAACTTTTTTTAATCCAAGTGTTAGAAATGTTTTTTAATTGTTTAGCGTTATAAATTCCATTTTTATGGTAAAATTTGGTAAGTTGTTTTCCAACTCCCCATATATCATTAATTTCTATTTTTTCTAATATAGAGTCAATATTTTCAATTCCTATTAAGCTGGTGACACCAGATTTTATTTTTTTTGCAATATGATTTGCTACTTTGCTTAATGTTTTAGTTTTTGCAATACCAATACTAGTTGGTATTCCAGTCCATTGTAAAACAATGCTTCTAATCTCTTTACCTACATCTTCAGCTTCATTATCAGGAAAATCACTTAGATCTAAAAAAGCTTCGTCTATAGAATATATTTCTATTTTAGAGTTAAACCTTTTTAAAGTTCTCATTACTCTTCTAGACAGATCACCATACAGAGCATAGTTAGATGAAAAAACATGAACTTTATTTTTAATTATTATATTTTTAGCTTTAAAATAAGGTTCTCCCATTTTGATACCTAGCGCTTTTGCTTCATTTGATCTTGAAATTATACAACCATCATTGTTTGATAAAACAACCACAGGTTTATTTCTCAACTTAGGATTGAACAGTTTTTCACATGAAACATAAAAAGAATTACAATCAACTAGAGCTATTTTTTTAGTATGTTGAATGGATGACATAAGTGACAACTCCCCAGATGAATACATCGGACTCATCATTTATAATTATTTTGTCTTCAATTTTTTTTGAACCCGACGTTAAAAATTGATCATCTTTAGATTTAATAAAACTTTTAACAACTAATTCGTCATGAACATTTGCAACTACTGTTGAAAAATTTTTAGGTTTTAAGCTTCTGTCAATAACCAATAAATCACCATCATAGATACCAACATCAGTCATAGATTTACCCTGAACCCTAATAATAAAAGTTGCTGGAACATTTTTTATTAAATGAATGTTGAGATCCACATCTTCTTCTATGTAGTCCGTTGATGGAGAAGGAAAGCCAGCGCCTGCTTTATGCAAATAAAAGGGAATAGTTAATTTCATGTTCTTGTTTTGTTCTAATTAATACCCTATTTATACAATACAGTCAATAGGTTGTATTTTGAGTCTGTAACTGAATCAAAGAAGAATCAAAACGTGAACACCCAAACTACATTTAGTATATTTGTGGATAAGTTTGACCAAAGATAGTTTAAACTTCACATAGAAATGAAAAAAATTCTACTAATTGTCGTTTTGGGCTTAATTATAATATCTAAAGCCATGGCTTATGAAGAAGCAAATTATGAGACAGTAAAAACAAATAAGGTGTATGAGATCAGAAAATACTCTGATCGTTTAGCCATTGAAACATCAAGCTCAAATCAAGATAGTGGTTTTAGAAAATTATTTAGTTATATCTCTGGCAATAATGATATCAATGAAAAAATTAAGATGACAACACCAGTAACTCAGATAAAAAAAAATGGAAACATGACTATGCAATTTTACTTACCTTCAAAATTTAACAAAGATAATACACCGAGTCCGTCTAATTCAGATGTAAAGATTTTAAATATTAAAGGTGGCTACTATGCAGTTATTAGATATTCAGGAAGAGCTTCTGATAAAAATTTTGTTAAATATAAAAGTATTCTTGAAAATGAGTTAAAAAAAGACGAGATATCAATTTTGAGCCCACCTATTAAAGCAACTTATAATAAACCTTTTACACTACCTATGCTTAGAAGAAATGAGGCAATGTTTGAAATTAATATAAAAAATAAAGGAGAAATATAAATGAAAAAATTAACATGTCATTGTGGCGAAGTAGAAGCAGAAGTAATTTTACCTGAGAAATTAGAAAAAGTTTTAAGATGTAATTGTTCGATTTGTAAAAGAAAAGGTTACATTATGACAATGGTAGGGGGCGATGATTTCAAAATTAAAAAAGGACAAGAACTTTTAACTTTATATCAATATCACACTAAAGTAGCTGAACATTATTTTTGTTCTAAGTGTGGAATTCATACCCACAATAAGCCAAGAAGTAATCCAAAAATATTTGGTATAAATATTGCTTGTATAGAAGGTGTAAATCCTTTTAAATTAGAAAATATAGCCTTGAACGATGGTGAAAATCATCCTCTTGACAAAAAATAATAAATTCTTATGCAATTAGTGGATAAGTGTTTTTCTAAAGTAAAAGATGATTGTTTAAATTATATTTCTTCTCAAGAAACAGAATCAGAAAAATTTAGAAATAAAAATAAGTTAATAAAATCTTTTTTAATACCACAATGTATCTGGATAGCAAAAAAAGCAAATAAAAAGAAAACTTTAATTATTGGTGTAGCAGGAGGTCAAGGCACAGGAAAAACTACTATCTCAACAATCATAACATTGATTTTAAAAAAATATTTTAAATTTAATGTTCTTAATATTTCAATAGATGATTTTTATAAAAGTCGAAAAAAAAGATCTATATTGTCTAAAAGAATACATCCTTTGTTAAAGACCAGAGGTGTTCCAGGCACCCATGATATTGAAATGATAAATTTATTTTTTAAATCTCTAAAAAGGCAGAAGTTTAAAAAGACAAATTTACCAAAATTTCAAAAATCCATAGATGATCGTTTACCCAAATCTAAATGGCAAAATATTAACATCAAGCCAGAAGTAATTATTTTTGAAGGTTGGTGTGTTGGTGCAAAACCTCAGTCTTCATATCTATTGAAAGAACCAATAAATAGTCTTGAAAAAAATGAAGATAAAAATCTGATATGGAGAAAATATTTTAATGACATGCTTAAAAAAAAATATAAAAATACTTTTTCTATGATTGACCATATCATTTTCATGAAAGCACCAAGTTTTAGAATGGTACTTAAATGGAGAATGATTCAAGAGAAAAAATTGAAAAATAAATCAAATTATAAAAAAAAGATCATGTCTAATAGTCAGGTTAAAAGATTTGTTATGTTTTATCAAAGAATTACCACTCAAATGATAAAAGATTTAACTAAATCAGCTTCAATAGTTATGTTATTAAATAACCATCATGAAATTAAAAAAATTTTTTTTAAGAAGTAATATTCTTTCAGCTAAGTATTTAATTTTATCTTTTTTGATAATATGCCCGAATATTTCATTCGGCTTGACGTTAATGAACTCAGTTCAGGAAGCTTATCTCAGTAACCCTAAATTAAATGCTGAACGTGCAAATGTTAAAGCTGCCAGCTTTGACAAAAAAAGTGCTTTAAGTGAATTTAAACCTAGTATAACTGTTTCTGGTTATATTAGCCAGCAAGATAATGAAAAAGGAAGTGAGTCAAATTTTAAACCATCAGAACAATCAATACTTATAGAGCAAAAAATTTTTCAAGGTTTTGGTGGGCTAGCTAATCTTAAAAAGGAAAATTATGATTATCAAATTTCAAAATTTAATTTAAAAAAAATTGAGCAAGAAATTCTTTTATCCGCAATAGATGCACATACAAATGTTTTGTTGAGTATGGAAAAAATAAATATTAATAGTTTAAATGTAGATTTATTAGAAAAACAAGTAGAAACTGATCAAGCAAGACTTGAAACAGGAGAAATCACTTTAACAGATTTATCCCAATCAGAAGCTTCTTTAGCTGGAGCAAGAGCAAAACTAATTTCAGCAGAAAATGATTTAATTATAAGTAAATCTAACTATGAAAAGATTGTTGGAAAAGTATTGTCTTCTGAAATAATTGAAATTGGAGAAATTAATTTAAGCTTACCAAACAGTTTATTAGAAGCATATAGAATTTCAAAAGAAGAAAACCCTGATTTAAAAATAGCTTTTTTAGAAAATGAAAAAGCTAAAGAAGAGGTAAATATTGCTAGATCGGATTTAGCTCCATCTGCCACTTTATCATATAAACTTTCGGAACAAGATGATGTAAGTACAACGGTTAAAGAAAGAAAGCAACAAACTCTTAAAGCTACAGCAACCTGGCCATTATATTCAGGGGGGAGCAATATTTCATCCTTAAAAAAATCGAAAGAAATTAAAAATCAAAAAGAATTACTTTTAATTGATGCAAATAAATCAGTTAACACAAGTGTAGCAAACGCCTGGACAAATTTTCAGTTGACTGAGTCTGTTCTAAATTCAATAAGACTACAAGTTAAAGCTTCAGAAATTGCAAACGAAGGAATTACTTTGGAATATGAATCTGGAACTAGTAGATCTACTTTAGAAGTTATTCAGTCGAATGGAATTTTACTATCTTCAAGAATAGATCTTGCTGTTTCTAAAAGAAACTTTTTAATTTCTAAATTTAATCTTTTGTCGGCTATAGGAAGGTTAACAGCTGATCAACTGGGTTTAAAAAATTAACAATATTTGACTAAGTTTTTAAAAATAAATACTTAAGAAAAAGGCTCTATTTTATTGAGTATAATTAGCTATTGATAAAAAGAACAAAATGTGTACATTTAATAGTATGATTCGTAATAAAAATATTAACAAAAAAAGGCTAAAATGACCAAAAACAACTTAAAAATAGTTAAAACAGGTAAAAACCAAGAAGCAGAAGATAAAGAAAAAAGTAAGGCTTTAGATGCAGCAATAAGCCAAATAACAGATAACTTTGGAAAAGGTTCTGTAATGAAACTAGGACAACAATCAGCAATGGATGTTGAGTCTGTTTCAACTGGATCTTTAAGTTTAGATTTAGCCCTTGGTATAGGTGGACTTCCAAAAGGAAGAGTTGTTGAAGTTTATGGACCAGAATCTTCAGGAAAAACAACATTAACATTACAAGTAATAGCAGAAGCACAAAAAGCAGGTGGAATATGTGCATTTATTGATGCTGAGCACGCTTTAGACCCCGTGTACGCTAAAGCTTTAGGAGTAAAAACAGATGAGCTTTTAATCTCACAGCCAGATACTGGTGAGCAGGCATTAGAAATTGCTGACACATTAATAAAGTCAGGCTCTATATCAGTATTAGTTGTTGATTCAGTTGCAGCATTAACCCCAAGAGCTGAAATAGAAGGTGAAATGGGAGATCATCACGTAGGTTTACAATCAAGATTAATGAGTCAAGCGTTAAGAAAATTAACAAGCTCAATATCAAGAACAAATACTATGGTGATATTTATTAACCAAATCAGAATGAAAATAGGAGTAATGTTTGGAAATCCAGAAACAACATCAGGAGGAAATGCATTAAAATTTTATTCTTCTGTAAGAATGGATATTAGAAGAATAGGAGCTATAAAAGATAAAGATATAATTATAGGTAACTCAACTAGAGTAAAAGTAGTTAAAAATAAAGTTTCACCACCATTTAAAGTAGTGGAATTTGATTTGATGTATGGAAAAGGTATTAGTAAAACTGGTGAACTTGTTGATTTAGGTGTAAAAGCTGAAATAGTTGAAAAAGCAGGAGCGTGGTATGCTTATAAAGGAGAAAAAATAGGTCAAGGCAGAGAAAATGCTAAAATTTATTTAGAGAAAAATCCTAAAATAGCAGCTGAAATAGAAATGACAATAAGACAGAAAGCTGGTCTAGTATCTAAAAAAATTGAGGGAAATCCATCTCCAAAAGAAAAAATTAGCGACAAAGAAGAAGAATAAAACTTCTACAACTAGTCAACACGAAAGGCTGCATGCAGCCTTTCGTATCCCTACAACTTAGAATAGACAATAAAATAAAAAGTAGACATTGGGCCCTTTATATAGACAACTTAAAAAATATCTGTATTTAATAGAGTGTGAACCAAATTTTATTAACAGATATTAGAAAAAAATTTTTAAATTATTTTAAGAAAAACAATCATCAAATTGTTGATTCTAGCAATTTAGTTCCTAATAACGACCCAACTTTAATGTTTACAAATTCAGGAATGGTTCAGTTTAAGAATGTTTTCACTGGATTAGAAAAAAAACCTTTTAAAACAGCTACTACTTCACAAAAATGTGTAAGAGCTGGTGGGAAACATAATGACCTTGAAAACGTGGGTTATACTCCTAGACACCATACATTTTTTGAAATGCTAGGTAATTTTTCATTTGGTGATTATTTCAAAGAGGAAGCAATTCATCTAGCATGGAACTTATTAACTAAAGAGTTTGCTTTACCTAAAGAAAAATTATTAGTTACTGTTTACTCCGAAGATAAAGAATCTTTTAAATTATGGAAAAAAATTGCAGGTTTAAATGAAGATAAAATTATTAAGATATCGACAACAGATAATTTTTGGTCAATGGGTGACACAGGTCCATGTGGACCATGTTCAGAGATTTTTTATGACCATGGTAAAAAATTAAATGGAGGACCGCCAGGAAGTCCTAATGAAGATGGTGATAGATTTATTGAAATTTGGAACCTTGTATTTATGCAGTATGAGCAGATTTCTAAAGATAAAAGAATTAATCTACCTAAACCTTCGGTTGATACTGGTATGGGCTTAGAAAGAATGACAGCAGTATTACAAGGAACACATGACAATTATAATATTGATCATTTTAAAAAAATTATGGAGGCTTCTTCAGATATTATAAAAGCTCCAATAGATAATAAAACAATAGCAAGTCACAGAATAATAGCTGATCATTTAAGAGCGTGCAGTTTTTTAATAGCTGAAGGAATACTTCCGTCTAACGAAGGAAGGGGTTATGTTCTAAGGAGAATCATGAGAAGAGGAATGAGACACGCACATACTTTAGGTAGTAAAGATCCAATTTTTTATAAATTATTTGATGTTTTATTATCAGAAATGAACAGTAGTTATCCTGAGCTTGGAAGAGGTCAAGATTTAATTATTGAAACTTTAAAAAATGAAGAAGAAAAATTTTCTTCATTACTTAGTAGGGGAATGAAAATTTTAGAAGAGAATCTTGAAAAAGTTAAGAATAATATTTTACCAGGCACTGTAGCTTTTAAATTATATGATACTTATGGTTTTCCTTTAGATTTAACTTCTGACATTCTTAGAACTAAACACATTAAAGTAGATATAGCAGCTTTTGAAAAGGAAATGAAAGAGAGTAAAAAATTAGCTAGAGCTAACTGGAAAGGATCAGGAGATAAAATTGTTGAAGAAAAGTGGTTTAAAATTAGAGATGAGCTAAACCCAACTGAATTTTTGGGTTATGAATTTAATAAAACAGAAGGAATTGTTTTAAAAATTTTAAAAGATAGTGATTTTGTAAAAGAGGTTAAATCTGGAGATGAAATAGAAATAATAACAAATCAAACACCTTTTTATGCAGAATCAGGTGGTCAAGTTGGTGATCAAGGCATTATTTATTCATCAAATTGTAAAATTATTATATTTGATACATTAAAAAAAATGGGAGATCTCCATGTCCACAAAGGGAAAGTAGAAAAAGGTATTTTAAAAGTTGGGGATAGCGTAAACTTAGAAATAGACCAAAATAAAAGAAATGATACAAGGGCATACCACTCAGCGACACATTTACTCCATGAAGCCTTAAGAAGAATACTTGGTAAACATGTTACGCAAAAAGGTTCTCTTGTTAGCTCCGAAAAACTAAGATTTGATTTTAGTCACAATAAACCAATTGAAAAAGAAGAAATAAAAAAGATTGAGAATGAAGTTAACAAAATGATAAATACTTCAAGTGAAGTTAAAACTAGAATTATGACACCTAAAGAAGCCGTTAATAATGGGGCTTTAGCATTGTTTGGAGAAAAATATGGTGAAGAAGTTAGAGTTTTGTCTATGGGAAAAGATATAAATGGTTTTTTTTCTACAGAGTTATGTGGGGGAACCCATGTTAAAAATACAAAAGATATAGGAGAATTTAAAATTGTTAATCAATCTGCTATAGCATCTGGAGTAAGAAGGGTTGAAGCTTTAAGAGATAAACAATTAGAAATTTTTAATAAATCTTTAAAAGATCAAAAATTTAATAAAAACAAAATTATAAACGATCAAATAAAAAAAGTTATTTTAGAATTAAATTTATTAAATATTAAAACTCAAATTAATGATAATTTACAACCATCAGAAAATTTAAAAAATTTAAACAAGCAATTAGATCAAATAAAAATTAAAAATATTATTCAAAACAAAAATATTATTAAAGATAAAAAAGTAGGGGATTTTATTTTGAGATTCCAAGTTCTTGAAGGATTGCCTTTTAAAGAATTAAGAAATGTAGTTGATCAAGGAAAGAAAGATATTAAAAAAGGTGTTTTGCTAGTTTTTTGTACCTTTGAAAATAAAGTTGGTGTTGCGATTGGAGTAACTAAAGAACTAACAAGTAAATTTGATGCTGTTTATTTTGTTAAAAAAGCTGCTAATATTTTAGGTGGTAAAGGTGGTGGTGGTAGAAAAGATTTTGCCCAAGCTGGAGGAATTGATCAAAATAAAATTGAAGAAGTATTTAAAATATTAAGTAAAGAAATTAATTAATTTTTTTTTGTAAATTATTTTTTAAAACTTCTAAAAACTCGTTAGTAGTTAAGTATTTGTTTTTAGGACCAAGTAAAATAGCAAGATCTTTAGTCATTGATCCTTTCTCAACTACATCCACACATATTTTTTCTAATAAATTTGAAAAATTTATTAGATCACTGTTGGCGTCCAACTTACCTCTAAAAGCAAGTCCTCTTGTCCAAGCAAAAATAGACGCAATCGGATTTGTGGATGTTTCTTCTCCTTTTTCGTGTAATCTAAAATGTCGTGTAACTGTTCCATGAGCAGCTTCTGATTCCATTGTTTTACCATCTGGCCCTAAAAGAACACTGGTCATTAATCCTAAAGAACCATATCCTTGTGCTATTGTATCTGACTGTACATCTCCATCATAATTTTTGCATGCCCATATATAATTACCACTCCATTTCATTGCACATGCAACCATATCATCTATGAGTCTGTGTTCGTAGGTAATCTTTCTTCTTTTAAATTCATTTTTAAACTCATCATTAAAAACTTTCTCAAAAATATCTTTAAATCTTCCATCATATATTTTTAATATTGTGTTTTTTGTAGATAAATAAACGGGCCAATTTTTTATGATCCCATAATTAAAACAAGATCTTGCAAAGTCCTCAATGGACTTATCTAGATTATACATGGATAGAGCTATACCTGGGCCAGGAAAATTAAATACCTCAAATTTTTTTTCTTCTTTTTTGTCTTCAGAAGTCCATTTGATTTCTAGTTTACCTTTGCTTGGAACTTTAAAATCTGTAGCCCTATATTGATCTCCAAAAGCATGTCTTCCAATTACAATTGGATTTTTCCAACTTGGAACCAATTTTGGTAAATTTTTACAAATTATAGGTTCTCTAAAAACAGTTCCTCCTAAAATGTTTCTTATTGTTCCATTAGGAGATCTCCACATTTTTTTTAATTTAAATTCTCTTACTCTACCTTCATCGGGAGTGATAGTTGCACATTTTATACCCACTCCAAATTTTTTTATTGCTTTTGCAGAATCTATTGTTACTTGATCATTGGTTTTATCTCGATTTTTAATTCCTAAATCAAAATATTTAATGTCTATATCTAAATAAGGTAAAATGAGCTTTTTTTTAATAAAATCCCATATGACTCTTGTCATTTCGTCTCCATTTAGTTCAACAACAGGATTTTTTACTTTTATTTTTTTCATTAAATTCTAAAATATGGCAATTAAATATAAATGGTTTATATACATATTACTTTTAAAATAACAAATATATTAAAATGATTGAAACAATTTTTCCTAAAATACATAAAGAAGGTTATCGATTTTTAGTAATTGCCGTTTCAATTACTTTAATACTCTTGTTTATATCAAAATTTTTGGCCACTGTAAGTTTTATAATATCAGTTTGGGTGTATTATTTTTTTAGAGATCCAGATAGATATTCAATCAATGATGATAATTATGTAGTAAGTCCAGCAGATGGAGTAATTACAAGTATAGCAGAAGTTAATGGACCTACAGAACTGAATTTAGGTGAAAAAAAATTTACCCGTATTAGTATATTTATGAATGTATTTAATTGCCATGTTAATAGAATACCACTAGATGGACAAATAGAAAAAATAGTCTATATGCCTGGAAAATTTTTTAACGCTTCTTTGGATAAAGCAAGCGAAGAAAATGAAAGAAATTTAATTAAATTTAAAACAAAGAATAATGATGAAGTTATTATTGTTCAAATCGCTGGACTAATTGCAAGACGAATAGTTTGTGAAACTTATGAAAATCAAACAATGAAACAAGGAGAAAGAATTGGAATTATAAGATTTGGAAGCAGAGTAGATTTATACTTACAAAATTTTAAAATTTTATCAAAAATAAATCAAACAACAACAGCTGGCGAAACAATTTTGGCCAAAAAAAATATTCCTAATGATTGAAAACAATAAAAATATTAAAATTATTTCCAACAAGAATCCCAAGTCTTTACTTCCAAATACATTAACTATTATTGGAGTTTGTTTTGGTATTAGTTCTATAAAATTTGCTTTTGATGGACTATACGGAGCTGCAATTATTTCGTTAACTATAGCAGCGATACTTGATTCATTAGATGGAAGAGTTGCAAGACTTATAAAAGGAACATCAAAAGTGGGCAAAGAACTTGATTCTTTAACAGATGTAATAAGCTTTGGCGTTGCACCAGGTTTTGTAATGTATTTTTGGACAATAAAAGATTTAGGAAAAATTGGATGGTTGTTTGTTTTAATTTATGCTGTTTGTTGTGCTCTACGTTTAGCTAGATTTAATTTGACTTCTGTAGAAGTCACAGATGAATGGAAAAATAATTTTTTCGAGGGAGTTCCTTCTCCTGCTGGAGCAGGACTAGTTTTACTACCCTTGATATTAGACTTGAGTGGAATTTATATTTTTCAAAATAGTTCAATAATAAGTGTTTCGTTAATGTTTTTAACTTCAATTTTGATGGTAAGTAAAACACCAACTTATTCTGCAAAAAGAATTTATATACCAAGAAAATTAGGAGTTTTTTTATTATTAGGAATAGGAATATATTTTGGATTATTATTGACTTATACTTTTAAAACATTATTTTTTACAGGAGTTATTTATATAATATCAATTCCTATAAGTCTTATTCATTTTATAATTATTTCAAAAAGAAATAGTTCGACTTCAAAAAGTTTTAATGAAGATTTAGATAATGAGGACATTCTATAGCATGAAAGATGTTTGTTTAGTTTCAATGTCAGATGCAAAATACTTTAATTTATTAATGGAACTAGTTGATTCAGCTAGTTCATTTAAGGAAAGAAAAGATTTATCGATATGTATTCTTGATGCTGGTTTAACAGAATCACAAACAAATTTTTTAAAGCCAAAGGTAGATATAATAAAAAAAGCGGAGTGGGATATTAAAGTACCAAGCTATAAAGTTATGGGAAAAGAGTGGTTGAAAAGCCAAGTGTCCAGAGCATTTCTACCAGAATATTTTCCTGGTTTTAAAAAATATTTGTGGATTGATGCTGATGCTTGGATAAATTCATGGGAGGCTATAAAGCTTTATTTAAAAGGAAGCGATGAAAATAAATTAGCTATATCTACTACGGCTGACCGCTCTTATGGAAGAGTTTTAAGGGCTGAGTGGCTTTTTATGGGATTTGCAAAAATTAAGTCACAAAATTATAAACATGCCAAATCTTCTGGGTTTTCAGAAAAAATAGCAAGAAAAGTAGCTCTAATGCCACATTTAAATGTCGGAGTTTTTTGTCTTAATAATAATGCTCCCCATTGGGAAACTTGGCAAAAAAATTTAAAGATTGCTTTAAAGTCAGGAAAAATATTTGGATCAGAGCAAATAGCACTAAATATAACAATTTATTCTGATAATTTAAAAGCAGAAATATTACCATCATATTGTAATTGGGTTTTATTAGATAATTTAAAATTTGATTTATCTAAAAATACTTTTGTCGAACCATATTTGCCAAATCATGAAATAGGTATAATGCACTTAGCTGGAAAACATAATAATAAAATTAGATTTGATAAAGAATATTTAACAGAAATCCCTACTCTTAATGGAGATATAGTAAAAAAAAGCCTAAGGTATAAAAGAAAAATTGACAAAAATTATCAATAAAAAATTAAAAAACTCATCAAGGCATTGGATAGATAGACAAATAAATGATCGATTTGTTAAAAGAGCCCAAACTGAAGGTTTAAGGTCAAGATCTGCGTTTAAGTTAATAGAGCTTAACGATAAATATAAATTTTTAAAAAATGATATAAATTTAGTAGACCTGGGGTCAGCTCCTGGCGGTTGGTTACAAGTGGCAACAAAAATTGTAAAAAAGGGCAAAATAGTTGGTATTGACATTAAACCTATTGAAAAAGTAAAAGAAGTAGAATTTATTCTTGGTGATTTTTTAGATGAATTAAATCAAAAAAAAATTAATCTTTTTTTTAATAAAAAAGTGGATGTTGTCATGTCAGATATGGCCTCAAACACCACAGGTAATAAAGATACTGATTCTTATAGAACGGGAGAATTGTGTTTAAATGCAATAACATTTGCACAAAAAATGCTTCAAGAAGAAGGTTTTTTTATTTCAAAGTTTTTTATGGGATCAGTTTTTAATGAAATAGAAAATTCAGCTAAAAAAATATTTAAAGATGTTGTTAAATTTAAACCACGATCTAGTAGAAAGAAATCTCCTGAATTGTTTATTATTTGTAAAAATCTTAAGTAATAGGCTTTAAATTTTTAAAGAATCATATATAAACTTATATGGGTTCTATAAAAGAAGCATTAACATTCGATGACGTTACGTTAGCACCTAAATATTCAGAAATTTTACCATCAGAAGTTGATACAACTACCGTTTTATCAAAAACCTTAATTTTAAAGATTCCTCTATTATCATCTGCCATGGATACAGTAACAGAGTCAAAAATGGCTATAGCAATTGCAGAAAAAGGAGGTATAGGAATTATTCATCGCAATCTAAGTATTGATAAACAAATATTAGAAATTAAAAAAGTTAAATCTAAAAATTTAATTGTTGGTGCGGCTGTTGGTACTGCCCCAAATGAAATTAAAAGAGCAGAAGCGATTATAAAAGAAAAAGTAAATTTATTAGTGGTTGATACCGCACATGGCCATACCAAAAAAGTTGCAGATATAATAAGGATTATAAATAAAAAAAGATTAAAACAAACAACCCTTTGCGCAGGTAATGTTGCAACTGGAGAAGCAGCAAGATTTTTAATTAAACTTGGCGTAGATGTTATAAAAGTAGGAATTGGCCCAGGTTCAATTTGTACGACAAGATTAGTAGCAGGTATTGGAGTACCTCAATTAAGTGCAATCATGAACGTCAAAAAAGCTATAAAAAACAAAAAAACTAAAGTTATTTCTGATGGTGGAATTAAGTTTTCTGGAGATATTGCAAAAGCTTTAGCTGCTGGAGCGGATGCGGTTATGATAGGATCTTTATTTGCGGGAAGCATTGAGGCACCAGGAAAATTAATAAAAAAAGATGGTCAATATTATAAAAAGTTTCGTGGAATGGGGTCTGTAGGTGCAATGAACCAAGGATCTGCAGACCGCTATTCCCAAAAAATAAACAAAGATACCTCAAAATATGTTGCAGAAGGAGTTGAAGGATTAGTAAAATTTAAAGGCTCTATCAGAAGTATTATTTATCAATTAATTGGTGGTTTAAGATCTTCAATGGGTTATTTAGGTTCAAAAACAATAATTAATTTGAGTAAAAAACCCAATTTTATAAAAATTACTAAGGCTGGATTTTATGAAAGTATGATTCATAATGTGGAGCATGTTAAAAAAGATAACAATTATTAAATATGAAAAAAAACATTAAATTTTTATTGTTAAGTATTATTGTTTTATTTTTTATAAACTCAAAAGCTTTTTCCATAGAAAGTTTTTTTGAAGAAGGGTTAAAGCTTTTTAATAATAAAGAGATAAAAAAATCAAAATTTTATTTCCAAAAAGACATGGTATTTAATCCAAAATTTTCTAAAAATTATCTTTATTTAGCAAAAATTTACTTAAAAGAAAAAAATGATGATGAACAAGAAAAAAATCTTAATACTGTTTTAATCCTTGAGCCATCAAATGAAGAAGCTATCTATATGATGTTTAATTTGATGTTAAAAAAATCAAATTTTTCTGAAAGCAAAATGTTGATTGAAAAATTTGAAATTGCATGCTCAATAACTTGTGAAAAAAAAGCAGAAATGAAAAAAAGATTATTAATAAATGAAGATTCAAAAGAACAATAGAGAAAAAATAATCATCATTGATTTTGGATCACAATTTACCAAAATAATAGCAAGAAGAATTAGAGAATTAAAGATTTATTCAGAAATATATAATTATAAAGAAGCTAATAAAATTTTAAATTTTTCTAATATAAAAGGTATAATACTTTCAGGTGGCCCCTCAACTGTTGTAAAAAAAAATATATTTAGAATTAATAAAAAATATTTTAATTTAAAAATTCCAATGTTGGGAGTGTGCTATGGACATCAACTACTTTCTAAAGAGTTGGGTGGCAAAGTTAAACTTTCAAAAAAAAGAGAATTTGGTAGAGCATATGTTAAAAGTATAACGAATAGCCCAATAACTTCAAATTTTTTTGACCGTAAGGGTACTAGCACTGTTTGGATGAGTCATCAAGATACTGTTACGCAAATACCTATTGGCTTTAAAAGAATTGCATCAAGCCCCTCTTCTAAAAATGCAATAATTGGAGATGAAAAAAGAAAACTTTATGGAATTCAATTTCATCCAGAAGTTTCTCATACTATCAAAGGGAGGGTTTTGTTAAAAAACTTTGTTTTAAATATTTGTAAAATTAAAAAAAATTGGACTCCAGAAAAACAAAAAAATTTAATTATTAATTCTATCAGAAAACAAGTGGGGAATAATAAAGTTATTTGTGCTTTATCAGGTGGGGTAGATAGTAGTGTGTTGGCCATGTTATTGAATAAAGCAATTAAAAAAAATTTGACTTGCCTTTTTATTAACAATGGTTTGTTAAGAAAAAATGAAGCATCAGAGGTTATTAAATCTTTTAAAAAAATTAATATTAAATTAGTTTATATAGATGCTTCAAATATTTTTTTAAAAAATTTAAAAGGAGTAGATGATCCAGAACAAAAACGAAAAATTATAGGAGGTCTTTTTATTAAAATATTTGAAAAGTATTGTGAAAAAAATAAAAATATTAAATATTTGGCTCAGGGAACTCTTTATCCAGATTTAATTGAAAGTAAATCATTTACAGGCAGCCCAACATCAAAAATTAAATCACATCATAATGTTGGAGGATTACCCAAGAAAATGAAACTTTTATTAGTTGAGCCACTTAAAGAGTTATTCAAGGATGAAGTTAGAAATTTAGGATCTGAAATTTACCTACCAAAACAAATCTTGAATAGACATCCTTTTCCTGGACCTGGACTAGCAATAAGAATACCTGGAAAAATAACAAAAAATAAGATTACTATATTACAAAATGCTGATTATGTTTTTATAAATGAATTAAAAAAAACAAATCTCTATGACAAAATTTGGCAAGCTTACGTAGCATTGTTACCAGTAAAAACAGTCGGGGTTATGGGTGATGGAAGAACCTATGAGTATATTTGCTTGTTACGTGCTGTAGTATCAGAAGACGGCATGACAGCTGATTTTTATAATTTTAAAAATAATTTTTTAAGAGATGTATCAAATAAATTAATCAATAATGTTAAAGGCATTAACAGAGTTGTATATGATATTACATCAAAGCCTCCAAGCACAATAGAACTAGAATAAAAAATTTTCTTTATACCAAGATTTTTCTTTATAATTTAAAAAAGGATTTATTTTTTTTAATGTTTTAAAATTATAATTTTTAATATATTTTCTTTCTTCATTATTTAAAAAATCTATTTTAACCATTTCAGGATCAATTGGTGCATAAGTGAGGTTTTTAAATCTTAATAAATTTTGACCAAAAGTTGATACATAAATTAAATTTTCTATTCTTATTCCAAACTTATTTTCCAAATAGTAACCAGGTTCATTGGAAATTATCATACCTTTTTTGATGTTTATTTTATTTCCATACGATATAGCTTGAGGGCCCTCATGAACATTTAAAAAATAACCAACTCCATGTCCTGTACCATGTTGATAATTTAAACCCATTTTAAGCAAAGGTCTTCTTGCAACTTTATCAATTATAGAACCAGTGGTATTTTTTTTAAGTTTATAATTAACTACAGCTATGTGGCATTTTAAAACTTTTGTGAAAATTTCTTTGATTTTTTCATTCTGGTTTCCCAGTGGTATTGTTCTAGTAACATCAGTGGTTCCATAATGATATTGACCACCTGAGTCTACTAAATATAAGTCACCCTTTTGAAGTCTTTTATTACTTTTAGATGTAGGTTTGTAATGAATTATAGCTCCATTTGAACCTGTTGCAGAAATTGTATTAAAACTAGGAAACTTATAATCTTTAAAAAATTTTCTAAATGATTCTAATTTATTTGCTGCGCTTAATTCTGTTATATTTTTTTTTAAATAATTATTTTTAACCCAAATAATAAATTTAGTTAAAGCTGCCCCATCTAAAATATGAATTTTTTTAATATTATCTATTTCTTTCTTGTTTTTTATAGATTTAAATAAATAAATAGGGTCAATTTTTTCTATCAATTTAAATTTATTTAATAATATCTTTCTATAAAAAAAGGAGCAAGTTAAACTATCTATTACAATTTTATTTTTTGAGTCATATTTATTGATATGCGAATGAAATTTTTCAGGTGTAACAATATTAAGTTTTTTTCCAAAAAATTTTAAAAATTTTAAATCAATTTTACTTTTCGGAACTATTAAGTCCATATTACCATTTTTATCCAAAATTAAATTACAATTAGGAATGGGAGAAAAATCAGAATCGTGGCCTCTAATATTTAATAACCATGCAATATTTTCAGAAGCAGTAATAAGAATTTTATCTGCTTTATACTTTTTAATCTTTTGTATAACTTTATTTATTTTAGTTTTATGAGAAGTTCCTACTTCTTTTAACTTGAGTAAATAAAACTTTTTATTTTTTAAATTTGGTTTATTTTTCCAAATTTTATCAATCAGATTATAGCCAATAGGCTTTAAAGTTATTTTTTTTAGTTTATAAAGATTTTTTAAATTTAATTCAGTGTGAAGCCTTGGATCAAAACCAATTGTTATTTTTTTTTTAAAAGAATTTAGTACTTTTTTTGGTTTAGTTTTATGAATTTCTACTACTTTAAAGGGTTTATTTACCTCTTTTTTAGCTTGTATAGTGTATCTTCCGTCAACAAATATATAGCATTTTTTTTTAAAAATTAAGCCTATACCAGCTGAACCTGAAAATGATGATACGAATTTGAGTCTTTCTTTTGATTTATCTATATATTCCCCAAAATATTCATCATTTTTTGGAACTATATATCCATCAATATTATGAATTTTCATTAATTTTCTTAATTGTTTTATTTTATTCATAATTTTTTAATTTTCTTTGTAATCTTTTCCATCCTGGGCTTTCAATACCATCTTCATATTCAAAATCTTGGTTAAAATCAAAATCTTCTTTTGTAATACTTTCTTGATTATTTTGCTCAATATTTGCTTTAGGTAGCTCATCTATAAATCTTGATGGCAAAGACTCTAACCACTCACCACGATAAACCCTTCCCATAGAAAAAGAGATATAAGCTTCTTTTTTTGCTCTAGTAATACCAACATAGGCAAGTCGTCTTTCTTCCTCTAAAGCCTTATCACCTTTTTCTTCTAAAGATTTTTGATGTGGAAAAAGTCCTTCTTCCCATCCTGGTAAAAAAACAACATCAAACTCTAAACCTTTTGAGGCATGAATAGTCATTAGATTTATTTTTTCTCCATTCCAGTCCTCATCAATAGATGTTGCTAAGGTAACATGTTCTAAAAATCCTTGCAGATTGTCAAAATCTTGCATTGCTCTAATTAGTTCTTTTAAATTTTCTAATCTTCCTTCATTTTCAAAATCTTTTTTATCTTTTAACATTTTTGAATAACCAGATTCATCAAGAATTATTTCCATTAATTCAAAATGTTTTTTATTTTTTAAATCTTCTCTCCACTTTTTAAATAAATTTAATATATTTAATAAACTAACCTTTGCCTTAGCTTTAATCTTATTTTGTTCAATGAGTTCAAAAGCTGCATCTTCTAAAGTCTTTTTATTTTGTCTAGCCCAATCGTGTAATAATTTTACTGTTGTATCGCCAATAGATCTTCGTGGAACATTGATGATTCTTTCAAAAGCGAGATCATCATTTTTTTGATAAACTATTCTTAAATAAGCAATACTATCTTTAACCTCAGCTCTATCATAAAATTTTGTTCCTCCAACTACTCTATAGCCCATACCTATTTTTAAAAATCTTTCTTCGAATTCTCTTGTTTGAAATATAGCTCTTACAAGTATTGAAACATTATTTAATGAATATTTTTTTTTTATTTTATTTTCAATAATATCGCTCACATTTGTTGCTTCATCTCTTCCAGTTTTATAACAATTTAATTTAACTAATTCACCACTTTGTCCCGCTGTCCATAGCTTCTTTCCTAATCGACCATTATTATTTGATATGAGTCCTGAAGCTGTACTTAAAATATTTTGGGTAGATCTATAATTTTGTTCTAGTTTAAAAATTTTACTATTTTTATATAATTTATCAAAAGTTAAAAAATTTTTTATTTCTGCACCTCTCCAGCTATAGATTGACTGGTCGTCATCTCCTACGCAGCAAATATTATTATTAACTTTTGTTAATAAGTTTAACCACTTGCTTTGTATAAAATTTGTATCTTGATATTCGTCTACTAAAATATATTTAAAATTTTTAGAATATAAATTTAAAATATCCTGATTATTTTCAAATAAAACAACACAAAGTAAAATTAGATCACCAAAGTCACAAGTATTTAATATCTTAAGTCTTTCTTGATAAAATTTATAAACATTTAAAACAGCCCTTTCTAAAGGTAGATTTTTTGCCACAATAACATCTTGAGGCAATAAACCTTTATTTTTCCATTTATCAATATAAGATAAAATAAATTTTGGTGACAATTTTTTAACATCTATATTTTCTGCTTTACAAATATTTTTAATCAGTCGTGACTGGTCATCTTTATCTATAATTGTAAAGTTAGAATTTAGACCAACAGCTTTAGCATGTCTTCTTAAAAACTTTGCACTAATCGAATGAAAAGTCCCCAACCAAGGTAAAGAATTAATATTTTTATCTAAACTCAAACCAATTCTATTTTGCATTTCTCTTGCAGCTTTATTTGTAAATGTTACACATAGAATTTGACTCGCCCAGGCTTTTTTTTCATTGATTATATGGACAACTCTTGAAGTCAAGACTTTTGTTTTTCCTGATCCAGCTCCCGCAACTATTAAACAAGGCCCATCTAAATACGTTGTAGCTTCTTTTTGAATATTGTTTAAAAGATTTAAGTAATTTAATTTACTATTTTTCATTTTGGTTATATTTTATATTTTTTTTATAAACTTTACACTCGGCAAATTGTATTTAATACACAATGAACGAAACACTTAAAAGATATCAATTCTTCACACTATATGTATTAGGGTTTATATTTTTTGTTGTTTTTATTTACTTAAGTATCCCTTTATTTTTTGATTATGGTAAATCAAAAGAGAATATTAAAGAACAAATTTATAAAAATTTTCAGATTAAAATAGATATTAAAGGAGATATCAAATATAGATATTTACCTTATCCTCATTTGAGGATAGAGAAAGTAGAAATAAAAGATTATTTTGGTAATAAAAAAATAAATTCAAAAATAAAAGAGATTAAAGTACTAATACCTTTTACAAAACTTAAAAACATAAATAAATTTTCTTTTAATAAATTATTAATTAATAAAGGAAATTTTACTTTTGATTTAAATAATTTAAATTCGAATATAAAATATTTTATTAATAATTTTAAATCAAATCCAATAATAATTTCAAAAAGTAAATTCAATTTTTATGATAGGGGTAAGATAATTTTTTTTATAGATAATGTTGAATTTAAAAATCAAAGATTAAAAGGAAAGTTTATAAATGATGAGATCTCTATCCAAATTAAAGAGGTAAAGAAAAATTTTAAAGATTTAAAATTATTTATAAAATTAAAAGATTTAGGTATTTCCTCTGTTATTAATTTTAAAGATTATAAGAATTTTGATAAAGATTTAATTGGAAACGCTCAAATTAATTATAAAACCCAAACAATCACATCAGAGTTTTTATTTAATAAAAATTTTTTGAATTTAACAAATACAAAGTTTGCAAATCATCTTTTTAATGGCCAGTTAGATGGTAAGATTAATATTTATCCATTTTTCTTTTTTGATATTAATATGGATATAGATAAATTAAATTTTTCTCGTTTTATTAAATTTTTGAAAAAAAATAATTATACTAAAGATAACAATTACTTTAAATTAAATAATAAATTTAATGGAAATTTAAACCTTGATGTTAAAAAAATTTATTCTGGGAGTAAACTTATAAAATCAATCGAGTCAGAATTAGAATTTGTAAATGGAGGGGCTAAAATACACAAATTAGTTATGGATTTAGGTAAAATTGGAGCTAGTGATATTACCGGCGAGTTATTAAACAATGATCAATTTTCAAAATTAATTTTTCAACAAAATGTTTATATAGATAAATTAAGTAAATTCTATAATAAATTTCGATTGTTTAATTCAAACGGTAAAAATACTGGAACTTTACATTTATCTGCAATTTTAAATTTTAAAACCTTCAAACTCAACTTAATTGAGGCTTCAGGATTAGTAGCAGATAAAAATAAACTATTTGATGATGAATATAAAAAATTTATACAAAGAAATATAAATTTAGTTTTACTTGAAGAGGGATTGGTTAGTTTGTTTAATTTTAAAAAATTAAGTGAAGTTTTAAAAATAATTCAAGATAATTAAATTAAAATGGATTAACCATTTTTTTTGGATCTACAATTTTATCATATTCTTTTTCATTAATTAAACCGGATTTAACAGCCTCTTTTTTTAATGTAGTTCCATTCTTTAATGCAGTTTTTGCTATTTTTGCAGCATTGTCATAACCAACTTTAGGTGCAAGAGCAGTAACAAGCATTAGAGAATTATCTAAAAGCTCTTTAATTCTTTTTTTATTAGCCTTTATGCCTTTAACACAATAGTTTGCAAAACTTTTTGAAGAATCAGCCATTATATGAATAGATTGTAAAATATTGTGTATGATTAATGGTTTAAAAACATTTAGTTCAAAATGACCATGTGATCCTGCCATTGTAATACCATTATGATTTCCAATTACTTTGACACATACCATTGTTACTGCCTCACATTGAGTTGGGTTAACTTTTCCAGGCATAATTGATGACCCTGGTTCATTTTCTGGTAAAACTAACTCTCCATAACCTGCTCTAGGACCAGATCCTAAAAATCTGATATCATTTGCAATTTTCATTAAACATACAGCAGTAGTGTTCATTGTTCCAGAAAAGTTAACTATAGCATCATGAGAAGCTAACGATGCAAATTTATTTTTAGCTGGCTTAAATGGTATTTTAGTCATTTTTTTTAATTCTAATATAATTTTTTTGTCAAAACCTTTTCTGGTATTTAGTCCTGTGCCAACCGCAGTACCACCTTGAGCTAAAAAATATATTTCTTGAAGAGCAATTTCTATTCTTTTAATGCACTTGCTTAATTGTGCGTGATATCCAGAAAATTCTTGTCCTAATGTTATGGGAGTTGCGTCTTGGAGATGAGTTCGGCCAATTTTAATAATCTTATTAAATTGCTTTGTTTTTCTTTCTAACTCAGTATTTAGTAATGTTAAATAAGGAAGCAATTTTTCTTTAGTTTTAATTGCAATTGCCATATGCATTGCTGATGGAAAAACATCATTAGTTGATTGTGATTTATTTACATGATCGTTAGGATGTACAGGTTTTTTGCTGCCTAGCTTGCCACCAAGTATTTCATTAGCTCTATTAGCAATCACTTCATTTACATTCATATTAGTTTGAGTTCCCGAACCAGTTTGCCAAACTTTAAGAGGGAAATGATCTATAAGTTTACCAGATATAATTTCATTTGAAGCTTTTATAATTGCTTTGCTAATTTTTTTATCTATGTCACCACTCTTTGCATGTACAATAGCAGCTGCTTTTTTAATCATTGCAATAGATTTAATAACTATTGGTCTTACTAAAAAATCACCAATATCAAAATGTATGTTAGATCTTTGAGTAGAGGCTCCCCAATATTTATCGCTTGGGACTTTGATTTTACCTATACTATCGTGCTCTATTCTATATTTCATAATTTATAAATACACATCATATCAATATGTTTAAAATATGTTTAATACAAGTAAACTTTAATCTTTTAAACTAATAATATTATAATGTTTAGTTTTCCTTACTTTTATTTTTGGATTATCACACTTATATTTAGAATATAGGCAATCACTTTTTCTAATAAGTGTGGGTTCATAAAACCAAGGAAAATTTGTATATTTGTTCTCGTCACTTCGATTTAATTCTTTATTAATTCTGTCAATATTTTTTATATTAAATAGTAAAAGAGTTATTACAAAAACTATTTTAAAATTTTTAATAGAAATACTTTGAACATTTTTAGAAAATAGGTTTAATAAGCTATAAATAAAAATAATTATTACTGTTGAACCAAATCTTAATTGAGGAATAAGACTAAACCAAAGCAATATAGATAAAGAGGATAAACCAAAAAGCACTATTTTTTTGGTAGAAAAATTATATTTAGTAAAGTTTTTTCCTATCAGAAATAAAATAATTAGATAATAAAATATAAAGATTAACAAATGTTCAAATATTTTATAAAAAAAATGTTGATTGATCCAATTATCTACCCAATTAAAATTTTTTAAATATATCTCTTTTTCAATGCTTTTATCCTTTGACTGATGAGCAAAAGATTTTGCCCAGTATATTACAATGTTTTGTACTTTTTTTAGTTCATTTTTATCAATGGACCAGCTAACTATTTTTTTGTTTAAACAAGTGTTATTTAATGGGTAAAAAACACATCCAGTTTTTATGAAACTATTTCCTATAATAGTAAAAATTAGAAAAAAAAGTAATGAAATAACTAAAAAATTTTTTTTTAAATTAGATAATAAATTTTTAAATATATCTTTATTATATAATAAAAAGATTATAGGAAAAAATAAAATAGATGTTATTTTAACACAAATGGCAAAAATAAAATAATTAATTAACTTTAACTTTTCTCTGAATAAAAAATAATTAGAATCAATTATTTGAACAAAAAGATATAACAAAATAAATTGTGCTACATAGTCATATCCAAATTCACTAAGTCTTGTAAATTTTAAAATACAAAATAATAATAGCGTTGAGTAAAAAATTTTATTATTAACATGTTGTTTTTTATCATTAATTAAATGATATAAATGACCTAACAAAGATACAAAAATTAAAAAACTCGGCAGGTGAAATAATTTAAAACCAAAATAGGGTACATAAAAAATAATTTGAATATATGTAAAAATAGATGAATAAGCGTATCGAGGAGATAGATTTGCCAAACCTAGTTGCAGCTTAACTTCTGTTAATTCTTTTAAGTGTAAAAAGTGATATAATACAAAATCATCATGACTTTTAGATATTAATAACCCCACAAAAAATAAAGATAAGAATAAAAAATCTTGCTTTATTTTGTTTTGAAATTTTTGATGTTTTATAAAAATAATAAGGCCAAATATAAGTAGAAAAACATTAAAATATTTATTAGTATCTAAAAATAAATAAATTAAAAAACTTAATATTAATAATAATAAAAAACCATCAAAGCACAGTTGAAAATTATTTTTGTGGAAATTGTCTTTATATATATATTTATTTAAAATTATTCCATATCCAGCTATGCAAGAAAATGATAATATATAAACTGAAAAAAATAATAAAATATCAATCAATTTAAAAATCATGAAAATTTCTGTAATAGTTCCTTGTTATAATGAAGAAAAATATATAATTGAAGTTCTTAAAAAGATAAACTTACAAAAAAATACTTTCAACATCGAAATTATTGTATCAGATGACAAATCAACTGATAATACATTAGATATTTTAAAAAATTCATCTAACTTATATGATAAATTGGTAATAGGTGAGGTAAATAAAGGAAAGGGGGCTGCAATTAAACTAGCACTTGAGAAGGTAACAGGAGATATAACTTTAATACAAGATGCTGATTTAGAGTATTCACCTGAGGATTATAAAAAATTATTATTACCTTTTTTTGAAAAAAAAGCTGATGTAGTTTATGGATCTAGATTTTCTGGATCATCAGAAAAAAGAATTTTGTACTTTCATCATAGAATTGCAAATTTTTTAATAACTCTTTTTTCAAATTTATTAACTAATTTAAATTTTCAAGATATAGAAACTGGTTACAAGGTTTTTAAAACTGATATTTTAAAAAGATTAAACTTAAAAGAAGACTCATTTGGTTTTGAGGTTGAGGTTACTCAAAAAATTGCAAAACTAAACTTAAAGATATTTGAAGTTGGCATTTCATACTCTGGCAGAACATATTTGGAAGGAAAGAAAATTACTACCATTGATGCTTTTAAAGCAATTTATTGTATAATTAAGTATAGGTTTACTAAATAAACTTTATTAATATAGACAAAACAACACTTTTTTTGATAGATTTTTTTAAAAAAATTGTTAGATTTTACTTATTATGAAAATAGTAACTAAATTATTTTTAATTATTTTCTTAACAGCTTCAATTCAGCATCATAGCTATGCTGAAGGAAATTTGAAAAAAGATTTAAATAAAATCTCCCAATATGTTCATGAGTTGATACCTGGGGATGGAATAACAGAATTTGACTTTAAATCCAAAGAGTCTAGAGAACCAAGTTTTTCAATTTTAGCAGTTAGAGATATTGCAAAAAGTGAAAGAAGTAATTTTTTTACCCAATTTAGTTTACAAAACAACGATGTAGGGAGTGACGAAAGATATATTGCAAACTTAGGATTTGGTTATAGAGGCCTAAGTCAAGACGAATCCACAATGATAGGTTTAAATGGTTTTTATGATCGTGAACTTACAGAAGATCATGAAAGACTTGGCATTGGTATGGAACTTAGAGGTTCACTTTTTGAATTTAATATAAATAAGTATTTTAGATTGTCTAAGGCTAAAAATGTTAGTGGAACAGAAGAACAAGCACTTGGAGGAACCGATTACAATGCTAGAGGTCCTTTACCACATATGCCTTGGGCAAAGTTTAGTTGGACTGGATATAACCATGAAAAGGATGAAGCTGCTTCACACACGAGAGGAAATATTTATGCAGTTGAAATGGCTTTAACACCTTATTTACAATTTGATTTTGGTAGAGATATAGGACATGGTTTTGATGGACCAACTAATGTCGCAAATTTAACATATAAATATCCACCAAATAATAATATTACAACTTTAGTAGATGGCCTTTGGGATTCAAATATCTTTGAAGATCAAAGCTCAATGAAAGGACATCTTTCTGATAAGGTGAAAAGAAATAATGTTATAACAGTGGAAATACAAGGAGCGGTGATTATTACATCACAATAGGTATATGCATTTAACAAAAAAAATATTTTTAATTTTAATAAGTTTATTAGTTTTTAAATCTTCAGCTTATGCAGCCACTGGAGAAGCCACAGAATATAAAATTACAATGACATATTTAGTAATGTGTGAAGATGGAAGCACCTTGGCTACATGTAAAAACCCTGTGAAATTAGGAAGTGGAGAATCTGGTAGTATTGATATTGCTAACACAGCAGCGGGCGCTACAGCAGCTCAATATGGAAGTTTAGTTGCACTTAAGGCTGGCATAAAATACACACACATGAAAGTTACGATGAAAAGAGCAATTACTATTAAAGGGAATGTAGGAACCTGTTATACCAAAACAGGCAACAATGGAACTGCATCTACTACTGCGGCTGGATCAACTAGTAGTGGAGATCTTGGATCTACAACAGCATACATGGCAGTAGTTGGTAAGGGCAATGGTGATGAGATTAGATCAGCAGCAGAATCAAACGGTTCAGGAGCAGCTGATGCTGGAGAAATTGAAGCAGGTCATGAATATTTGAATTATACAATGGCGATAACACCAATAGTTATAACTACAAGAATTCCAGTAACAAAATTGGCATTTGGAACTACTAATGCTTTAGGCTTGGCAAGTTCTTGTACTAGCACATCTACTGGTCTTTATGGTGCTGAGCCAGATGTAAATATTTCTTTTCAGTAATTAAAAGTATATATTTTTCAATAATTTTTAACTTTTTTTTATGAAAAACATTCCAAATATTAATATTAAAATATCAAGTAATGGAATTGGTCGTTTAACAATCAATCAACCCAAAAGTTATAATGCATTATCCTCTATTACTCTTAAATCTTTAATTAAAGCATTTAGGTTTTTTGACAATGATAAGAAAACTAAAGTTATTATTATAGAAGGTTCTGGCAAAGGTTTTAGTGCCGGCCATGATTTAAAGGAAATAAGATCATTCAAAAATAAAAAAAAATATCAAGAATTATTTAATCTTTGCTCAAAACTAATGTTAAGTATAGTCAACAACAAAAAACCTGTAATTGCAAAAGTTCACGGAGCTGCTTTTGCAGCTGGATGTCAATTGGTGGCCACTTGTGATTTAGCATTTAGCACTCAAGATGCTATTTTTGCTACACCAGGGGTTAATATAGGTTTGTTTTGTAGTACACCAATGGTAGCAGTAAGTAGAAATGTAGGAAGAAAAAAAACAATGAAAATGCTTTTAACTGGAGATCCCATAAGCGCTAAGTTTGCAAAAGAAATTGGATTAATTAATGATTACTTTCCTAACTCAAAACTTGAAAAGCAAGTTTTGAATATAGCAAAAAGAATATCATCTAAATCAAACGTAACTATAAAAATTGGTAAAAAAGCTTTTTACAAACAATTGGAGATGCCTTTAAACCAAGCATATGATTTTACTAGTAAAATTATGACTGAAAATATGATGACATTAGATGCTAAAGAAGGGATCTCAGCTTTTCTAGAAAAAAGAAAACCCAAGTGGAGCAATAAATGAGTGATGATCAAATAAAGGATATTCTTAAAAACTCTAAAACGATAGCGATGGTTGGGGTAAGTTCAGAAAAAAAAGGTGAAGATCCAAAAAATTTAAAAAGAAAACCTGCAAATATAGTTATGAAATATATGCAAGGTTTTGGATACAAAGTAATACCAGTTAATCCTTTTGCAGAAGGAGAAACAATAAATGGAGAAACTGTATTAGGTAGCTTAGAAAAAATTTCAGAACAAATAGATATAGTAGATATATTTCGTCCATCAAAAGAAACACCTGCTTTTGCAAAAGAAGCAATTAAAGTTGGAGCTAAAACTTTATGGTTACAATATGGAATCCAACATGAAGAAGCTAAAAAAATTTCTGAAGATGCGAAAATAAAATATGTTGAGAATAAATGTATAAAACAAGAATACCAAAAATTATTTGAAAAATCTAATCCTGTATTTCCTGTATTAAAAAACTAAAATGAATCAAAAAAAAATTGATGGTGAATGTTTATTTTGTAAAACAAAAAAACATCAAATAGTTTTTGAAAATGATCTTGCATATTCAACCTACGATTCTTATCCAGTATCAGAAATGCATTGTTTAATTATTCCAAAACGACATGTAAAAGATTATTTTAGCTTAACCCAAAAAGAAATTATTGCTTGTAACTTGTTAATACTAGACATGAAGGGAAACATTGAAAAAAAAGATAATTTAGTAAAAGGATTTAATATCGGTATTAATTCTGGAAAAACAGCAGGTCAATCCATAATGCATTGTCATATTCATTTAATACCTAGACGCGATGGTGATGTAAAAAATCCTCAAGGTGGTGTAAGAGGAGTAATTCCTTCAATGCAACATTATACTAAAAAATTATGAATAAAACTAAAATTGGAATATTTATCAATTCAAAGTTACAACTTAAAGAAAATTCTGATTTAATAAGATGGCTTATTAACAAAGAAAATTTAGCAATTGAAATTTTAGTTATCAATAATAATTCTAATAAATTAATAAATTTTTTTCTCAATTGCATTTTAATCTTTGAAAATTTTTTTTCAAAGTCTGAAGAGTTAGAATTACCAAAATATCCCAATAATAAAATAATATTAAATGATAAAAATTTTTTTAAAAAAGATGATATTGAAAATATTACTAATCTAAACCTAGACATAATAGTTAATTTAACCCCAGAAAATTTTAAGGGGGAAGCATTCAAATTATCAAAGTTTGGAATAATATCTTCTAATATTTTTAGAAAATTTCAAAATCAAAATAATCCACCAGGTTTTTGGGAAGTATATAATAATCAGCCTGAAACTAATTTTTCACTTACTATACAAAAAGAAGAAAGTACTCAAAATATAATCTACGAGGGTAACTTTTCCACACAACTAATATTTTCATTAAACAGGAAGTTTAGTGACAATAAAAAATCTTATTACCTTAAAAAAATTATTGATTTTATAATTATTAATAAATCATTTCCTCAATCATTAGAAAAAAGAGAAGATATAAAAAATATTTTAAAAACCCCTACTTTTATCCAAATACTATTTTATATGTTTTTTGCTTATTCGCGAATTTTAAAGAAAGTTATATTTAAGTATGTTTTTTTAAAAAAAAGTAATTGGCATGTCGCTTTTAGTAATGAGAATTGGAAAAATAATTCTTTAAAAAATTTAAACGTAATTAAAAATCCTAAAAATCACTATTTAGCTGATCCCTTTTTATATAAATATAATAACAAGTATTATTGTTTTCTCGAAGAGTATAGTTATTTAAAAAAAAAAGGACATGTTGCAGTTTACGAAATTAATAACAATGCTTATCAACGATTGGGAGTATGCCTACAAGAAAGTTTTCATTTATCATTTCCATATATTTTTAATTTTGATGGTAAAATATTTATGTGCCCTGAAAGTAGTAGAAATAAAGAAATTAGAATTTACGAGTCTATTGAATTTCCACTTAAATGGAATCTAAAAAAAATTATAATGAAGAATGTATCAGCCTCAGATTCTATGATTTTTAAATATAAAAATAAATGGTGGTTATTAACAAACCTTGATAATTCAGATTTAAATGATCATTCTTCAGAATTAAATATATTTTATTCTAAGAATGGTCCCATTACAGATAACTGGATTAAACATGACACCAATCCAATATTTATTGATTCCCTGAAAGCAAGAAATGGGGGATTAATTTTTGAAAATGATAAAATTCATCGAGTTGCACAAAGTGTTGGTTTTAATATTTATGGAAAAAGTTTTTCACTAAATCAAATTAATCAACTTAGTGAAAGTCAATATAGTGAAAATAAGCTATATGATGTTAAACCTAATTTTCTAAAAAATATTAAAGGCACACACCATTATAATGGAATAGACAACTTAACGGTTATAGATTTTTGTAAAGATAATTATTTTAATTTTTAGTACTTTAAAATTCAGACTTGAAAATCTATAAAAATAAGCGTAGTAGATCTTTAAAAAAATGTTAAAAA
>NZIO01000004.1 GCA_002689925.1 Candidatus Pelagibacter sp.
AAATAATGGTCCAATAAACCCTAAATTTATATCCCCTCTTGACATTTTATCTCCTATTTGTCAGGGCTATTAGAAGCCCCAAAGTAAAAACTAATAACAGCACTAGCTAAACCACCAAGGTAACCTAATACTAAATTTATTAAAGCTTCACTATTTTGTTCTGGTGGTTGCAATGTTACTAGAAATATGTATCCCATAAATCCACCTACAACAGCTACACCCATGATACGTGCTGTCCAATCTTTACTAAATTTATTCCTAGCATCTTGACCATCAGCTACTTCTAATTTAAATACATCAACTTCAAGTTCTTTCATTTGTATTTCAAAATCATTCTCAGCTTTTTTAAGTTCTAACATTTGTTCAGGAGTAGCTTCTGCTACAGCCTTCTCTATTGCCTTCGTATTGTTAGGACATCCTAAGACATCAGCTATCATATTAGCTGCCATGCCTCCCATTGGTCCACCTAATGCAGTTCCTAATGTAGGTGCAACAGCTCCAACTATGTTTTTTAATAATGCTTTCATTTCATACTCCTAATACTATATCTTGTAATTCTTTACTTCTTCTACCCACTTGACCATACCAACGACTGTCTTCCATTTGTACAGCCATTTCTTTCCAGTTGTGTTCTCTACAAGCTTTAATCATATTTTTAAATTTTGATAATCTTGTACCACCTAAATTAAAACACATATTAACTAATACATGTTGTATTCTTTCTGGTAAATTATAAAAAGCTTCGTCACTTCCAAAGATATGTATAGTCTCTGCTAAATGTGTAGTAAAATCATTTTTATAATACATGTCTACAACTTCTTGAGATACAGATGTACCTACTGCCCACCCATATTCAGGGTCTTCGGGTTTGCAAAGATGTCCAACTCCTAGAGTTTTATAACCTAAACTATCTTCATAGATGTTTAGTACTTCGCCTTCGTGTCTTTTAATTTGTTCTTTACATAGTTCTATGTTCATTTTAATCCTAATCCTTCCATTTGTCCTTTAAGTTCTCTATCTTCAATGTCTTGTGCAGCTTCTGAGGTTGCGTTAAACGGTAATCCTGTATTTCTATTTATCATTTCATCAGGCTCGTCTGTAACATTAGGTACATTTTTAACTATCCCACCTTTAGAATATTTAATAGGTGTGAATTTTTTTAATTTTTCTTTAGGTCTACCTGCAGCAATTCTTCTTAAATTCTTTTTAGTACCAGTTCCAAATATTAAATCATAAGCAGAATAAAAAGGTACATTAGTTATACCTACTTCTGCTAAATTTTTTCTATAAATAAGAGCATCAACACCATCTTGAACAGTTGGACCACCAAAAGCTTTTATAATTGCTGCAATTCCCCCTGAATTTCTACTAAATTCAGAATTAAATCTAGATGCATAATCAATAGGTCCATATAATCCAGTACGTCTAGCAGCATCTCCCATTATTTGATATATAGGTTTTGTTTCTCCTGTTTCATAATCAATAGTAGCTTTTCCATTACTTCTAAGTTCATTACCTAAATAAGCTACTGATGTCATTAACATAGCAGTTGCTATTGTTTTTTCTCTTGCTGTTCCCGGATTATTTAATCCTTCATTAACAAATCTTTTTAAAATTGTATTGTTAAAAGCAGTAGGATAACCAGCAAATTGTACTAAAAATTGAGATGCTGGATGTGAAAACCATAAAGGTCTGTTAGCTTCTGCAGTAGTTGGGTTTAAAATAATTTCTTTAGTAAATCTATTTGCAGCATTTAAATAATCTTTACTATAAAAATTAGTATTAAAAGTAACATTACCATATCGGTCTTGAATAATTTCTCCTTTACCATTCATTCCTCTAGCTTTGTTTATATCATATTTACCATTTTTATCTAATGAACCTTTATACCATTTTAAAGCTTCATTTTCATCAATACCTAATTCATTTAATTGATTTATTAAATACTTTTTATTTTGTTTAGTTAATTTTCTACCAACTAAAGTTTTACCATAATATAATTGTTCTGCGTTTTGTTTTATTAATCTTTTACCTGTAGTAAATGCAGCAAGTTGAACAGCTTTTGTCCATTGTGTAAGTATGTTTGTTTTAAAAAACATTTGTTGAATGTTTCTAAGTTTTTCATTACCTAATGCTTCTCCAGCTAATCCCTCTATTCTTTGCATTACTGCTTGTTCTAAAGCTAATCCAGTTTGATAAAGTTCTGACCATGTTTCATCATCAATATCTTTAAAACCTTTTATTTTTTTACCAGTTTTAAAAACAGGAGTTCCGTATTTACCACCTATTTGAGTTCTTGAAAGATTGTCAAATAATCTTTTAAAAGTATTTTTACCTTCTGATACAATACTTGTACCTATACTTTTTGCAGTTTCTTTTACATCTCCGGGATTTGCACGACTTAATAAAATTAATGGTTCTGTTATACTAGAAATAGTTGCAAAAGGTAAATGAGCCATTTGTTGTACTAATTTAGTACCATCACTAAATCCTCTACCAAATTTTGTATTTCTAAACACACTATTTTGATAAGTTTCTAAGCCAGTAACTTTTTTAAATACATCACCTACTCCTTTTGAAATTTCTTCAGCTTCTTGTCTAGCTTGTGTTTTATTTAAACCTCTTTTTAAAGCTGATTCCATTAACTCATTCATTATTAATTGTCTTTCAGTTTCAAATTCTCTTAGAGTATTTCCAAAATATTTTTTACGTCCTTGTGATTGTGCCATATTAGTAAAATAATTTTCTAATACTTGTTGAACATCTGTTTCTAAAAATTCTGCAATATCACTATCTTTTAAATTATTAAATCTTCTAGCTTGAAAAAATCCTAAAGAGTTATTAGCACCTGCTTTTCTTAATTCATAAGGAGTATATCTTTCATCAATCATTCCTTGAACAATTTCTTTAGCTTTTAATTCTTTAGCTGTATTTTCTAATTCTTGTTTAGTATAAGTTGTTTTTCTTCCAGCAGCTACATCTACGTCTAATTCTTTTTTAGCTAGTTCTTCAAAACTATTTACTTGATATTTTTCACTTAATTGAAATATTTCATCATCCATAGTTTTAGCATCAGCAGGTCTACCAGTACCTTTAGTTCCATCTGATAATATTATATCCATTTCGACTACTGAATTATCAGGGTCTGCATGTCCTGCTCTAATTAATTTTTGTGCAAAAACATCTGGTTTTTTAGAAAGTACATCAAATTTATAAAGCCTAGGAAAGAAACCACCTTTATTAAGAGTCCCTGTTTTAAATAATCCTAGTTCTTGTGCATCATCAAAAGCATCATCTAGTAATGCTCTTACACCTCTATAAGCATCTGCAACATCAGCATCAATTTTAAAAACTTGAGGTGTTTCATTAATTTTTGAATTATACTTTCCTCTTTCTAAAAGAGTATCTATAGTAATTTTACCTTCACCTTTTTTAATACCAATATTTTTATCAGACAATAAAGCATATAAAGTATCGTTTTGTTCTTTATCTATACGAGCAAACCATCCAGTTCTATATAAAGTATTTAAAGCTTTATTTAGTCCATAATGATATTGACCAAACTTTCTTCCAACAAATTCACCAAAAGACCATTTACTTTCAGTACCGTCTTTTAATGTAGCTTTTTTTACACTTCTCTCACCGACAGTAATAAGACCAACATCATAATCATATCTTATTTTTCTTAAAAAGTTTTGTAATGCTGGAGAGTCTTTAGCGTATTCTAAAAATTCTGTAGTAGCTTTACCTGTTGTTCTAGCCATTATCCAATTTAATTGATGTTGTCTTTTTCTTTTTTCAGTATCAAAAGGAATTTTCTTTTTTAATCGTTCTTTAAATCTTTGTGAAAAAGATTGTTTATTTAAAAAATCTGTTTCTGGTAAAGGTCCAATAAATTCTTGTGTAGGTCCTACAAATTCTTCGTCTAAGTTTAAAGGATTTTGAGAAGCTTGGTCAATTTCCCATTGGTCTAACTCTACTTTTCTTTGTTGTGGTCCTACAAATCCAAATGCATCTTCATTAGCATATCTAAATTCTTTTTCAGCAAATCTAGAGTATCTTCTACCCATTCCTACACCAACAGCACCACCTATACCTGCACCTATTGTACCACCAATTAATGCAGAAGCACTTATTTGAGATAAATCTATAGAATCAATTAAATCTAAATCTACATTCATATCTTGCATAAAATAATTATGGAGTCCTTCCCAAGCCATTCCTTCAGCAGCTCCAAATAAAGCAAAGTCTTTTGTAGTTTCTTTAGTAATTGCTTTTTTTAATTTAGATTTAGTAAAAGCTTTCATGCTTTGTTGAGCTGCAGCACCTAAAGCAGCACGACTAGCTACACTAGCACCGGCAGTTGGTATTGCAAACATAGCAGCTAGAATATTTAATGGGTCTAAAAGTAAATCACCTGATAAATCTTTTACTAAACCAAAATGTTCTCTAAAGCCTTTAAGGTTTGCATTTTGAAATTCGTTTCTTAAATAAACATAATCGTCTTTTTGTTCTTCTGTCCACTTACCTGTTTGAAAAGAACGAACAGCAGCAGAACTTAAACTATATTCAGAATCTCTAAGATATTCAAATATGTTTTCATTACTTTCAATACCTTCTAAAAATCTTTCAGCTCTTGTAGAAAATTCTTCATCATCAGCTAACTGTGTTAAACTTTTTTTAGTTTGGACAGTACTTGGAGGCGTAATATTTTCTTCAATTTCTTTTTGAATATTGCCAACAATAGAATCTTTAGCCTGTTGTATTTCATCAGTTTTAACTTCTGGTATTTGCTGATAAAGAGGATTGATACCCTCTTGCATATCTTTAGGCTTTTGAGTCTCGTCTTGAGTTAGTTCATTATATAAATCTACTATTGAACTTGTAGTTTGACCAAATGGTATTCTCATTATTTTATTCTTTAATTAAATTATCGTATCCGTTCTTTTTTAAATATATATTTACAGTAGCATTTCCATCTCCTGTGTTATAATTTTTTAACCAATAACCTGCTTGTTCTACTTTATCAGTAGGAATAGGGTCTGGAAAAATCATATAATATCCTCTAGCTACTGCTACATTAACTATTGGTATTTCTAAATCTTCTGCAGTTACTGTTGTTAAATCAATATTAAAATTTGATTTTAATTTCTCATTATATTTTACCATTGTTGGATTTTTAATATCTATTCTTCTTTTTAATTCTGCTAAAGATTGACTGGGTACTATTTGCATAATTCCTCTAGCACCTGATTTATTAGTAAAAGTATTACGATGTGTTCCGTAAGTAGATTCCATATTAGCAGTATCATTTAAAAAACCTATTATATTTTTTTTATCTTTTTCACTTTCTGAACCCATATTTACTATAACATTTATAGCTTCTGAAGTTACTTTTTTACCTACAGCTTTCTTTTTATAAATAGAATCACTTACTTGTTTATCTTCAACTATTATATTTTTTTTTTGACCTACATTAGTTGGGACGCTAACTAAACTTCCTCCTCCCGGTCCCGGCATATATATAAGTCTAGATTGTTGTACTCTACTTTCAGGTGGGTAAGCTTCTAAATATTCTTGAGGAGTAGTAAATTCTGGTTGTTTTACATTATCAAATAAATTTTCAATTAATCTCATTTTTGAAGTTTGACTTAATTTACTTTGTTCAATAAACTTTAATTGATTATCAAATGCAATCTTTCTATCTTCAACACTCATTTTATTATAACTTGCATCTTCTTGATAATTTCCTGTATTAGTTTCTGACGGAACAGCAATACCTTCTCCTAACAATACAGGTATGCTTCCTTTAAATCTATCGTATTTATAATCTCGAACTATTTCATCAAAACTAGTTCTGTAATATTCAGGTTTACCTTTAAGTAACCCTCCTCCTTCTTGAAAACCTTCATTAGCTGCTACAGCTATTGCAATATTCATTCTATACATTTCATTATCTGGGCTTGTTATTTTTTGATAAAATTCTTGTACCATATCATCGGTTACTTCTTCGCCTCTATCTTCTAATGAAGAAGTAAAAGCAGCTAAAGCAAAGTCTGTATCATCTTGGAATGCGTTAGTTAAACCAGCTACGTCTTTTGCAAAGGCTTGTTTTTGAGCTTCATCTTTATTAATATCTGTCATAAATCTTCCCCAAGACCAAGACCCACGTTCAGACATTTTTAAAGTATTATCAGAATTATATAATTTTTTATTACCTAAATTTCTACCAAAAGAATCAATAGCTAAAGAACTTCTTGCTATTAAATCAGGGTCTGCTTTAGCACTAACTAAAGCTTGAGTAGCACTTCCTCTATATTGAGCTAATGATTTATCTATAGAAGTAATTAAAGGACCTTCAATATTTAAAGTTGTTAAGATATCATTTATATTAGAACCATAAACATCTGTATTTTCTATACCTCTAAATATATTTAATTTTCCTTGTTGTTCTTGTCTTCTACCTACTTTTCTAAATATATCTTTAAAACTTTCAATATATCCTCTATTAGCATATTCATCTTTTAATCTAGCATAATATCTTTTTTCAACTTGATTTAAACGACCCGGTGTAATAGCTATAGCTTGTTCATATAATTTTGCAGAATCTAAATCTCTTGCATTTAATAACTTTCTTAATTCAATTTCGTACATTTCAAAATTACGTTTACCTGTTTTATTACCTTTTGAATCAACATAAGGAGAAACATAATTACTAATTAAGTTATGCATTCCAAGTTGAAAAGTTGTATCATATTCAGATGTGCCTTTTTTAAACAAAGGATATTCTTCTTCAGGTATGCCTTGTTTAATAGCTGCATCAATAACAGGAGCTAAATTTTGTTGTAAATTTTTACCATATCTATCATCTTCCATTATTTCTTTAGTTAGAGTATTCACATCCATGTCTTTTCTTTCTGCAAACCACGCTTGGTCTGGCATGTTTGCACCTATTCTACCTAAAGTTTTTATTTGTTGAGATTGTTCAGCATTATCTTGTAAATTAAAAGATAGTTCATCATCTGCTTCTTTTAATCTTTTTTGAACAGCATTTTTAAAAACAGCTTGACCTGCTGTTAATAAACCTATAGCTTGTTGAAACTTTCTATTCTTTTTAGCTTCTTTAGCTCTTTGTGCTGCTATATCTGATTGTCGTTGTAATAAAGAACTTCCAAGTTCTTCAATACTCATATCTCCATAGTTACTGATTAAATTTCCTATATCATTATCAGCCATCTTTAAACTCCTGTTTTACCTAACAAACTTTCTTGTGATTGTAGTTCTGGTTTAGGTTTTTGTAAAATACTTTGTTGCATTTTTTCTACATCTAATTTATCTAATTGTTCTTTTATATCTACACCAACTGAAGCAGATTGAGGTTTAAAAACTCTAGCATCTTGAAATCTTTGACCCCTTTCTTTCATAAATGTTTTACTATCTGCTTTTACTTGTGCAGCTTCTTCTGCATCAAGGTCTTCATCATCTTCATCACTTTCTGCATCTAATGTAGGTTCTATTCCAGATTTTTCAGCAATAGCTAATAACATATACATAGTAGGCTCTAATAATTGTAAAGCTAAATCAGGATTAAACTTACCTTGCCTAAATCCTTCTACCAATACTGTTTGAGCTATAGCATCTACTGGAACTTCATTAATCATAAGTTTTTGA
>NZIO01000005.1 GCA_002689925.1 Candidatus Pelagibacter sp.
AAAGAAGGTATATCCCAAATACATCTGTTGTTAGGTTGTGCTGCATAGTTCCCATCGTCTAGGGCTATGATGTGAGCGCATTTATGCTCGTGCGGTATCTCTGAATGATCCGTGTCAAGTATATTACTTTCAGGGTGAGCAAAGTCAACAGTAAATAAATACTTACCTGGATGCCATTTTTTATCTTTTCCTATGTATTTACCAGCTTGAGCTTCTAGGATATCCCAAGTATGAACAGAAGGGTAATAACTAAAACAATTCCAAAGCTGTAATTCATCAAGTCTCCTATTGGGAACAGACTTCGGTTGAAAACCACGTTGAATAAAAGCCGTAATTGGTAAACGATAAAAGATTGCACCATTCTCCATAATTGCATGAAAAAGAATAGACTTCCCCGTAATAGATGATATGCCGAAAATAATACAGTCTTCGACTTCCCCGTGGTGTTTCTTAAGATCATAGAGATATTCTCTTTTGATTTGTGCGTACTCTACCGGTATGTTTGCATTTAAATAAGCCATAGTTATCCATAAATATCACCCCAAGTGTCTCCTGATTCGTAATCAACTTTATTGGGAACAGTTAGACTAACAGCATTTTCCATAATTTCAATTATTCTTTTTGCCTCGCCTTCGTTTTTAACAGAGATATCTAACTCATCATGAATTTGTATGTGAGGTATGATGCCTTCGTTATATAGATCCAACATAGCTTTTTTAGTCATGTCAGCTGCAGAGCCTTGTATTAATTTGTTTAATGCTTTGTATGTAAAAGCTCTTCGTATATTTTTTCTACCATAAGTTCTTTCTGCTTCTTCAAGTTCCATAGGTTTATGCATACCAAATTGATTAGGTTCCCATTTTGCAAACCTACACCTACGCCCTAATAAAGTTCCGATAGATCCTGATATTTGTGCGAGTCTAGATGTTGAATCCATTAGATCTCTAACAAAAGGAACATTATCATGGTATTTATTAAAAAGTTTTTCTGCTTCTTCTTTTGTGCCTAATCCTAACTCTGCTTGTAGTTTTTTCTTACCCATACCATAGAACAATCCTAAATTAATTGTTTTAGCTTGCGTTCTAGATATACTCGCCATATCTGCAACTGTTTGGTGAAAGTCTATGTCGTTGTTATTAAATTTTTCTACTATGTCTGTTACAGATTTATCGTAAGATATTGGCTCTGTCATAGCTGCATAGTGAACTACAAGTCTTGGCTCTTGTTGACTATAATCAAAACAACCCCACTTACAATCTTTCTCTGGTAAAAATAAAGAACGAATCATTGGACCTAAATCTTTATTTCTAGCTGGTATCTGTTGCAGGTTTGGGTTTGAATAACTAAATCTACCTGTAACTGTACCGCCTTGATCAGACCTTATAGGGTTTATATCGGCATGTATTCTACCCCTGTAATTGTGTTTTAATATAGTATCTATAAATGTTGTGTGTGCCTTGTTTATCTCTCTAGCCTTTGCTATACTTTTAACTACAGAATTATTATGCGTGGAAAGGAAATTTTTAGTAAATGAAGGTGACCCAGTTTTCTCGGTTTTGGCGTAGGGTAAGGAAAGTTTGTCAAACACTTTGGCTATCGATCTTGCTGCCCATATTTGAACATCTATTCCTGTTTGTTTTTCTACTTCTTCTAGGAGTAGCGCTTCCTCTTGTGATAACTGCTGTTTCAATTTATGAGCACGTTCTACGTCGACACGAACCCCTTTAAACTTCATATCAATTAAACACGGAAACAATTGTGTTTCTAAATCAAAAATCTCTACTAAGTTTTTCTTTTGTATTTCTGTTGACAACCTTTTAAATAATTCTAACGTTAAATTTGCATCTTGCTCTGCGTAGTTTCCTACATACATTGCTGGTAATTTATATAATTCTTTTTTAGGATCTATGCCCCAAGAGTCTGCAGCTTCTTTTAAAGCTTTCTCGTCTTTAACTTCTCTTAAATAATCATATGATATACTATTTAGTGTGTACCATAGTCTATTCTCATCAATTAAAGATGCCATCAACATAGTATCCATGATATGTCCGTTGATAGGTATACCGTAAGCTTTAATCCAGCACACGTCATACATTGCGTTATGAAATATTTTATAAGAGTCTGTCGCACAAACTTTTTTAAACCATTCTAATACAGTTCTTTTGTCTATGTTACCGCCACCTTCGTGAGCTATCGGATAATATCCTTTCCATCCCTCAACAGCTACGGCTATACCAACTATCTCGCCTCTACCCTGTATCGCACCAGAACCTCTTGATTTTAAATCTGGGTCTTTTGTTTCTAAATCAATTGCTATATATTTTTCTCCTGATAAATCAGGAAAACTTTCTGGGCAATCCCATTCTGTTTGCACTGTAAACATTATTTCTTTTTATCTCTTAGTTTTAGAATCTCTAATTCACAATAGTGAATAATCTTCTCTAAGTCTTGTACCTTATTTTTATTCAAATATCTACAAACATATTTCACAACACAGCCTTGAAAGAACGATAAGTTATTCTTTGAAATAAATTCGTACGGCTGAATGTGAAAATTTTTATAGTGATTCCCACCTACCTGCCTTGATTGGGGAAATGCTTTTTCTAGTCCATCTGGATCTGTCATATTATTGGTGCTCCTATGTTATATTGATATTCGTAATGTTGTGTGCATACGAATAGATTTTCTTTTGCTCTTGTTATACCTACAAAAAATAAACGATGTTCTGGGTCAGGATTTCTCCTTGCTGATTCATAGATTATTCTTTCTATATCTGTAAACAAAACAACATTGTCTTGTTCTTCACCTTTTACACCATGTATTGTAGATAATTTTATTCTTGCAGGTTTCATTAAATCATCACCTGATTCTAGTAATTTTTTTATATATAACTTACTTGACTCTGGAAAGTTTAACTGCTCCCAGCCTCCCGTCGCTCGCAACCCGTGTTCAGCTCTTAGTCCCTCTAGATTTATTGATGTTACATCTTCTAGTGTTTTACCGCTAGCAAAACCCCTAACAAGATGTCCTTGTTTAACTGTTAGATAATCCCAAAGATCTTTACAATCTTCTTTATCGACATAAGCACCTTGGTTCAAGCGTTTCCAAACTCTGTACGCACTTAACATTTTATTAGGAAGTAACTCTTGTGCCTTTGATTCAAATCTAAAATTCATGCTGTATAAATGATCACGTATCCTTTCTAACATTTTATTCGTACGAGTCAATATCATCCACTTATCTTTATGTAATTCTAGTTCTTCAAAGTTTGCGTTCATAGTAACAGAGCCCTCTTCATCTCTTGGCTTCCATTCCTTAATCAAACGTTGAGACATGTGTGGAAAAATACTTGTGGCTAGTTTATGCACAGATTTAGGCACTCTACGTGACTGTACTTGTGGGTCTTTTCTACCTTCTAAATTTATAAATATTTTAGGTGAAGCACCTTGAAACGAGTAAATAGTTTGATCATCATCTCCTGCAATGTAAGAACGATCACACTTGCTCTCTATGTAAAAGAACATATCCCATTGCAAAGGACTTAGGTCTTGTGCTTCATCGAGGAAAACACAATGTAGTGGTGGACATTGGTCTCCCTCGACAAACTTGGAAATCATATCAGAGTATTCAATCATACCCGTACTTTGTTTAAATGTGTTTAGATCAGCAGCTATTTGCTCTGTTAGCCAAATGTCTGTGGTGTAATGTAGATCTAATTCAATAGCTGATTCTTCTATTGATATTTTTTTATTTCTAGAAAATTCTATAATACGCATGTGTGGATTGGTATGTTCAACATAGCCGTTTATATTTATACGAGATTCAAAAGATAAGTCAGCGCAAATACGAGAGAAGTTTTTAAAACTTTTCCATTTATCTCCTTTTAATAATTGTGTTTTAGTATTAATACCGCACTCCCTTGTTCCCATAGAATGCATTGTGCTTACGTATATTTTGTCATTCTTTATTCTTTCTTTTGCTACATTTGCTGCAGCGTTACTAAAAGCTATGTACGCTATCTTGTCAGGCTCAGTTTGTTTTAGCTCTTGGTCAAGATAGTGCATCAATCTATGTGTTTTACCCGTGCCTGGTGGGCCAGGGATAATAATTCTACGCAAAAGGAGCCTCCTTCATTTTATCTTTTCTAACGTTTGGCTTATCTAATTTTAAACTAGGTAATGACATGTATCTTACACTCTTGCTTTCTATCTTGCCTGGTATCTCCTCTGCATCAAACAAAGTCTCTAACATTCTTGCTGTCTTTTGCTTTTGATATTTCTTTGTGTCCCACACTTTTGTTCTAACTAAATACTTCCAAAAATCTTTAAACTTAAAATAACTTATATCGTTTTCTGTGTAAGCAAGACCACGTAATATATCTTTCCAATCTTTACCTGGTATTTTATTTATATAATCTGATAGTAATTCTTTTAACTGGACATGTACTTTAGTAGACTCTGGTGCTTCAATAGGTATTGTGTTTTTTAATAATTTGTTTATTGCCTTTCTCCAGATTAGTTTACCCACTGGAGGCATAGCTTGGTCAATTTGTTCTAAGCATTTCGATGAAAATCTATCTGGTTCATGTAAATCTTGTGACTCTACTTCTACTTGCTCATCACCTATGGTTACATAATACAGTGGTGGATCAGAGTCATACTTTTGTATCTCTTTTATTTCTGTTTCTGGTAGACCATCACCTACACCAAACTCTTGCATAACACATTTTTTAGCGTTGCAAAAAGATGCGATAGGTTCGTCCTTACATTTATAATTATATTCTTTACCTTCAATAGATTTAATTAAAGTATCTACTTCTTTTTTATCTAACGGTGGTTTACAATATGCATCGTTATATTTAAATAATTCTCTATCCCATGTATCAGGAAATCTTTTCTTAGTATAAACACCAAAATTATATAAGGCGTTATTTCTTTGACCATTAGGTATACCTTGTTTAGAAATTGTAACCAAACATGGTGGCGCACCTTTGAGTAAATTGTCAAGAACTTTTTCTTCTTTTATAGACAATTTAGATAGTTGATCTTCTGATAGTTTTGCTTTATCATGCGCTTCAAAAAACTCATTCATAGACATTGCTGCACCATCGTCTTTAATTGCATATCGCATTGTCATTTTTACATTATGATACGGAAGATTTAAAAAACTACCGGTGCCACCCTTCTGCATATCAACCTTATTTTGTTTTGGAAATATTTCTGCATTAGCATAACCAAGTTTAGCTGCCATTTCTTTTAATTTACTTCTAAATAACACAGCTGGTAAAAACTCATCTGCAAATAAAAATACATGTGCCCCACCTGATTTAGATCTACACACAATCAAAGGAAAGTTATGCTGACGTATTTTTCTAATTAATTCTTTGTGGTCAAAACCATTGTATAAATCAATATCTATACATGCCCATTTACATTTATTTGATTCATTAATTGGTATGATACCTAATGCGGGGTCTCTACCATCTAAATGTTCTTGAAACATTCTTTTAGTAGGAGTTTTTTTAATTATAAAAGATCTAGTTTTATGTTTACCTCTCTCATCAAACTCTTCTGTTTTTCTAGTTTGACCGTAGGCACTGTATGAGCCTTCAAATATATTTATAAATTTATCTAATTCTGTCATCACCACTATAAGTATTGGGGGCTTGCGCCCCCAAGTTATTATTAGCCTTTGTTAGCCATGCCTGAGTAGAACTTTTTAGCTCGTTCATACATGTTGGCATCTTCTAACATTCCAACCTTAGAAACATTATAGCCGTACCATTGATTACCTTTACCTGTATTTAATACAGAAGATAATTTATAGACGTGGCTAAATGATGGTGGAGTGTATGGTCCATTTTTTCCATCTAAACTAATAGACTTCATCATGGAATTCCATTTTCTGCTAACTTTACCTTGTGATGAACTCATAGAGATCATCGCAGTTTCAGAACCTTTGTCACCAAGTATAATTACAAAGTGCTGACCTACTGTTAAAATGTAATTACCACTTTGCAGTCTGTCTTTTCCATCGGATCCTTTGGTAGTTTTGTCAAGAATATCCGAAGTATCAGGATAGATCATTTCAGGTCTGCCTGAACCTGTTCCATAATCTGCCCATTCTTGGTATTCTAATCTATAGTAACATGGAACAACTTGTATTCCTTTGTTACCATCATATAACACTTTCGTAACAGTGTTTAAGAACATACCAGGTTCAGCACCTTCTACGTATTTTTCATTACGCTTCTGTGCCTCTGCTGATCCATTCTGTAAAAGTTTTAGAATTGGTGGAGCCAGACTATCTGTCTTCACATTCTCAAAACCCATTTGTGCATCTGCTTCAAATAAACCTGCAGATGGTAGGTTTTCTTTTTTAGTTGTCACTTGTTTCGCGTCGCTCATTTCTAGTTTCTCCTTGTTATTTTCGTTTGGTTACCCTCAAACGGTTTGAATAGGTCAGAAGGAACATCTTGATTTGACTCTAGACGTTCTCTAACCATTGCTTTCAAAGTCTGGGGATGAACACCAATCTTTTGGATTGGCTCATACCCCTGACCTTTTGCAAGGACAGCATATTCTGCCGCCTTGTTATCTTCGCCCTTACCAAAGGTAACAGTGATATCATTTTTAATAATATCACCTAAGCCGTTGTTACGAAGCCATGTAAAAGCTGCTGCTTGTTGTTCAGCAGGTATGTAAGCACCGTATATTTTTTTAATCTCAACGGACTCACCATCTTTCAGCTTTAATTTTGTAATCTGCATTTCATCCATCATAGCTGGAATCTCTACAGTAGAAACTTGTTTTGCTTTTTCTTTTAATTTTTTTACACTCTCTTCTGCGTTTGCAATCTCATCTTCTAAATCTTTAAGCTCTAAACATTTATCCGATAATCGCTTAGCGGAATCTATCTGTTCAACAGATTGCATTCTATCTTTTTCAAAATCAATTGTCATAACTTTCTCGTTTATTTATATATAGGTTAATAATATATAAGTCAACCCTTAGAATATAAATTTATTTCTACGGGATAATACCTTCTTTCTTGTTTATCCCATTTTAATAAGTTGTATTTTCCGTTCGTAATATCTGATACTATTGAGCATGCCACCCCAATTATGGCGGGATCGCCTGTAAGTAGTAAATAATCTCTTGATGTATAATCTTTTAATTTTTGTCTAAGTGTAGTAATGACATAATTTGGACTTAATATAATCTGTGAGTTTTCTGGTAGTAAAACTTTTAGATTACCAAATTGTGTTGCTCCTATAATATTAATTTTAGGCGCACCAGCTTTAGTGCCTGGTATATCTTGTATTACATATACTATAGATTGTTTATCTGTATGTTTTAATTTTTCGTAATCTACCATAAATACTTTCTTGACATTGTTTAACACACAATATATATGCTTTCAATAGAAAGTAAAATTATATTATGCATTACAAATATAAAAGCAAGCCTTTTGCTCATCAAAAGAAAGCTCTTGAAATGTCTTGGGACAAAGAAGTTTTTGCTTATTTTATGGAGATGGGTACGGGTAAATCTAAGGTACTAATTGACAATATTGCTATGCTTTATAACGCAGGCAAGATAAATGGTGCTTTAATTGTAGCCCCTAAAGGTGTGTATAAAAACTGGTTTGATCAAGAAATACCTAATCATATGCCTGATTATGTGCCTAAAAAAATTGGTCTTTGGAGAACAGATCCTAACGCAAAAGATTTAAAACCTTTGTTTTCTACAGGCGCAGATCTACATATATTGATTATGAATGTAGAGGCTTTTTCTACTAAAAAAGGTATGCATTTCGCAGAAAAATTTTTAAATAGTCATAAGAATTTAATGGCCATAGATGAGTCTACTACTATTAAAAACCCTGGAGCTTTAAGAACTAAGAACATAGTCTCACTGAGACCGCTTACAAAGTATAGAAGAATACTTACAGGCTCACCTGTTACTAAATCACCCTTAGATTTATTTACACAATGTTATTTTTTAGATCCTTTTTTATTAGATCAATCTTCATACTACGCATTTAGAACTAGATATGCTGTGTGTAGAAAAATAAATGTATCTGGCAGATCAGTAGAAATAGTAGTTGGATATAGAAATTTACCCGAACTATCAGAAAAACTAAAACCTTTTTCATATCGTGTGTTGAAAGATGATTGTCTAGACCTACCTAAAAAAACATATATGAAAAGAATTGTAGAGCTTACAGATGAACAAAAGAAAGTTTACAAACAAATGAAACAAGAAGCTATTGCATTCTTAAATGGTAAAATGGTTACATCTGCTACAGTTATTACACAGCTTATGAGATTACATCAAATAACTTGTGGTCATTTTAAATCTAATGATGGC
>NZIO01000006.1 GCA_002689925.1 Candidatus Pelagibacter sp.
AGCCCGCCCCCCATCGGGAAGGGTTTCTTGCTTCACTCTTTTAAAAAGTCCAGGACGCAACCAGGGAGAGCACAATTTAGACCTTTGCCAATAGATTTTTATCTTAGTTGGCAAACGCTTCCCCTTCTTAATATCGATTACAATCCCCACGTCAAGTAGGCGAGAATCAGTATGGTTTGATTTTACTAAGTCTCCAAGTTTAATTCTCATTTTATTTGCTCAAGACCACCAAACTGTCAATTGTAAATAGTTCGGCGGGATAAAGAATCTTATTAATTGGGCGCTGCCAAGAAACTCTTGCAACCCATGGGCAAGTAACTGATAAAGTAAACACTTCGGTTACTAGTCCAATGCCAAAAGTTGATAGGTCGTCGTCCTCCCGGTGTCTCACTAGTGCTCCACAATTCAGCATCTCACCCTCTCTTAAATGCCGGAACGAGTTTAAATTCTCTCATCTCAGTTGGCTCAATGCGGTCCTTTTGCCATGCCACTTTATATGCGGGACCATCGCTTTTAACCTGATGGCAATACATAACTATCTTTTTGGTTATAACTCCAACGTCACCCGGCTGCAGCTTACCTTGGATAAAACCGGGAGCAACTTTTACTAAGTCACCAACACTAAACTGATATTCAAAATCTTCACACTGCGGGCGGATATTTGTGCCAGGCCCTAGTGAATTTGCCCAGTCTAAATCCCACTCAGTTGGAGAGATATTAAGCTTCTTGTTTGTCACTTGTATTATCTTTCTCGTAGTGTGTAATATCTTCCTCCCAATGCCAGCCACAACCGTGTAGGTCTTGCCAAAATACTTTGTATCTTGAGACGGTCTGCCTCTCTCCATCTTCATCATACCATCCTATAGGTACGTCATCATCTTTATCAACCACGATACCAACTGAGACCCCTTCTAATTCCGACTCAAGTATTACTTCCTTGTCCCACTTAACCAAGTCGCCTATGTTTATTTGTTTTACAGCAGCAGACAACAACATAGGGTAAGCACCAAAGAATGTCCAAAATAAACCAAATCTACTCATGGATAATAAGTTGGATACATGCTCCTCCACGCTTGTATATAAAGGAGGATATGTATAATATAAAGGAATTGCAAGTAAAAAGAATACAAAACCGCTGATTATAAAAGTTTGACCAGCGATGTTGAGTGCACTTCTCACATATTGACCCCTGATAGTAACTAGGGGGCCAAAAAATCAAAATATTATTTTTTTGTAGAACTCACAACTTTAACCGAATCGGGATGCTCCCAGCTCTGGTATCCGTACTTTGACCAATACACCAAAACTTGAGGATTAAAGGCACCGCCCTGTTCAATCCTCTTTACAATTCCAGTGGTCCCTACACTCAGTGGTGTGTCACCCTCAAAGGCCGCCTCAATTGCGACCACCAGGTCTCCAACGTTCATGTTCACTTCTTCTATCATCATAAATACAGAGCATCGTCAGGCCCGCACTTACGCCTGACAATACTATATCCTCCGCTTTCCGAATAAAGGTCTGGTACGTTTGCGTATACATTATGCGTTGCCCAAGACCTTTCATAGATGAAATAAATCGGTTCTTTGCCATGTCTCTCCTTCGCTAGTCTATAATCTTCTGCAGAGTTCCATTCCAAGTCATCCGCTGAATATGAAGTTATTGTAACATGCTTTGTCATTAAGATCCAGCAAAAGGCCCAGGAGCACTCTTGCTCCTCTTGAATGAAGGTTTTTTGTTATAGGGAGGGACATTTTTGGCACCGCCTTTGCCTATCAAACGGCGTTTCATCTTGGAGTGTTTAGCTTTAACTTTTTTTTGATATTCTTCTACTTCTTGCAATATATCTTCACCAGGGGCATCCACCTCTTTTACTTTTACAGGTGTCGCAATTATTTCATTCCACAAAGAAGTTTTAAGTTCGCCATCACATAAATTCAAATTAGGACAAATATTAGTTTCCTCACCAGGATAATCTAATCTATGTAGATTGGCAGCCCGCCTGCCGTTGTCTAGGGCCAATGACTTTATGTCGCTTCTAAAAGCAGCCCGAACATTTGCATCTAAGGTAACTATGACATTAGATTCGTCTCTGAAAAAGGGAGAGGCGACAACCGTAAAGGTCGAAATGTCAAAATCTTCTTCATTTTCTATTGACTCAAGGATTCTTTTCAGGCCTTGGCCAGTTGTAAAGTGCTTAACAGTTTTGATATTATTTGTAGAGCCATAGAATTGTTCTGTAAATTCTTGATCAATCATTACGTATGGCTCTATGTCTCCACGAGAATATAGAAAACCAAACTTCAATGAATCTATATCAGGAAAATAATTTTCATATTGTTTCTTGATAGACCAAAATCTATGATTGATCAAATCCTCTATGAAGTCAAGAACATTCTTTTCCGTTAGCCCGAACCGACCAGTTTCGACCTCTAGCAAGTAACCAAAGAAGTGATCAATCAACTTCAGCCATCTATCGGAGGCCACAGGTTGTTCGGGGTCTATCGTTATTTTCGCCCCTCTCACAGACATTCCTCTGGTCTGCAAGGCGAGCATTTCATTTATATTTTTTTCCCAAACACCCAAAGTATGAAACTGATCAGCGGGACGAACATAACCACGTATTTTTACTTTGACGCCTTCGTTTACAAAGGCTTTCCATTTTTTAAGCATCATATGTTAATTAGTCATAAACTTGTTGTTCACCATCTTCAAACGTTATGATGGTTTTATTTTCTTTATGGGGCAGAACATGAACCTTTAGAAAGTCGTTTAGAGAATCAAAGATTGCTATGCCGCCGCGAGGGGGAGGATAGAGCCAGTGAACAATGGCCTGTCCCGTGGCAAAAATAGCCCCCTCAATCACAACACCAGTCCCTGAAATACCAGTCTCATCTGCTTGGCGACAAACTGTGAAGGTCTTTATGCCTCTTGGTGCAAGAGGCGGGGGCGGCTTTGGTTTAAGGTCCTCTTCAGAGGACTCTTCCTCTATAATTTCACTATCCATGACTAACCAAACAAAGGCCTGGCATGGAGAGGTTCTCTCTAAGTTCTTGCTCCAATTGTCTCATATTGCTAACTGGGCTTTCAATAATTATTTTATAAGAAACCCCGTGAAGAGTTATCTTACCAATTTTTATATTTGGATAAAAGTTTTTAATTCTTTTTTTTAATTGTTTCTTGTAGCTCATCGTGTCCCTCTGAAATTATGGTCATGATACCAGTTTTTATCAATTCGTCAAGATCTGTCTCGACAACTCTATGGGTTTCTTCACTAAATAGTACCAAATCATAATACCACTGTGGTCCAAAAGACCAATCGCCACCTTTTATTTCCATGACCTGCCGCTTTAATATCATCGCGAACGAGAAATGATCACTTGGTATAACACGGGGAACACAAGAAAATAAAGTGCCAACTTTGTATTTGGGCTTTGGGGTTTCCATCGTCATACTCTAAGGTATGAAGCTTGCTAGGAACCATAATGTATACCCTACCAAACTTAAAGCTGCCGTGCGTATCATAAGCTGCGCCATTCATAAACCCCCCTAGTAGGTATACCCGATCTCCACAAGAGATCCCCCTGGGGGTAGAGTTAGAAACTCCACCGCATTATCCATGGGATTGTACATCCAATCGTTAAATAGGACACCATCAACGAAAACGACAATCGTTGTATCGAGCGGCACACGAGTGAGTAACCAGCGCTCATAAGGCTGAATATTTGAGGAGGCCTCGGAGACGCCCGTAGACCAGTCTGTAGTACAAATGTCGATAACAACCCCACCCAATTCCTCCGTGGCGATTAGGTAGCGTTCTCCAAAGTCTCTGACACTATACCAGCAGCCCTCGGTGTAACTTGGTCCCGGCTTATCGTGAATGATACTGGCGAGATATACGTTATCCCTTTGGTTCTCGTACCAATCAACAAAGTCAAGCGGATCGGGAAAGAAGTTTTGACTTTGCTCTTCCTCATCGGATACAAAAACAACTAGCAGCGCTGCATCACTACGCATCCACGTAGCAGAATATGGGTTGTCTGTCATATAGTCGTGGATGGCTAGAAAGCCCTGCTCTGTTGTTGACTCAGGAATATTGTCATACATAGTGAGCGCATCACCAGCATCGTCGCCAGGGACGAGCGGGAACTCAGTTGATGCTCGGGCGTGGGCTGGCGTTATCCCAATCATGTTCAAACGCCAGGACCCACCGGCAGGGAGGGCGTTCATCATGGTGTCAATACCAGAAAGGACTTGCTCTTCGTCATCATGCATAGAACAGCTCTTGTCAATGACCCATACAATGTCAATGCCGTCAAAAGGCTCAGGCTGCGTGAATGAATCAACCCAGACATCAGCGTCAACAGGATCGCCTGGAACATAAACATAGTGTGGCTTCGGGTCGCGAGGTTCATCATCGTGAACATCGTGTAGATAATAAGTGTTACATCCTGTAAGACTCATCATAATGGCGACCATGATTCCCATAGCCACGCCGAATAGCACCCAATTAATCTTCCAAACCTTATCCATTGTAATACCCCCCAGTATTATTACTTCTGCAATAGAGCGTGCAGAGCGCTGAAATCAATCCTCCATGCTGGTACAATCCAGACAATATCTTCAATTATCTGTGGCAAGATGGCTTGTCCCACATCCACTGCTCTTAGGACGCCAACGAGGCGACCCTGATTATCAAACACACAAGAGCCAGAAGACCCTGGCCAAGCATAGCTATGCATTATTAAATGCTGACCTCTGGCCATCCCAGATAGCTCTCCGCTGATTGAAAGCAGATTGTGTCCATTCGGGAAACCCGTATAAGTCACATGGGCGCCAACTCTCATTTGTGCCTCTTGAAGAGGACGCAAACGAAGTGGCGTTCTGCCTGCAATTTCAGGCACCAACAAGATAGCGTAATCTAGCTCGTGGTTAGTCATCAAAGGTGTACCGAAATACCCAAGACCATCTGGTGTTGTAATGATAACTGATTGTGCATCTCGCACAACGTGAGCAGCAGTAATTACAATAAACTGACCATCAACACGAAAGATGGTTCCAGACCCTTGGGCCTGAAAGTCTTCCCCAATGTTAACAACCTTAACTGCTGCAGCGCGGGCACGATCACTAACGTTACTCAGACGATCAAATGCCTCTCGAAATGTAAGCTCATCAGACGTTTCTTGCGCAAGGCTTGGAAGATTAACCTCCAAAGGCCCAGTGCAACTCGCTGACGTAATAACAAAAAAGGACATCACCAAGCTCATTACGAACTCGATGAATGTCCTTTTGCGTGATAAATTCTCCATTTACCAACCCCCCTATTTTAACTAGGGGTCAGAAACAGAAATCTCTCTTATAACTTAATTCTGTCAATGATATATGGGTGCTGGAAGGCCAAATCTTTGTAGAGTTTCTTTAAAATTTTCTTGGATATGTCAGCCACATCTGCTTTTACGTCCCTGGTTTTTAATAGTTTTTTTAATTCTTCTTCCACGATGGGTTTTAGGGACTTTTTAAATTTTCTCTCAAAAGAATCTAATTCGGTTGAGATCATTTTCTTTATTTCTTTTTTGTCAGCGCTAGAAAGCTCCTCAGCTATGATTTCTTTCAGGGCTCTTTCTGTTAGCTTCATCTTAAACCTCCTTGTGAAAATTAAATATGACAGGTAGCTGCTCTAAACCAACATGCTTGGCTGCCATAACAATTTCGGCGTCTCTGTTAATAACTGCTTTCCCATTTTTACCAACATCAATTCGGACTGCATTCATTGGGTATCCAGTTTCAATGAGCTGTTGGCCTAAAAATTGGTACTCGCTTTTGTTTGTTCCTCTTTCAATGTGAAATTCCAAATCTTTAGTTGGAAGCATAACATGGTACGAGACCCCATTCGCATTGTGAAGGTCAATGAAGAATCGAACATTCTCTCTGGCCCAACAATCAACAACATCATTTATAAGCGGAGGAGGTCCATAAAATGGGTCCATGCCGACACTATAATGGTCGTCTTTCTTATACCTTCTCCAGCCCTCAAAAAGTTTAAATACATCACGCATACATTCTTGATACTTCCTGTGCCCTGTTCACTACATCAATGAGTCCTGGCACTATATCATAATTAGTTAGGTTTTCTGGATAAACCCAAGCGTGATCATCATGTTCAAAGTCTAGAGTAACGTTACCTTCATAATCGCGTGTAAAAAAGTAAACCACCTCCCCATTTTTAGAAATGTAAAACTCAGTTGGGTTTTTTATTTTAAGTGTTGTCTCTTCTTCTACTTCTCTGATAACTGCTTGGATCGGAGACTCACCATCGTTAAGCTTCCCGCCTATTAGGGCCCACTTCGCCGGCATCCACCTATCTTCTTTTGGCCTTAATGCAATTAGGACCCTGCCTTCTCTATCAAATATAACAGCGACAGCTCCTACGCGCATTATTCCTCCGCTTGTTGTTCTAAAAACTCTTTCTTAATTAGTTCATTAATCGGAACAGCCTCACCATCGCCGTCAATTCTTACAAAAGTCATATCAGTTGTACATACGACCTTCTGTGAGGCATTATAGGGGCTGTGGCGTCTCGCTTCTAATTTCATCGTGATGGAAGTGTTGCCGTAGTGCATCACTTGGCCGTATATTTTTATGATCTGGCCAGGGCGGCAAGGCTTCTTAAATATAACCTCAGCAATCTGCACGGTAACCATTCGCGGAGAGCCACACTTTTCTGCAGCAAATGCAGCGCCTGCCTCGTCAAGCCAACTCAACAAGGTGCCCCCGAAAAGATTTCCGTGATATCCCACATTTCCTGTTTTAACAAAGTGGGTGGATATAAGCTGCATTACCTACGGCGCCTCTCTCTGTTGCCATCGCGACTGCGACGGCGACTATTGTTATTACTAGAAGTTGTTGTCCTTCGGCGAGTTGTGGTCTCCGAGCGCACCGTGCGCCTTTCTTGAGGGGGCGCAGTGGTCCGCGTGGAGCCATAAGTGACCACCGACCTTCGTGGGCGTTGAGGCTGTGTATATCGCCTTACAGGCGGATTATAGTTATAGGTCCTGATTGTTGTACGAGGAAGAATTCTGCCATCCCATTCAAATGTAACACGGGGTCGCGGGTGTGGATAGTAATTATAGTAGCGACGGGTCACGAGCTGGTTTACATTTAGATAGCGTGTATTGTACTGTAGCCAGGTATCCCAGTGAGTATAATATATGCCGTTTGTAACATGGAACACCTTGGCGGGGTAGCTGTTGCTAAAGAAAAACCGATAATGGTCACGACAAGTGTGGACTGTAACCGGGCGTGAATGGATTATGTGAACCTCACCGAAAGGTGCACGGACAGCACAAACGTAGCTGTTAGCATTTGTGTAGTATGTGTAATTATAGGGTGTGCTCTGGGCGTGGGCCTCACGGACTAATAAAAACGTCAGCAACACACTCGCTGCGATAACGATAAACTTTTTCATAGATTCTCCTTTATTGTTCTACAAGTTCAAGATATTCAATTGGAATTATTTGCTCTTCAACATAATCCGGGTTGTTGTTTGGGCAGATTGCAATTTTAGCCATTATACCACCACTCTTATTATCTGTATACACATCAAGCACCATCATGGTTACATCAAAGCTTGGAAAGGCAACGCCCGTATCAGGGTCTGTTCCAAACTCCACAATGGATCCTTGCATAATTCGAGGAGGCGTGTATCGATCAAACCAGTGATCTGGACCTTTTACAACATTTGACATTACTTTGCAACCTGGTCGACCCCGCCAATGTTATATACTATAAAGCCTTTGATTTTTTTTAGACTTGGTATAAGTATTTTTGTTCTAAAATCCTTTGGCTGTTGGCCACCTTGGAGTTCAAATTTAACTAAAACAGTGGAGTAATAATTCTTATCGTCTTCTCTAACAGTTCCTAAAACATCTGAAACAGTTGTGACGTTTGATATACCTCTTATTTCATTGAACGTATCGGTCTTATCTCCACCTAAAGTTTTGCTGATGGAGCATCTGACTGGAGTCACAAAAAGAATCAACTCATAATTAGGGTCCGCTGAGACCTCGTTTAATTTGTTAATCTTGGCATTTATTGACATTTTTGTACTCCAGTATGTCTTATAATTAGTAGTTCTAAATAACAAAAGGCGACCAAAGCCGCCTTTTGCATTAAGTGACTGCAGGTATTATTCAATAACAATTTCA
>NZIO01000007.1 GCA_002689925.1 Candidatus Pelagibacter sp.
GAAACAGATAGAAAAAAAGAAAAAGGAAATAGAAAAACATTCTAATGAAGAAAAAATTGAAAATAAAATTCTGATAGAAGAAGTAGAAAATGATACAAATAATATTAGTGAAGAAAAATTAGGCTTATCCCAGGAAGTTATTGTAGGCTTGTTTGATCCTGAAATTAATAATCTTAATTTAGATATGTGGGTTAATACTGATGGCCTAGAAATTAAAACAACTTTAACAAGAATAGATAAGCTAAATTTATCTAAATTTTCTAAAGACTTACTATTTAAAACATTATTTACTAACTCGTACCCACCTAGCAACAATTTAAGTTCAGAAGAATTTTTAAGCTTGAAGATAGATTGGTTAATCAAAGAAAGAAGAAACCAAGATCTTGAAAAATTATTAGATCAAAACTTTAAATTTATAAAAGATCCAAAAGCAACTACATATTTAATTAATGAAGCAATGTCGTCTTCTAAGTTTGAACAAGCTTGTGGTAATTTGAAATATGTTAATAATTCTTTCCAGAACAAATATTTAGAAAAATTCAAAGTTTATTGTTTATTTTATGAAAATAAAATAGAAGAGGCACAATTAAATTATGATTTATTGCTAGAAAAAGGTTTTAATGAAAAATTTTTTCAAGAAAAAATGAATTATTTATTTAATTACTCAGAAAAAACTTCAAACAAGGTTTTGGATAACGATTTGTTAAATTTTCATTTATCAAGAATTACTTCTAAGAATTTTGAATATCTACCAAGTGAAAAAACTCCTGATTATATATGGAAATATCTTTCCTCTTCTAATTTGCTGGACACAAGTGATTTAGAAGAGTTAAAAAATTCAGAATTAATTTCTTTATATGAAGAAGCCGCTTCAAATAATTCATTTGAAAAAAAAGAAATTTTTAATATTTATAAAAAATTTTTATTTAAAATTGATCAGTTTTTAAATGCAAAAGAAGCAATTAAAACTTTACCAAATTATCAGGCAAGAGCTTTATTATATCAAACTATTTTATTAAGTGAAAAAGCTGAAACTAAACTAGAATTAATTTTACTTTTAAACAATCTTTTTGAAAAAGATGATATCCCAGAAGTATTTGATGAAGAAATTATCATTTTACTTAAAAAAATAGATAAAGAAGAAATCCCAAGTCGATATACCTCCATTGTAGATAATTATTTAGTGAAATCAAAACAAATAAGAAAAAAAATAAAATATAATAATGATATTTTACATAAATCAAAAATTTTAAGATATTTTTTTGACGACGGATATAAGGAAAATAAAATTGATAAAGATCTAAAGCAAATTTTTAAAAAGATTAAAAAAAATAAAAAATATTTTTTTTCAATCAATGATGCTATAATTTTACAAGCTTTGAAAAGTGATGAAATAAAAGTACCACAAAATAAAGACTTTTTAGATTTAATTTCAAAACTCACTGTACCAGAAGACTTAAATAATTTAATTCAAAATGATCAGTTGGGTCTTATATTGTTAAAAATTGTAGAAATTATTGGTGAAGATAAATTAGAAGATTTAGACCCTGAAACCGTCTATTTCATTAATAACGTGTTAAGTAAATTAAAATTAAGAAAAATTAGAAATGAGATTCTCATAACAACACTTCCTAATTATATTTAATGTAAACTATTATTGCACTCAGTGACTTGACTAAAAGCAGCTTATAATTTATCCATAATTAATGGCTTTAAGAGAAATATTAACAGAACCAAATAAAATTTTAAGAGAAAAATCTGTCAATGTTGATATTGTAAATAAAGATATTCAAATATTAATGGATGACATGCTAGAAACAATGTATGCCGCACCTGGAATAGGTTTAGCGGCCATTCAAGTGGGAGTCCCCAAAAGAATTATTGTAATGGACCTTAGTAGAGATGAAAAAGAAAGAGCTCCTATGTTTTTTATTAATCCAAAAATAACCTGGAAAGCTGATGAGGACTCAACCTATGAAGAGGGTTGTCTTTCTGTTCCAAACCAGTTTGCCAAAATAGATCGACCAAAAAACTGTAATGTGAATTATTTAGATTACTTTGGTGAACCAAAAACTCTTGTTGCTGAAGGATTGTTGGCCACATGCATTCAACATGAGATGGATCATTTAGAGGGAATTTTATTTATTGATTATTTATCAAAACTAAAAAAATCAATGATTATTAAAAAACTTTCTAAAAACAAAAAAGAAAATGTTGATCGCATAGTAGTATAATACCTATGTTTAAAAAAATTGTTTTTATGGGTACACCAGATTTTTCGGTGTCAATATTAAAATCATTATATCAAAATGGTTATCCTATTAGTTTAGTTTATACTAGAGCACCTCAAAAATCTAAAAGAGGTCAAAAAATAAATAAATCTTCAATACAAAAAATGGCAGAAAATTTAAGCATTGAATGTAGAACACCTATAACTTTAAGAGATAATGATGAAGAGTATAATTTTTTAAAACTGATAGATCCAGACTTAGTTATAGTAGTTGCATATGGACAAATAATTCCTAAAAATTATTTAAGCCTAGCTAAGTTTGGTTTTATAAATATTCATGCATCTTTATTACCAAGATGGAGAGGTGCAGCACCAATTCAAAGGACAATAATGAATCAAGATAAAGAAACAGGTGTAAGTATTATGAAGATAGTAGAAAAACTAGATGCTGGCCCAATAATGAAACAAAAAAAAATTACCATCACTGAAGAAATGAACGCTGAAGATCTTTCTTTAAATTTATCAAATATATCTTCAAAAATAATAATAGATTGCATTGATGAAATTGATGAAGGAAAGGCTATTTTTATAGAGCAAAATGAGAAAAATGCTACCTATGCAAAAAAAATTAACCCAAATGAAGGAAAAATAAATTGGAATCACGAAGCAGATTATATTAACGCACAAATCAAATCACTATATCCAAGCCCAGGGGCATGGTTTATCTTTGAAGGAGAAAGATATAAAATTCTAAAAGCACTTATTTCTAATGATAAGGGGAAAGCTGGGGTAGTTTTAGACGATCAGTTTACAATTGCCTGCAAATCAAAGTCGATTAAAATATTAGAAATTCAAAGACAAGGAAAAAAAAGGCAGACATCAAATCAATTTCTCTTGGGCTCCAGAATTAAAAAGGGTATTAATCTTTGTTAAGATTTATAATTTATTTAATTATTTTATTAACTTTAGTTTTTAATACATTTACTCTTAATAAAGTAATAGAATTTAGTTTATCAAGATGGTTTGATAAAAAGATAACTATAGAAAATTTAGATTTTTTTAATTTTAATAATAGAATAATTTTTCATTCGTTTAAAGTATATGATGAAGATAAAAAAAACTATGATTTATTCGATGCTAAAAAAATAATAATTGAAATAGATTTAAATACAATATTTAAAGAAGAAATTATATTTCCATTAATAGTTATAGATAAAGCTAAATTCACTTATGAATTAGAATTTGATAAAAAAGGGCTAAAAGATAATCTAGGAATTGTTCAAAAAAAAATAAACAATGAACCAAAAAAAATTTATAAGATTAAGAAAAAAGATAAAAATTTCTTAATTAAAAAGGTAAAATTTGTTACTCCAGTTACTAAAGTGATAATTCCAGGTGTAAAAAAACCTATAAATATAGAATATTCAAATATGAATTTTGTAAATATAGGAAATGGAAAAAGCAAAGATTTACATTATAAAGATTTATTTCAATATCTATTAAAAGATTTATACTTCAGAATACCAGAAAAAAATAAAATTCAAAATATAGATAAAATATTAAAAAAGTTATTAAACTAAATGAAATATCATATAAAAATCGAATACGATGGAACAAATTTTGTTGGTTGGCAATATCAAAAAAATGGAATTTCAATTCAAGAAGTGTTGCAAAATAAATTATCTGATTTTTTGAAAGAAAAAATTATAGTAAATGGATCTGGCAGAACAGATGCAGGTGTACATGCTTTAGAACAATCAGCACATATAGAGATTAAAAAAAAAATATTAGATAAGAATATTTTTCTTAATTCTATAAACTTTTATCTAAAAAATTACCCAATATCTATTTTAGATATAAAAAAAAAAAATAATTTGTTTCACGCAAGGTATAGTGCAAAAAAAAGAATATATAAATATTTAATTTTAAATAGAAATTCCTTTTCACCATTATACCTAAATAGAGCATGGTTCATTAAAAAAAAACTTAACACTGCTTTAATAAAAAAAGCTTTAAAAATATTAAAAGGTACTCATGATTTTTCAACTTTTAGAGCAGCGTCATGCCAGTCCAAATCCCCAATTAGAACTTTAGATTCTGTCAACTTTAAAAAAGCAGGTGATATGATAGAGATAACTTTTTCATCAAAATCGTTTTTGCAGCAACAAGTAAGATCAATGATTGGAGCTATAAAATATGTAGGTGAGAAAAAATGGTCAATTAATGATTTTAAAAAGAAATTCAAATTAAAAAAAAGATCTAATTGTGCTCCACCAGCTCCAGCTTGTGGTTTATATTTGAAAAAAGTTAAATATTAATTATCTTCTTTTTTAATCTCCAGCGAGATCCTTCTCTTAAAATATAACCTACACAGTTTTTTGAACCACATTTACATTTGTGATCTTTGTAATCCTTGTCATAACTAAATCCATAATCATAAGAAAGCTCTTCATTTTTTTTTATATCTTTCATAGCGGTAACCCATATTTCTTTCTTATATGAATCTAGTACTTCACAATTAGGGTCACATGAGTGATTTATAAGTCGGGCCGTATTATATTTGAAGTCACCGTCAATTAAATATTTTTCATTTAATGTAAACAGGTATGTAATATTATATCCATATTTATCATCTTTTTCAGCTTGTTTATTAGTGATTTTTTTTCCTACATATTGAATTATTTTTTCACCTTGTTTTATATTTCTTGCTGCACAAAGACCTTTTTGATGAATATTAGATTTTATAATTTTATATGGTCTCATAAGAAGACTTATATTGATTTAAATTAAATTTTCAAATTTTAATTGTATTCTAATAAGGCTTTAATGTGCATTTCAGTACTTTCCTTTAAAGCTTTAAGGTCATAACCTCCTTCTAAAATAGAAACAACCTTACCTTCACATAAAGTTTTTGCTAGAATCATTGTTCTTTTTGTCAATTCATAAAAATCTTTAGAGGTTAAATGAAATTGAGCCAAAGGATCATCTTTATGAGCATCAAATCCAGCTGAAAATAATATAAACTCTGGTTTAAATTTTTTAAGTTTTTTTAAAATAAAATCATAAGCATTTAAATATTCTCTAGAAGAGGTCCCAGCTTCTAGAGGAATATTAAGTATATTGTCATATTTACCTTTTTCATTATTATTTCCTGTTCCAGGATAAAAGGGATATTGATGTAAAGACATATACAAAACTTTTTCATTATTAAAAAAGATATCTTGAGTCCCATTACCATGATGAACATCAAAGTCAATAATCGCAATTTTATTTAACTTATATTTTTCCAGTAGATAATTAGTTCCCACTGCTACATTATTATAAATGCAAAACCCCATAGCCTTACTTGCTTCAGCATGATGTCCTGGAGGCCTTACACAACAAAAAGCATTTTGAAAATTTTTATTTTTTACACCTTCAATAGCTGAAATAACTGAACCAACGGCATCAAATGTGGCTTGCCTACTTCCTGGTGAAACAACAGTATCTCCATCCAAAAAAGATAATCCTTTTTTGGGAAAGGATTTTTTAACTTCATTTATATAGTTGTAATTATGAGTAATTTCTAAATACCTATGATCAAACTGTAAGGGTTTTCCCCAAATTAAATCTTTATTTTTTATTTTTTTTAAGTTTTCTATTATAACAGAAACTCTATCAGCACGCTCAGGATGTCCTTGACCAGTGTAATGATTTAAATACGTATCAGTAGTTATAATTCCAGTTTTCATTTTGGCCACAGATGTAAATTTTTACTTAAAATATTTTGTTAGAATATTCTGATAAATGATTGTTAGTCTATTTAAGTCAGAAAGAGAAACACATTCATCAATTTTATGCATAGTTTTACCTACTAAGCCAAACTCCAAACATGGTGCAATTTTTCTTATAAACCTTGCATCTGAGGTCCCACCTGTTGTTGACAACTTTGGTTTAATTTTAGTAATTTTTTTTACTACATCTTGAATCATAAAAGTAGTTTTGTTTGGTTTTGATAAAAAAGACTCACCTGAGACTTCATAACTTATTTTAAATTTACATTTAGTTTTTTTTGTTATCGATCTAAAAATCAAGTTTAATTTTTTTTTTAATGAACCCGATGTATGTTTATTATTAAATCTTATATTAAATACAGCGTTTGCTGAACCTGGAATTACATTATCAGCATGATTGTCTATATTAATTTTAGTTATTTCTAGATTAGAAGGTTGAAAATTTTTCGTTCCTTTATCTAATTTTATTTCTTTTATTTTTCTTAAAATTTTTATTAATGAATCTGAGGGATTTTTTGCTCTATGGGGGTACGCAACATGGCCTTGTACACCAAATATAGAAAGCCTTCCTGTCATACTTCCTCTTCTTCCTATTTTAATCATTTCACCCAATTTATTCAAATTAGTTGGTTCACCAACTAAACAAAAATCAATTTTTTCTTTTTTTCTTTTTAAATAATCTACTACTTTTTTTGTTCCATTAATTGCCAAACCTTCCTCATCACCTGTAATTAATAAACTAATTGAACCATCAAATTTTTTGTTTTTTAATTTGCTTACAGCAGAAACAAAACAAGCTATTGAAGCTTTCATGTCATTAGCTCCTCTGCCAATTAAAAAATTTTTTTTTACTAACGGTTTAAAAGGATTTGTTGTCCATTGCCTTAGGTTCCCAGGAGGAACAACATCTGTATGTCCAGCAAAGCAAAAATTAGGTCTTGAATTACCTAGTTTTGCATATAAATTTTTAATGGGTTTAGAATTTTTTGATTTAAATTCTAAAATCTCACACTTGAATCCTAAAGATCTTAATTTTTTTGATAAAAATTTTATTATTCCAGCATCAACAGGAGTTACGCTTGGAAATTTAATTAGCTCTTTAGCTAATTTTAATTCATTATAAATTGGCATTATATTAATCTCTTAAAAGATCATTGATTGATGTTTTTGATCTTGTTTTTTCGTCTACTTGTTTAATGATTACAGCACAATATAAAGATAGACCATCAACATTATTTTTACCTGGAGTACTTCCTGGCACCACAACTGAATATGGTGGTATTTTACCAAAAATAATTTTTCCAGTCTTCCTATCAATTATTTTAGTTGATTGTCCTATAAAAACTCCCATTGAAAGAACTGATCCTTCTCCAACTATAACTCCCTCAACTACTTCAGAACGAGCGCCAATAAAACAATTATCTTCAATAATGGTTGGGTTTGCTTGCATGGGCTCTAGCACTCCACCGATACCTGCTCCTCCTGAAATATGACAGTTTTTTCCAATTTGTGCACATGACCCAACGGAAGCCCAAGTATCAATCATCGAACCCTCATCAACATATGCCCCTACATTTACGAACGAAGGCATAAGAACGACGTTTTTTGCAACAAAAGATCCATGCCTAACAACACCATTGGGCACCATTCTGAAACCAGCTTCTTTGTGCTCTTTAGGTCCCCAACCTGCGGTTTTGCCTTTTACTTTATCCCACCAAGTTGCGTAAGGTCCAGCAAGAGCTTGCATTTCATTAGTTTTAAAACTTAAAAGTATTGCTTTTTTGATCCATTGATGAACTACCCAATCATTACCATTTTTTTCAGCAACCCTTATTTTTCCTTTATCTACTAGCTCAATGGTATCTTTAATTGCACCAAGTATTGATTGATCTGAACCAGAGTTAATTTTTTCTCTATTTTCCCAAGCAGTATTTATAATTTTTTCAAATTCTTTCATAATTATTATGCTACTTTTAATACATTAATTTCTTGAAGGAAAGAAGGCAAGTTCTTAATCTTATAATCAATATACGGTTTATCAGCATCTTTTTTTGCAAATACTTCTTCATTTTCAAGCCAACATGTTTTCATTCCTAAATTTTTAGCTTGCTCAAGGTTATGTGCAATATCTTCAATTAATATTGATTTCTTTGGATCAAGATTAAATTTACTTATTAATTTTTTATAAGGCTCTAGATGTGGTTTAGGAATAAAATTAGCATCAGTGATGGCAAAAACACCATCAAATAAATTGTTAATTCCTAATTGTTTTGTAACATTCTGAACATGAGAGTGTGAACCATTAGTGAATATATATTTTTTTTCTTTAATTTTTTCTAATTCTTTTTTTAATATTAAGTCTTTTGGCAACCAAGATATATCTATGTCGTGAACAAATTCTAGAAATTCGTAAGGGTCTATATTATCATATTTCATTAAGCCTGATAAAGTCGTACCCGATTCATAAAAATATTTTTTTTGAATTTCTTTTGCCTTACCTAGATCTACATTTAGTTTTTTTGATATATAGGAGGACATTTTTTTGTCTACTTCTGAAAATACTTTTGTTTGACCAGAATATAAAGTGTTATCAAGGTCAAATATATAAAATTTTATATCTAATAAGTTTTTCATTCTCTTATTAAGGTCCCAGAACCCTTGTCAGAAAGCAACTCAAAAAGTATAGAATGATTTTTTCTACCATCAATTACAACAACCCCTTTTACACCATTTTTAGCTACATCTATGCAATTATTAATTTTGGGTATCATTCCACCAGATATAATTTCTTCATCAATCATTTTTTTTGCTTGACTAGAGTTAATTTCAGTTATTAATTTTTTTTCTTTATCTAAAACACCCTCTACATCACTAATCATTAATAATCTTCTAGCTTTTAATTTCTTAGCTATTGCACCAGCAGCTGTATCAGCATTAATATTAAAAGTTTGTTTTTCTTGATTTAAACCTAGAGGAGCAATAATCGGGACTTCATTTGATTTAATTATTTTACCTAAAAGACTAGTTTCAATTTCTGTTGGTATACCAACAAAACCTAAATCTTTATTTTCAGGATTAACTAATATAATATTGTCTTCTTTACTTGTAATAGATCTAGCTTTACATGAATGACCTTTCAAAGCTTTAATGATCTCTTTATTAAATTCAATTAATACATCTTCGACTACATTTATAGTTTTATCATCTGTTACCCTAAGTCCTTTAATAAACTTACTTTTAATATCTAACTCTGATAATTTATTATTGATTCTTTTTCCTCCACCATGAACAACTATAGGATTTAATGAAAGTTTTTTTAGAACAGCTATATTGTGAATAAAGATATTAAACAGATTGGAGTCGATTAATACACTTCCCCCACATTTTATAACAATAAATTCATTATTATATTTATCTAAATATTTTTTAACTTCCTCAATTGAAGGACCATCTTTGGGTAAGATTTTTTCTAATTCCTCTTTTTTTATTGACGACATTTATATAGTTTTAACTTTTGTTTTTCTTATAATCACCCATTGTTGTGCAATAGTTAATACATTTGATACCGTCCAGTAAACAACTAGTCCAGAAGGGAATGGAGCTAATATAATTGTTAAAAAAAGAGGGAAGAACATAAAAATTTTAGCTTGTATTGGATCCGGCGGCGCAGGATTTAGTTTTTGTTGTAAAAACATACTAAGTCCCATTAATATTGGCCAAATTCCTATTATTAAAAAAGATGGAGGATCCCAAGGAATTAAACCAAATAAATTAAAAATTGATGTAGGGTCTCTGTCTGATAAATCTTTAATCCAACCAAAAAATGGTTGATGTCTCATTTCTAGAGTAATAAATAACATTTTATAAATTGCAAAAAAGAATGGAATTTGTATCAACACAGGTAAACAACCCGAAATAGGGTTTACTTTTTCCCTTTTATACAAGGCCATCATTTCTTGTTGTAGCTTAGTTTTGTCTTCTTTATGTAATTCTTTTAATCTAAGCATTTCAGGTTGTAAAATTTTCATTTTTGCCATTGATCTAAAAGAGTAGTTTGCAAGAGGAAAAAATAACAATCTAATAAGAGCTGTTATAATAACTATAGCAACTCCAAAGTTTCCTGTTAGTTTAAAGAAGTAATCTATTATAAAAAATAATGGTTTAGTAAAAAAGTAAAACCAACCCCAATCTATTGCGAGATCAAATTTTTCTATTCCAAGATTTTCAGAGTAGTTGTCAATAACTGAAACCTCTTTCGCAGCAGTAAAAGCAGTTATTTCACTGCTTATATCGCTATTTGCGTTTATAATTAAAGGCTCTAATTCAATAAAATTTGCTCTATAAATACCATCACTAAATAAAAACTCAGATTTAAACTTTTTTCCTTTATCTGGAACTATTGCTGTAATCCAATATTTATCAGTAATTCCAAGCCAACCTTTTTCACTGGTTAAAACTAATTTTTCTTTTTCAATATCTTTATAGCTTTTTTCTTCAAGTTCTTCTCCAAACACACCGATAAATCCTTCGTGTAAAATATATAATCCAGATGTTTCTGGTTTACTATTTCTTGTAATTTGAGCATATGGATAAAATTTATAAGAGTTAGTAGATGTATTTTTAATACTTTGTTTTATTTTAAATTGAAAGTTTTTATCTATTTCAATCTTTTTAGTAAAAACAAGTCCTTCATTATTATTCCATTCAAGGACAACAGGGTTGTTTGGAGCAAGAACACTATTACCTTTTATTTTCCAGAGTGATTTTGTATTAGGTAAATTAATGTCATCGTTAGCACTAGGAACCCAGCCAGTTTCAATATAATAACCATTGTTAGTATTTTTAGGGTTTAAAAAAACAACCTTTTTATTGCTTTCAAGACTTTCATTATAATTTTTAAAAACTAAATCATCTATAAGCGCGCCTTCTAGAGATATAGAACCTGTTATGTTTAGATTTTCAAATTTTACTCTTTTATTTTTTTTAATTACATCATCTCGAGATATTTCTTTTTTTATAATAGATTTTTCTAAAGAAGGAGAAGGTTCAGAGCTTTCTCTGTTGATTTCATTTTTATTTTTTATATCTTTTGGTATAGGAGTAGGTTCAAAATATATCGCCCAAAAAATTAAAACTATCGATGAACAAATAATGGCCAATAATACATTTTTAGAATCCATTATTTTAACCTTTCTTTTTTTACTTGAGGAACTGGATCAAACCCACTTTTTCCCCCCAAAAATTTAACAGGATGACATTTTAAAATTCTTTTAAAACCCAACAAAGATCCTTTAAGGGTCCCATGAATTTTTAAACTTTCTATAAAATACTCTGAACATGTGGGTAAATATCTACAGCTTGAAATTAAATAAGGAGATATAGTATATTTGTAAATCTTTATTAATAAGATTAAAAAAGCAGAAATATATTTCATATTTTTTTATTTAAATTTTTTGATTTTATTAAACGTTTTTAAAAGTTCTTCTAAAATTAATTTATATTTATCTGAAGAAGCATTTTTTTTTCCAAAAAAAACATAAGTATAATTTAAATCTATAACATTTTTTTTTACCATTTGTTGAACTCCAGATCTTAATCTTCTTTTAATTTTATTTCTCAATACTGCATTTCCAACTTTTTTTTTGACCACAAAACTTACATTCAAATGCTTACTACTTTCTTTTAAAAAATTTTTAGCAAAAAAAACAGTATAATAATTTGAATATAATTTATCTTTTTTAAGTATTTCAATAAATTGGTGGCTTTGTTTTAGGCTATTTAATTTAATCATTAAATTAATAATTTAATTAATTATTTTTTTTCTACCTTTGGATCTTCTTCTAGCTAAAAGTTTTTTTCCACCTTTAGTTTTCATACGAGATCTAAATCCATGGCGTCTTTTTTTAACTAATTTGCTTGGTTGAAAAGTTCTTTTCATAAAATATGTTTAGTTTCTGATGAAATTTTCTGATATTTATAGGTAATATAAACTAATAAGTACAGTCAAAAAATGGAAATAAAATGAAGCCAATAAACATTAAATACACGCTTGGAATTATGTATTTGGTTGTTCTTGCTGTAGTATTATATTTTGTATTTAACGTAATCGATATCGGGGACTTTACAGACTATACATTTATTAAGGAAAATAGAGATTTAATAATTAATTATAAAAATAATAATTTTAATTTTTTAGTAGTTGTTTTTTTCATATGTACAATTTTGTGGATATTTTTTTTAGGCTTTGGTTTACCACCAGCGCTCTTGGCTGGTTTTCTTTTTGGTAAATGGTTGGGTACAATTATTTTAATTTCTGCATTCTCCATTGGAGCGAGTATTTTATATATTGTAGTAAGAATTTTTTTTAGCTCTTTTATTAAAAAACAAATAGAGCCAAAAATATCAAAATTTATTATTTTTTTTAGAAGGAATGATTTATTGTATTTTACTTGTTTTAGGTTGTTGGGAGGAGGAGGAATTCCATTTCCTATACAAAATGTCATACCAGTGATATTCAATATGTCTCTACCAAATTATTTTAAAGCAACTTTTATAGGAATAATTCCGTCTTCATTTATTACTGTTGCATTAGGCAGTGGAATAGAAAAAATAATTGAAGAAAATTTACAATTGAGCATTTCATTAATTATTTTTTCTCCTGAAATATATTTGCCCTTGTTAGGTTTTGTAGCTATTTTACTTTGTTCATTTTTTTTAAAAGATAAAATTTTTAAAGGTAATTAATTCTTTTAATATTTTTAATAATGTAAATAAGAAAATTATACTTAAATACACATGTTTTCTCTAAAGTATGATGTTAGCTATTTTTATATAAATTCGTGTAAAATTAGAATTCTCAAATAAAATCTATTTTAGTATGCTAAAATTAGCCACAATTTAAATTTAATTTGAAATTAATTCACCAACAAAGTAAATATTAAATATTAAATGGTAAAATTTTATGGGTATACATTATGACTTTAAAAGCAAACGTGGTGAAAGAGCTATGCTAAAAGAAGCAAAGCGTAAAGCGAGACTTGCTCAAAGAAAAGCCAAAAGAAAATCAACAACTAACGAACAAGACGAAATGCATGATATTGGAAAACCCATAACACTGGAAGATTTAACTAATCCAGATAAAAAATAACCTAGCATTTCATGCTAAAACAAAAAAATTATTTTACTAAATTAGAAAATGCACTTAAAAAAAATTTAAAAAAAAGAAAAAAATTTCAAAACATAATTAAAAAAAAAAAGAAAAATAGATTACAAAAATGACAGTACTTTCTGATAAATGGATAAAAAAAATGGTAAAAGAAAAAAAAATGATTAATCCATTTGTTAAAAAACAACATGGAAGAAAAAAAGTTTCATATGGATTGTCTTCTTTTGGATATGATGCCAGGGTATCAAATGAATTTAAAATTTTTACAAATGTAAACTCAGAAGTAGTTGATCCAAAAAATTTTACTAAAAATAATTTTATCTCTAAAAAAGCTGATGTGTGTATAATTCCTCCCAATTCATTTGTTTTAGCCAGTACGGTAGAATATTTTAAAATACCAGAAGATGTAATTGTTATTTGTCTTGGAAAATCAACATATGCAAGATGTGGAATTATTGTTAATGTTACTCCTTTAGAGCCAGGCTGGGAGGGCCATGTTACTTTGGAATTTTCTAATACAACACCTTTGCCTGCTAAAATATATGCAAAAGAAGGAGCTGCACAATTTATTTTTATTAAAGGAAATGAAAAGCCAAGTGTTACATATTCAGATCGAAAAGGTAAATACATGAAGCAACTTGGTGTTACACTTCCAAAAGTTTAATGCAAAAATTGCTTATAAAAGGTAAAAAAAGATTATCTGGGATTATAAGCATCTCGGGATCAAAGAATGCATCACTTCCTATTTTAGCATCAACAATCTTAACATCTAAAAAAATTTTTTTAAAAAATGTTCCTATGCTAAAGGATGTTGAAACAATGCTAAGTTTGCTTAAGAGCTTAGGGTCAAAAATTTCGATAAGTAAAAAGAAAAATGAAGTGATAGTTTTAAATAATAAAAAGTTAAAGACTTTTGCTTCTTACAATTTATTAAAAACTATGAGAGCTGGAGTATTGGTTTTAGGCCCGTTGCTTGCAAAGTTTTATAAAGCTAAAGTTTCATTACCTGGTGGCTGCGCTATAGGTTCTAGGCCTGTTGATATTCATTTAAATGCACTTAAAAAAATGGGAGCAATTATTAAAATTAAAGATGGATACATTTTTGCTAAAGCCCCAAAAGGTTTAATAGGGGCAAAAATTGTTTTCCCAAAAATATCTGTGGGAGCAACAGAAAACATTTTAATTGCAGCATGTTTTGCAAAAGGTAAAACAATAATGAAAAATTGTGCATGTGAACCTGAGATTAAAGATTTAAGTAACTTTTTAATTAAATGTGGATGTAAGATTAGATGGACAGGAAAGCGAAGTATTGAAGTTGCTGGAATCAATGAATTACAATCAACCACATATAAAATTATTTTTGATCGCATAGAAGCAGGCACATATGCAATTGCAGCAGCATTAACAGGTGGAAAAGTGATAATAAAAAATATAAACCCCAATATAATTAAAACAGAGCTAAATGTTTTAAAAAAAATGGGTGTAAAAATAAAGAAAGATAATAATCAAATCCAAATAATTAATAATAATAACTTAAAAAAGATAGATTTAATAACTTCTCCATACCCAGGTTTTCCAACTGACTTACAAGCCCAAATGATGGTCTTAATGTGTAAATCAAAGGGAACTTCCACTATAAAAGAAAATATTTTTGAAAATAGATTTATGCACGTGTCAGAACTCAAAAGAATCGGTGCAGATATAAAAATTGAAGGAAATAAAGCAACAATTTATGGTGGAGTAAGTTTTAATGGAGCAGAGTTAATGGCCACAGATTTAAGGGCCTCTGTATCTTTAGTTTTAGCAGGTTTAGTGGCTTCAAAAACAACAATAATAAATAGAATTTATCATTTAGACAGAGGATATGAAAAACTAGAATCAAAACTTTCTAAATGTGGGGCGCATATTAAAAGATTAAAAAATGGTTAATGAAAAATTAAATCTAAAATTGTATGGAAGAAATTTAGATGATTTGAAAGTGATATCTGCATACCTACAAGACTCAATTGTATCTGTAAGAGATATTGTTTTTTTAAAAAGGAACAAAACTTTTTTAATGATGGTAAATAGATTTATGTGGGAAGATGTTGAAAAGGGTGTATTTAGAAAAAATAAAAGAATAAGATCTGCAATAACATTCAACAACGTCAAAAAAGTAATTTCAAAGAATATTAATCAAAAAAATAAAGAAAGAGCTTTAGAACTTTTAACAGTTAAAAGTTTTTTTCCAGCTGACAACTTATATCAAATACAACTCATATTTGCTGGAGATAACCTAATCACTATATTTGTTGAAATAATTGATGTTTTACTTGATGATATTGGAAAACCATATTTTGTAAAAAAAACACCAAAACATACAGTTTAATAAAATATTTTTGTATGTTGCAAGTACTGAGAGTTTCATTATAACTTCATAAAAGATTTAATGTTTAATAAAAGGAGTTTACTTGGCTAAAGAAGATTTTTTAGAACTCGAGGGAAAAGTTACTGAACTTTTACCAAACGCAATGTTTAGAGTTAAACTAGAAAATAATCACGAAGTTCTAGCTGTGACTGCAGGAAAGCTCAGAAAAAACAGAATAAGAGTTTTGGCTGGTGATAAAGTTTTAGTTGAATTAACGCCTTATGATTTAACAAAAGGTAGAATAAAATTTAGATATTAAAGGCCAGGTAGCTCAGTTGGTAGAGCAGAGCCCTGAAAAGGCTTGTGTCGGCGGTTCGAATCCGTCCCTGGCCACCACACCTTGGTAATATTATTTAGGGTCTAAAATTTAAATAATAATTATGGTTAGAAATTTTTTAAATAATCTTTTCAAAAAAAAAAATTTTTTTATTTATAAGTATGAGAATTTATTACTAAATAAATTGATTAATAAATTATTTGTTTATGACTGTGGCCATGAATTAATCAGAATTGGAGGTAATAAAGATGGTGGTTATTTAGTACCAAACATACTTGATAAAATTAAATATTGTTTTTCTCCAGGAGTGGGAGATGTAAATTTATTAGGAGATGTAAGTTCATTTGAAAATGACTTGTCCAATAGAGGCATAAAGTGTTTTTTAGCCGATAACACAGTTGTAAATCACAGTAAACATGATTTTGAAAAAAAAAATTTAAATGTATTTAATGATGAAAAAAATTTTACATTAGAAAATTGGATAAAACTTAAATTAGGAAATAATATTGAAGATAATTTAATATTACAAATGGATATCGAAGGATCTGAAATAGGAGTTATCTATAATACAAGTGAGGAATATTTAAAAAAATTTAAAATTTTAGTCATAGAATTTCATGACTTTCATTTTCTAGGTAACTTATTTGGAATTAGAATTTTAGATGAAGTTTTTTCAAAGTTATTAAAAAATTTTTCTATATGCCATATACATCCAAATAATTGCTGTGGGAAGACTAATTTAAACAATATGACTATTCCTAGTATAATGGAAATTACATTTATAAATAATGAAGAGGTACAATATAAAAAACTTGTAAAACACACTTTTCCTCACAAGTTAGATGTTAAAAATGTGATAAAAAAGAAAGATATAATTTTACCAGAAATTTTTTATAAAAAATAAAAGTAAATTTTCAAGCTTTATCACCATATTCTCGCATATGCTTTGCTATTCTTTTTTTTGTTCCATACATAAAATGTGATGACATATCCTCTCGATATTTTCCTGCTGCAACTTTAAGCCCAACTGATTCTGCGACCTCTCTAATTAACATCGGGTTTGCTCCACAGCAAACACCAAGATAATTAATACCTAAGTTAAAAGCTTCTTTTGCAAATTTACCAATTTCATATCTATTACACTGCATTGGATCTAAAGCTGTAGGAAATGTTCTTCCATGTGGAGAGCCACACTTACATCCATTATTGTCAGGCAAGTTAAAGAAGGTTGGATTTTTTTCAGTAGTTCTAAAATTGATAGGTAGAGCAGCAACGTGACATTTTAAAGATTTTCTAATTTTTTTTAAATATGGCATCATTGTTTCTGGTCCTCTAAAACAATTCATACCAACTACATCTGCACCACGTTGTTCTAGTTCTTTACAAGTATCAACAATAGAAAGTCCATCTCTCATAATATTTTCACCCATAGGAGCAATAGTGATTACTATTGGAAGATTTGTTTTTTTCATTACATCTAGAGCTTTAAAAGCTTCCTTTGCATAATAAAAAGTTTCTCCAATTAATAGATCTGCTTTTTCATCAACAGCCCAGCTAATCATTTCAGAAAACATTTTTTCAACTTCTATCTGTGATTTTTTATCTTTTTCATTCCAGATATTAGAATTTGAAATATTGCCAGCCATTAAACTTTTGGCAATGCCTTTGGGAGGGTTAAGAGAAACTTTTTTTGCTATTTTTAAAGCAGCTCTGTTTAAGGGCTCCAAAAGTTCTTCCTTACCGATCACTTTCATTTTTTCTCTATGACCATTATAAGTAAAAGCTTGAACAATATCAGAACCAGCATGTTGAAAGTCTTTATGAAGATTTTCTAATACCTCAGGGTGATCTAATGATACCATTGGAACAAATTGTCCTGAAGACATATAGCCTCTTCGTTCAATTTCAAACAAGAAACCTTCAGCACAAATTACAGGACCTTCATTTAATTTAGTAATTAATTTATTTTTTGACATGACTTAATCTCCATTTTTAGTGCTTTGATGAATATCAGGTGCACAATTTAGTTAAATACCTGGTTTTTGATTAAATTTATTATAAAAAAAAACCACCTGCTAATACGGTGGATTTATACATCGATTTAGCAGGATTTATATAGCGCTTGCAATTAGAATTAAATCAGCGCTATAAATAATCTATCAAATCAAAAAAAATTGGTCAATTAATTTTTTTATAGCATTTTTCCTATTATATTTAGTTTAAATATAAGAAAATAAGGCAATTAGACATTAATTGATATACTTGGCTTTTTTAAAATAAAACAAAGAAAACTTGACAATAGGCCATAGGATGAACTAATGAGTGTTTATTATGAAATTTATTTCATAATAACTAACAAATAATAAATAAGGAAAGTAACAAAATGAGTCTAAAAGGTAAGGTTAAGTGGTTCAATGGAAAGAAAGGTTATGGTTTCATTGAAAGAGAAGATAAAGAAAAAGATGTTTTCGTTCATTCGTCAGCTGTAAGAGACGCTGGTTTAAAATATTTAAACGAAGGGGATGAATTAACTTTTGACGTTGAGAATGGAGATAAAGGTCCTTCTGCAGTAAATCTGCAAAAAACTTCCTAATCGTATTTCAATATATTTCAATAACACCACATGATTAATATCGAAATTGCTATTGCAAAAAACACTATTACATTGAGTTAGTTGTTAGTCTGAATAGTAGTTTAGTTAAGTAATAATAAAAAGAAAGGTAACAAGATGAGTATAAAAGGAAAAGTAAAATGGTTTAATGGAACAAAAGGGTATGGTTTCATTGAAAGAGAAGATAAAGAAAAAGATGTTTTCGTTCATTCATCTGCAGCGAAAGCAGCAAATCTGGATTTAAACGAAGGTGATGAATTAACTTTTGACGTCGAGAATGGAGAAAAAGGCCCTTCTGCAGTAAACTTGCAAAAATCTTAATCTCATACAATCTGTTGTTGCAAAGTAAAAATTTTATGTTATTTTGCAACAATGATTAATAATTCAAAAACTCAAAAATTCAAAAGCATAAAGCTTCATATAATGCATGCTGGGCGTAAGCTTAGCTATTAATCACATAAAAAAATTTTAATTTACAATAATTTAATATAAACAGGAGATATGCAGCAGTAGCTCAGCTGGTTAGAGCACTAGTTTGTGGAACTAGGGGTCGGTGGTTCGAACCCACCCTGCTGTACCAAAAAAAATGTCAAATGAAAAAAAAATAAAACCCTCAAAAGAATTACCTTTAGGGTTTGTAGATAGGCAGGAAAAAGAACTATTAACTCGTGATTTCATAATTTCTAATATTAAAGAAGTTATGATCAAGTATGGATTTGAATATCTTGAAACACCGAGTTTTGAATATACAGATAGTATTGGAAAATTTTTGCCAGACAAAGATAGACCTGATGAAGGAGTATTTTCATTTAAAGATGAAAAAAAATGGTTATCACTTAGATATGATTTAACAGCTCCTCTAGCAAGGTATGTTGCAAAAAATTATTTAGAATTACCCAGACCTTTCAAACGTTATCAATTAGGAACTGTTTGGAGAAATGAAAAACCGGGCCCAGGAAGATTTAGAGAATTTTTACAATTTGATGCTGATTATATTGGTACAAAAAATCTACAAGCTGATGCAGAATTA
>NZIO01000008.1 GCA_002689925.1 Candidatus Pelagibacter sp.
CTTTTTTTTGTTTTAAAATTTTTTTAACTTTACCAGTTTTTTTTATAATTCCATTAAACATTTTTTAAATTAAAGATTTTTATCTTTTCCTTATTAGAAATAAATTCATATTTACTTTCAATATTATGCTTAGATTTCAAAAAGTTCAAAATTTTATAGCTTGGATTTAAACCATTGGAATTTAAATTTTTATTAGATTGAAAAATATAAAATTGATCTATAAGCATTTTTTTGAGAAATTCAATATTAATTACGATTCCACCTTCTAAAAGAATCCTTGAATAACCTAATTTAAAAATTTTTTCTAAAACTAATTCTAGACTAATTTTTTTATTAGATAAATTCATATATATACATTTGATATTATTTCTTTTAAAAAAAGTTAGTTTTGTGTTTTTTTTTAAATTATAAAAAATATAAGTTTTTATTTTTTTTGATTGTTTAAAAATATTAGCACTTAATGGAATATTCAGTTTTTGGTCAATAATAAATTTTGAAGGTGAAAATTCTTCTAACCCATCAATACGACAATTTAAATTTGGATTATCATCTATAATTGTTGTACTTGTTGAGAGAATAGCATCACACTCAGATCTTAAAATGTGCCCTCTCATTCTAGAATAAAAATTTGTAATCCATTTATTTTTTTTAGTTTTAGAATAATTATCATTAGATATAGCTAATTTAGAAATTAAGAAAGATTTTTTTTTATTTTTTGCAAAAAAATAACTTTTATAAAATTGTGAAACTTTTTTTCTTAAAAGTCCTTCATTAACAAAAATTTTATTTTTTAAAAAACTTCTTTTAGCTTTACCGTATGATCTAATATCAGGATCTTTTATTGAATAAAAAACTTTTTTAATTTTAGATTTAATAATTGCATTAACACATGGTGAAGTTTTTCCATAATTAGAACAAGGTTCCATTGTTATATAAATACTAGATTTGTTCAAATTTTTATCTGCACGTTTGATTGCAAGAGATTCTGCGTGTGGTCTACCATTACAACCCGTATGGGCACTTGAAATAACAACATTATTTTTTACAATTACACACCCAACTGAAGGATTCTGTCCAGTTTTTCCAATACCTTTTTTAGCTTGGTTCAAAGCTAATTGCATAAAAAATAAATGTGAATTTTTCTTACTCGGATTTGTTGACATCTAGTTTGTCCACGATTTGCCCAAACTCTTCAACTTCTTTAAAATTAGTATAAACAGATGCAAATCTTATATAAGCAATTTTATCGATTTCTTTTAAGCCATCCATTACCATTCTTCCTATTATATTTGATTGTATTTCTGACTGACCCATTTCTTCAAGATTCCTAGATAATTTAGAAATAAATTTTTCTACAGTTTCACTATCAATAGGTCTTTTCTTTAAAGCTATAAAAATTGACTTAGCCAATTTTTCTCTATCGAAACGAGATTTCCTACCATTTTTTTTTATTATTATTAATTCTCTAAATTGTACTCTTTCAAAAGTAGTAAATCTTTGCCCCCCACTACATGTGCATGATCTTCTTCTTCTAATAGCTGTACCATCTTCAGCTGGTCTAGAATCAATAACCGAAGTATCTTTTTCTTTGCAAAATGGACAAATCATAATTTACCTTAGGTGTTTATATATTGGAAACGATGAACAAAGTTCTACAACATTTTTTCTTACTTCATTTTCAATTTTACTATTATCATTAGGGTTTTCAGCTAAACCTTTTACTACCTTTGAAATTAATTCACCCACTTTTTGAAATTCTTTTAACCCAAAACCTCTTGAAGTTGCAGCCTGTGCACCTAATCTAATACCCGAAGTTACCATAGGACTTTCAGTATCAAAAGGTATACCATTTTTATTACACGTAATGTTAGCTCTACATAAACTTTGTTCAGCAGCATTACCTTTGACTTTAAAAGATCTTAAATCAACTAACATTAAATGAGTATCAGTTCCTCCTGTAAATATAGTAAAACCATTATTTTTTAATGTTTCAGCTAAAATTTTTGCATTGGCAAGTACAGCTTTTATATAAATTTTAAATTCTGGTTTTAATGCTTCTTTAAATCCAGCAGCTTTAGCTGCGATTATATGCATTAATGGACCACCTTGATAACCAGGGAAAACCGCAGAATTAATTTTTTTTATTAAATCCTCTTTATTAGATAAAATTATACCACCTCTTGCTGATCTAAAAACTTTGTGAGTAGTTGATGTAACTATATCAGCATGTTCTATTGGGTTCGGATAACCTTTTCCTGCAACCAAACCAGAAAAATGAGCCATATCTACCATCAGATACGCATTAACTTTTTTTGCAATTTCATTAAATTTTTTAAAATCAATTATTCTTGAATATGCGCTACCACCAGCTATTATAAGTTTTGGTTTTGACTCTAAAGCTAATTTTTCAATAGCTTTATAATCTAATAAACCTGTTTCTTTATCAATATCATAACTAACTGCATTAAACCACTTTCCAGAAACGGAAGCTTTAGACCCATGCGTTAAATGTCCACCTGAGTTTAAACTCATGCCCATTATTGTGTCACCAGGTTTTAAAAGAGCTAAAAAAACTGCTCCATTAGCTTGAGCTCCAGAGTGAGGTTGAACATTTGCAAATTTACAATTAAATAATTTCTTTAACCTATCAATTGCTAATTTTTCAGTTTAGTCAACATGTTCACATCCTGCATAATATCTCTTACCAATATATCCTTCTGCATATTTATTTGTTAAAACTGATCCTTGAGCTTCTAAAACTGCTTGAGAAACTATATTTTCAGATGCAATTAATTCTATATGTTCTTGTTGTCTTGTAAGTTCGTCGTGTATAGTTTTATAAAGTTCTGGATCAGCTTTAGATAAGCTGTCTTCAAAAAAGCTTTTATAATCATTATTAAGATAATTTTTTTCGCTAGACATAATTAAATTTTCCTAACTCTTTTTTGGTGTCTACCTCCTTCAAATTTAGTGTTTAAAAAAATATTCACAAAATTTAAAGCATTTTTTTTTGTTAAAAGTCTTGATCCCAATGTAATGATATTTGCATCATTATGCAATCTTGATAATTTTGTTGATTTTACATTAAAGCATTGAGCTGCCCTAATCTTTTTATGTTTGTTTGCAACCATATTCATTCCTGTTCCTGAGCCACAAATCAATATGCCTATATAATTTTTGCTAGTTTTAACTTTGCTTGCAACCATATTTGCATAGTCAGGATAATCACATCTTTTGTTTTTATGTGGTCCAAAGTCTATAAATTTTATTTTTTTATTCATTAAAAAATTTTTAATAGATTCTTTTAATTGAAAACCAGCATGGTCAGATGCAAGGAAAATTTTTGTTAATTTATTTCTATTAGTTTTAAGCACGTTATATATAAGTTACACTAAATATATATAGTAAAATAAATTATACCACAATATTTTGATTGGAGATTTTAAAATTAGTTAAATTTATAATCACGTAAACAAGCTACCAAATGGACTCTATTTTCTTCGCCACCATTAAAGGCATTATGATATTTTAAATTATTTGTTATGTAGACAGAACCATCAGCAGGTAGGTGTTTAGCAACATTTTCTATAACCATTAAACATCCGGGGTTTGTGATTATTGGAACATGTAACCTTGGTTCAGGATCTCTATGCCAACTCAACGTTGTTCTTGGTTCTTTCAATAAAATACGCATACGACCAAGTTTAAATTTTGAAGACAACGTTTCATAAACCTCCTTAAAATATGTATGCTCAAATTCTTTAACAAATTCTGTATATAAACTTTCATCTAAAGCTTTATCTCTAATTACTTCTTTTCCTGTGTGGTCAGGTTTTGTCCAAAAAATACCTCTAGCGTTTGAACCTTCTATAGATTCTGGTTTTCCTGGAATCTGATTTAAACAAATAGCTGCAAAATCTTTAATGCCGTTAGCAGCACCATAATCTTTAATTTCTAAAACCTGCTGTAAACTCTCTTGTAATTTTTTTACATCAAACTTTAAGTTCTTTACTGTGTGAAAATCTCTAAATTGATCCATATGATTAAATTATATAATTTATTATATTTATATCAATATTTACTATATTTATACACATATTCAAATATTTAATAGGATGGATTTGTCGCATTATTAATAGTAAGAATTTATTAAAATTTTATATATAATTGAGAATAGTTATCAAATGAAAGTAGTTGGCACATATCCACAAACAAGACTTAGAAGAAATAGAAAAAATGATTGGTCGAGAAGATTAGTTCAAGAAAAAACATTAACTCCAAGTGATTTGATATGGCCATTATTTATTTGTGAGGGTAAAAATATAAAAGAACCAATCAAAACAATGCCTGGTATTTATAGATACTCACTTGATAAAATAGAAACTTTAATTGAAAAAGCTTTAAAATATGGAATACCTATGGTTGCTTTATTTCCTAATACACCTGCTCATAAAAAAGATGTAGTTGGATCTGAGGCTTTAAACAAAAATAATTTAATTTGCAAAGCTTTAAGATTAATAAAAAACAAAAATAGAAATATAGGAATAATGTGTGATGTTGCACTAGATCCATATACAAGTCATGGTCATGATGGATTAATTAAAAATAATTATGTTCAAAATGATGAAACTATAAAAATATTGATTAAACAATCTTTGCTTCAAGCAAAAATGGGTTGTGATGTAATAGCACCATCAGATATGATGGATGGAAGAATTGGTGAGATAAGAAAAGCATTAGATAAAAATGGATTTAAACTTGTTCAAATATTATCTTATGCAGTGAAATATGCATCGAGTTTTTATGGTCCATTCAGAGATGCTGTTGGTTCAAAAAAAGCACTAAAAAGTAATAAAAAAAACTATCAAATGGATTTTAGGAATAAGAATGAGGCGATTAGAGAAGTGTCTTTAGATATAAAAGAAGGTGCTGATTTTGTAATGGTAAAACCTGGAATGCCTTATTTAGATATTATTAAAACAGTTAAAGAAAATTTTAAAATTCCAGTTTTTGCTTACCAAGTATCTGGAGAGTATAGTTTAATTAAAAACGCTATAAACAAAGGTATTATTAATGAAGATGCAATTATTGAAAGTTTGTACTCATTTAAAAGGGCTGGTGCTAATGCAATTGTAACATATTTTGCAGATGTAGTAGCAAAAAAATTGAATAAATAAAATTTTTAATTAAAGTAACTTTCTAAAATATTTCTATTTAAAGGTATTCTTAGTTTATTTGGAATAATAAAATGTTCCATCAAAAGTTCTCTATTTAAAATTAGTGCATTTTTGATATCAAGTTTTGATAAAATATTATAATCTTTATTCTTAAATAATTCAGGTATTTTGTAATTTTTACCCAATATATTAATTGAAAATTTATCAAGATTAAATTTTGTTTCAAAACCCAATTCCTTCAAAAGTAATTGTTCCCATAAAATATAAAAAAAAATACATTTATTATCTTGAAGATTTCCAATAAAATTTTCTAAATCATTATAAATTTTTTTATTAGCTTGACCTTCTGGTAAAAGAATTCTTAAAATTGATAATGCAGATAAATAACATGAAATATTTTTTTTATTAGAAAAAAGAATTGGGGAAATAGGCTTAATTAATTCAACGGAAAAATACCCAATTTTATTTTCATGCTTAGACTTATGTACTACAAAAAGTTTATTTCCAATTTGAAGAATTTTTTTTAATTTGCGAGAAGAACCACCGTAAACGATTCCGGATATGTTTCCATGTTTTAAAGAAAAAATATTAATAATTGTTGAATTTTCATTATAATTTGTTTTAGATAACAAATAACATTCATCTTGCCAAATCATGAATGCTTTATGTTTTTGTTGATTTTAAAGAAATTTTGAGCTGCATTTTGTTGTGCAATTTTAATAGATGTACCACTGCCGGGGATTTTTTTGTGTTCAGTAACTTTAACTGAAACTTTGAAAATTGGATTATGCTGTGGACCTGATTTTTTTTCAACAAAATATATTGGTAATTTTTTATAAACTTTTAAGGAATATTCTTGAAGTTTAGTTTTTGAGTCTACTACTGTATTAATCGAATTTTTGATATTTTTATCCCAAATTTTTAAAATAAATTTTTCTACAAAATCAAATCCTTTATCAATATATATAGATCCTATTAAAGATTCACAAATATCACTTAAAATTTTTTCATCTTTTATTAAAATTTTTTTATGAGTATCACCTAAAATGATGAATTTATTTAGCCCTAGGTTCCAAGCTATAGATGAACAAGTTTTTCGATTAACCAAATTAGCAAATTTTTTATCTAGAACTCCTTCAGAATCATTTGGATATATTTCGTATAATTTTTTTGACAATACTAAACCAATAACTCTATCACCTAAAAATTCTAATTTTTCATTATTGTTAATTAAATCAAAACTTTTATGGGTAAAAGCTTTTTTAAGTAAAGCTTTATTTTTATATTTAATTTTAAGCTTATTTTCTAGTATATGAAAATTATCTTTCATTCTATTATCTTAAAAATTCTTTCAAATTGAATTATATTATTCCAGTTCCAAAATTTCAGAAAATGACCTTTTCTTTTATCTGTAGCAAAAAAAATTATTCTAGCTTTTCCAACTAGATTAACTTTACTAACATATCCGACGCTAGCTAAATATCTACTATCTTTTGAACAATCTCTGTTATCACCCATAAAAAAATAATGATTATTTGGGACCAAAAATTTGTCTGTATTTTTTAAAGTCCCTTTTTTTTTATAAGCTGTAAAATATTTCTTTCCATTTGGTAAAGTTTCTTCAAAAATATTAACTTCAAGTTTTTGATTGCCGCATGAAATTTCTTTAGTATTTGTTTTAGATAAAGTTCTTAATATTTCGTTGTTATTAAGATAAATTGAACCATTAATAAATTGTATAGTATCTCCAGGTAAACCAATTAATCTTTTTATATAATCAGTTCTATTGTCGGCTGGAGTTTTAAAAACTATAACGTCCCCTCTGACTGGTTCATTAAAAAAATATCTTTTATTAATGTTCGTTGGACTAAAAGGAAACGAATGTCTACTATATCCATAAGAAAATTTAGATACAAAAAGTCTATCTCCAACTAGGAGAGTTGGCTCCATCGAAGCTGAAGGAATATAAAAAGGTTGAAAAAAAAGAGATCTTATAACTAGCGCAATAATTAAAGCTATCAATATCGTTTTACTATTATCTATTATCAAAAATTTAATATTTTTATTCATTAATAAAGTATAATTACATTTGCACATGAAATATTAATTTCATCAGAAATAGATACCTCAATTTTATATTTTTTGTTATCAATTTTCTTTTTTAATTTTTTTAAAACTGGTCCTGTGACCTTAATGAAAGGTTTGCCATTAATATCATGGAATACTTCAATATTTTTTAAACTTATCCCATAACCAAAACCTGTACCTAAGGCTTTTGTAAAAGCTTCTTTTGCAGCAAATCTTTTGGAAAAACAATTGATAGGATTTGGGCTTTTTTCACAATAAATAATTTCTTTTTTTGAAAATATTTTATTTTTAAAATTTGATTTATAAGAATTTAAAATTTTTGATATTCGTTTATTATTAACTACATCAATGCCAATACCAAGAATTTTCATCTAATTATCTTTTTAAATTTCAATATACTTTTTTTTAAACCTATAAAAATAGAGTCACTAATAAGAAAATGCCCAATATTAAATTCTTTAATATTTTTAACTTTTTTAAGAATTTTTGCTGATTTATATGTTAAGCCATGACCTGCATGAACTTCTAGACCAATTTTTTTTGCAAATTTAGAAGTCTCAGTTATTTTTTTAATTATAATTTTATAATTTTTATTTTTATTTACCAAACTACAAAATTTTCCAGTATGTAATTCAACACAATCTGCGCCTAAATTTTTAGATTTAGAAATATTATTTATATTAGGTTCAATAAATAAAGAAACTCTAATATTTTTTTTTTTCAATTTATATATAAATTTTTTTAATAATCCTGAGTTATAATTTAAATTAAGGCCACCTTCTGTTGTTAGTTCTTTGCGTTTTTCTGGAACAATACAAACAAAATTAGGTAAATATTTTAAAGCAATATTTACCATTTCATTTGTAGCTGCTATTTCAAGATTAATTGGTATTTTTATTTTTTTTTTAATTAACTTTAAATCTATTTCTCTAATGTGCCTTCTGTCTTCTCTTAAGTGTATAGTAATTGAGTCTGCTCCACACTTTTGTGTAAGTAATGCAGCTTTAACCGGTTCAGGATATTTTTCACCTCTAGCATTTCTAATTGTAGCAACATGATCTATATTTACACCTAATCTAATTTTACTCATTTTATATTTCTACTCCCAGGCTTATATATAGGTATTTTTTTAAGATAGAATGGTAATTTTCCTTTTTTAAATAAATTGATCTTAATTTTAATTTGAGAAACAATTTTTTTGTTTTTAATAATTTCTTTATTTGATCTATTTACCAAACAAGCAAGACCAATAAATTTAGCTTTGGATTTTTTTATCAATTTAGAACATTCTAGGCTTGATTTACCTGTGGTTATCACATCTTCAATTATTAAAACCTTTGAGTTTTTTTTAATTTTAAAATTTCTTCTTAAAATAAATTTATTTCCTTTGCGTTCAGCAAAAATAGTTTCTTTTCTTAAAATTCTACCTATTTCGTAACCAATAATAATTCCTCCAATTGCTGGGGATAGGATAATGTCAAAATTATTAAATTCTTTTTTAATTTTTTGAGCCAAAGACTCACATATTTTTTTAGATTTATGAGGAAAACTTAATAATTTAGCACATTGTATATATTTATCACTATGTAAGCCTGAGGATAATAGAAAGTGACCCTCTAATAAAGCTTTAGTTTCTTTTAAAATTTTTAAAGATTTTTTGTATGAAAGCATTTTTCTTTTTATGTCTTATGATTTTAAAATTGAAGTCTTTTTGTTTTAACTCGCTAATAAGATTTGTAAAGTTTTTTAAGTCTTTAATATTAAGATTAAACCTAAAATTGATAAATTCTTCACTTTTTTCTACCATTTCTACGCTTGTAATGTTTAAATTGCTTGTTCCTATTAAAGTTGTTACCTCACCCAATTTACCAGGTTTATCAGGCAATGAAATCCATAAGGTTGTTTTGTATGTTTTTACTTTTGATAAAGTTTCTTTATCTCTTGATTGCCAATATCTCTTGATTGAAGCTATGGCTTTGCCAGTTTTAGCTACTGTTATCCAGTGCAAAGAAGGAGAAGCATTTTTGGATGTAATAATCTTTACCATATCGCCATTTCTTAAAATACTTTGTATAGGAGAAATAATTCCATTTATTTCACAGCCTATAGCAGCATCTCCGATTTGAGTATGAACGGCGTAAGCAAAATCAATTGGTGTACCATTTTTAGGTAATTTAATTACAGAACCTTCAGGTGTAAAGCAAAATACATTATCTTGAAACATTTGAAGTCTGGTAAATTCATAGTAATGATCTGGTGTATTTCCGTTTTCTATAATTTCTACCAAATCTTTTAACCAATCATATTCTTTTAGGGTTGTTGTAGAAATTTTTTCTGAAGATTTATATTTCCAATGAGAAGCTATACCTCTTTGAGCAAATTCGTGCATTTGTTCTGTTCTAATTTGTAATTCTACTCTTTCTTTATTTGGACCAATAAGAGCTGTATGTAAGGATTTATAATTATTAATTTTTGGTGTTGATATATAATCTTTGAATCTCCCAGGGATCATAGACCATTTATTATGAAAAATTCCTAAAGTTTTATAACAATCTTCAATATTTTTTACTATTACTCTGAAACCAATAATATCAGTTAGCCTTTCCATAGAAACTCTTTTTGATTGCATTTTTCTCCAAATTGAAAAAGGTGTTTTTTCTCTTACTTTAATTTTTGCCTCAATATCATTTCTTTTTAAAATACTTTCAAAATTAATTGAAACTTTTTTGAATGTATCTTCACTATTATTTTTAATTACTTTTAACCTTTCAGTAATCAAAGATCTCGCTTCTGGATTTAAAACGTTAAAAGATAAATCTTCCAATTCATCTCTAATTCTATTCATTCCCATTCTATCTGCCAATGGTGAATATATTTCCATTGTTTCTTTAGCCTTTCTTATTTTTTTTGAATCATCTTTAACAAAATTTATTGTTCTCATATTATGTAATCTATCAGCTATCTTGACCAACAAAACTCTTATATCTTTAGATGTAGCTAAAATTAATTTTCTAAAATTTTCTGCTTTAGAATCAGATGATGCTTGATTTTCAAGTGCTGAAATTTTAGTTACTCCTTCTACTAGATCAGCAACTTCTTTTCCAAATTCTTTTTCTACCCTACTATAAGTAACTTTTGTATCTTCAATAGTATCATGAAGAAGACCTGTCGTAATCGTTGCACTATCTAATTTTAAATCTGTTAAAATACTTGCTACAGCCACAGGATGAATAATATAAGGGACACCTTCTTCTCTTTTTTGATTTTTATGTGCCTTTAAAGCAAAATCATAAGCTTTTATCAATGTATCGGGATTTACAAATTTATTATAAATTTTGATTTTTTCTATTAATGTTTTTTGATTTAACATTATTTAGTATAACAAAAAAATCATCTAAAATAAATTTTTGTAGCGTATCTGAGTTTATTTTTTGGTATTTTATTGACTAAATCACTAATTTTTTTTTGATTAATAGGATGTTTCCACTCAGGGCACACTTCTAGCAAAGGTAATAATACAAACTCTCTTTTTAGCATCCTTTTATGAGGTATAATCAATTTTTGCCCCATAAACAATCTATCGATAACTTTACTTTTGTAATCAATAATATCAATATCACAAACCCTAGGTTCATTTTTAAATTTCCTAATTCTTCCTATTATATTTTCAATCTTATGGATTATTTTCATAAGTTTAATTGGTGTAAAATTTGTATGAACTAATAATATAATATTCAAAAATTTAGGATTTTTAGTATTTGGAAATGAAGGAGTTTCATATAAACTAGATTTAGTTATAATTTTAATATGCTCTTGTTTTAATAATTGAATTGATTTTTCAATATTTTTTTTTCTTCCCCCAAATTTAGATTTTAAATTTGATCCTATGGATAATAATATCATTTAATTTTTATTTCGTAATAAATTTTTTTTATGTCTATGCCAGTCTCTTTGTTTTTTAATTTGACGTTTATCATAAAGTTTTTTTCCTTTAGCAACAGCAATTTCTACTTTTGCTTTACCTTTTTTAAAATATAATTTTGTTGGGATTAATGAAAAACCTTCTCGTGTAATTTTTCCTATTAATTTTCTGATTTCTCTTTTATTCAATAAAAGTTTTCTATTACTATTAGGTTCGTGGTTATTATAGCTAGATTGTTTGTAAAGAGGAATATGAGAGTTAACTAAAAAAAATTCTCCTCTTTCATTAGTTGCATAAGCTTCAGATATGTTTGCTTTTCCATCTCTTAATGATTTAATTTCAGAACCTTTTAAAGATAGTCCTGCTTCATAAAACTCATGAAAAAAATAATTAAAAGATGCTTTTCTATTATTACATATAATTTTTAAACCCGGATGGGATTTTGATTTCATCTTAAATTAATTTAGCACCTTGTAAAGCAGACTTAACAATTTTTTTTGTTTCATCAGTAACTTTTACAAGAGGAAGTCTTACATCTTCTAATGATAATTTTAATAGACTTGCAGCATATTTAACAGGCGCAGGATTACTTTCTATAAATAAAGATTTATGCAGAGGTTGTAATGTTTTATCTATTTCTTCAGCTTTTTTTATTTCATTTTCAGATTTAGACTTTGAGTATTTTTGCATATCAGCACATAGTTTAGGTGCAATGTTAGCTGTAACAGAAATAATTCCTACTCCACCTCTTTTATTAAATTTGAATGCAAGTCCATCTTCTCCAGTAAGCTGTATAAAATCATTTCCTAATTTTTTAACTGTTTCATCAAGTCTATTTAAATCTCCTGTTGCATCTTTAACGCCAGCTATATTTTTAAGTTCAAATAGTCTTGCCATAGTATCAACTGACATATCAATTACACATCTGCTTGGTATATTATAAATTATAATAGGTAGGCTTGTGTTGTCATTTATAGCTTTATAATGTTGATACAAACCTTCTTGGGTAGGTTTATTGTAATATGGTGTAACGATTAATACTCCGTCGGCTCCTGCTCTTTCAGCGTGCTTTGTTAATGATATGGCTTCTTCAGTAGAATTTGATCCAGTACCAGCTATAACTGGAATTTTTCCTTTAGCTTCTTTAATACATAACTCAATAACTTGCTCATGTTCTTTATGAGTTAATGTTGGAGATTCGCCTGTAGTACCTGCAGGAACCAAGCCGTTGGTACCATTTTTTAAATGAAAATGAATTAATTTGATATAACAATCTACGTCAAGCTTGTTATTTTTAAACGGAGTAAGCAAAGCAACATTTGATCCTTGGAACATAAATCTTTATAACATATTTTAATAGGACTAATCATTAAAAAAATTTATGAAAAAAAATTATTATTTGAAAGGATTTTATATAATTCTTTATTTTATTTTAACTGTTAATAGTCACGCTGGTGAAAAGATATATCCTTTACCTAAGCCAAAGATTAATAATGAAATAGTTACTGATATAAAAAAGTTTAACCAAATTCTACCGCAAAAAAAACCTAAAATAATTAAAAAAGAGAGTACAGTTGTTGAGAAAGTTTCTGAAATTGAAACTAAAAAAATCGTTAAAAAAATACTTCCTGAAAAAAGACCATTAATTTATCAAAAAAAAATAACAAAAAATACAAAAAATTCAAAAGTACTAAATTCAAAGGATTTTAAATTAGCAATAAAAGCCTTTGACGCAATCAAAAATAAAAAATGGATTGAGGCAGTTAATATTTCAAAAAAAGCTAAAGACAAAAAACTTTATAGACTTGTTTATTGGTTATATCTTAAAAAAGAGATTAATAATGCAAGTTTTTATGATTATGTAAATTTTATCAAAGTTAATAAAGATTACCCTAGAACTGATAGACTAAGATATTTGGCAGAACATAAAATAAATTTTAAAACAGTTTCACCAAATTTTATCATTGATTGGTTTGATATTAAAAAACCATTTAGTGGATATGGAAACATAAAATTAGGTGAAGCACATTTAATTAAAGGTAATAAGGAACTGGGATCAAAATTAATAAAAGATGGGTGGATAAATGCAAGATTATCAAAATCTCAATTAAGATATTTTAGAAAAAAATATAAAGAGATAATTAAAGTTGAAGATAATATAAAAAGAGCTGATTGGTTAGCTTGGGAAGGAAAATATTGGGATTTGCAAAGAATGTTAAGATATTTGCCAAAAGATGAAACTACTTTGTACAGAGCTAGACAATTACTTATGAGTAAATCTTATGGTGTTGATGCAGCAATATCTAAGGTTGCTACAAAATATAAGAACGATATAGGATTAAATTATGATCGACTAAAATGGAGAAGGAAAAGAGGAAGAATTGACTCTTCTTTAGAAATTTTATTAGACGTATCTAATAAAAAAAGAAAATTAGTTCGTCCAGACTTATGGGGTAAAGAAAGAGTAATAATCGCAAGATCGTTGATTTATAAAAAAAAATATGCTTTAGCTTACAAGACTATCAGCAGTCACTCTATGAATGAAGGACCAAATTTTGCTGAATGTGAATGGTTATCAGGTTGGATTGCTCTAAGTTTTTTAGATGATCCAAGACTTGCTCTAAAACATTTTGAAAACTTTTATAAAAATGTTGGTTACCCAATAAGTTTATCCAGAGGTGCTTATTGGATAGCTGTATCAAATAAAAAACTTAATAAAAATGAAAAAGCAAATGAATGGTTTGGAGTAGCTTCACAATTTTTAACTACTTATTATGGTCAACTAGCATTCATTGAATTAAATAATGATAAAACATTTTCTTTAAAACCAAAAAAAGAATACGAAATTTCTAAAGATTTTAAAAAAAAATTTTATAAAAATGAGTTAGTAGACCATGTAACGTTATTGAAAGAATTAAATAAAACAAAGTATATAAAGGATATTGTAAAACATTTATCTAAAATGGATATAGAAAAAGGAAGTGAAGTTCTTGCTGGTGAACTTTCAATTATTAATGGAAGATATGATTTTGCAATACAAATAGCGAAACAAGCTTCTTATAAAAAAAGATTTTTTAATAAAATAAATTTTCCAATTATTGAAACACCTGCATTTGTAAGTGGAAAAAAAATGCCTCCTCCTGCACTTGTTTTATCAGTTATAAGACAAGAAAGTGAATTTGATTCCGAGGCAAATAGTTATGCTGGTGCTCAAGGATTAATGCAAATAATGACTTATACTGCAAAAATTTTAACAAAAAAAACAAAAGTAGCCTATAGTAAAAAAAAACTTACATCTGATCCACTTTATAATATTAAACTTGGGTCATATTATTTAGCAGGACTTTTGGAAGAATATGAAGGGTCTTATCCATTTGCTCTAGCTGCTTATAATGCTGGTCCTAAACGTGTAAAATATTGGAAAAAGTTAAATGGAAATCCACAAAAGAATCAAATTGATTATGTAAATTGGGTTGAATTAATAAAATTTAAAGAAACAAGAAATTATGTTCAAAGAGTTTTAGAAAATATTAATGTTTATAGATACATGGTAAAAGGAGAGCCTATTGTTATAAAAAATTTTTTTGAAGATAAAACTCACTATTAAACTTATTTAAAAATATTTTTATAAAATTGATGGCGGAGAGAGAGGGATTCGAACCCTCGGTACATGTTTCCACGTACGGTCATTTAGCAAACGACTGGTTTAAACCACTCACCCATCTCTCCTAAAAGCATAATAATCTAATTTATATTTATGTCTATAAGTTGATTTTTATTTATGGGATTATAATATAAAAATTTTGCTGTTTTAAACAAAAAACGTTTTGAATATACAATAATATTAAATTAAATTATACTGAATATATGAAAAATAAATATTCCATTTTTTCGCTTATAAAAAACTCTTTGAGCCATCATGAAAACTGGCAACAAGCATGGAGAAGTCCTGAACCAAAAAAAAGTTATGATATTATAATTATTGGTGGTGGTGGTCATGGACTAGCCACGGCTTATTACTTGGCTAAAAAACATAATATGAAAAATATTGCTGTAGTAGAAAAGGGTTGGATTGGTGGAGGAAATACTGGAAGAAATACTACCATTATAAGGTCTAATTATTTATGGGATGCAAGTGCAGGATTATATGATCATGCGTTGAAAATTTGGGAAGGTCTATCACAAGAACTTAATTATAACATTATGTTTAGCCAAAGAGGTGTAATGAATCTTGCTCATAACCTTCAAGATGTTAGAGACCTAAAAAGAAGAACACATGCAAATAGATTAAATGGTATTGATGCAATATATCTAAATACAGAAGAAGTTAAAAAGTTTTGTCCTATCATCAATACTTCACAAAATATTCGTTACCCTGTGTTAGGTGGTACTTTACAAAAAAGAGCAGGTACAGCTCGTCACGATGCAGTCGCATGGGGTTATGCTAGAGGTGCTGACGAAATGGGAGTTGATATTATTCAAAATTGTGAAGTTAAAAGTATAAAAAGAAATAACGATGGTGTTGAAGGTATAGAGACGACAAGAGGATTCATTAAAACAAAAAAAATTGGTGTTGTTGCAGCAGGTCATTCTAGTGTTATAGCAAGTATGGTCGATCTTAAACTTCCACTTGAAAGTAAACCTTTACAGGCTTTAGTTTCAGAACCAGTTAAACCTATTATAGATACTGTAGTTATGTCAAATGCTGTACATGCTTATATAAGTCAATCTGATAAAGGTGAATTGGTTATAGGAGCAGGTACTGATGATTATGTTTCGTACTCTCAAAAAGGAAGCCATCAAATTGTAGAAGGTACTTTAAGTGCAATACTTGAGCTTTATCCAATTTTTAGCCGAATGAAAATGTTAAGACAATGGGGTGGAATTGTAGATATTTGTCCAGATGCAAGTCCCATATTAAGTAAAACTACTATTAAAGGTTTATATTTTAATTGTGGTTGGGGAACTGGAGGTTTTAAAGCTACGCCAGGTTCAGGAGATTTATTTGCACATACAATTGCTAACGATGAACCTCATAAACTTAATGAAGCTTTTAACTTAAATAGATTTGTAAGTGGTGATCTTGTTGATGAACATGGCGCAGCTGCAGTTGCTCATTAAATGTTTTTAATTACTTGCCCTTATTGTGGAGAGAGAGATCAGCAAGAATTTAAAGCTGGTGGGGAAGCTCATATTGAGAGACCAAAACAACCAACAGAATTAAGTGACGACGAATGGGCAGAATATCTTTTTATGCGAAAAAATATTAAGGGTATCCAGTTTGAAAGGTGGAACCATATTCATGGTTGTAGAAAATGGTTTAATATGGTGAGAGATACATCAAATGATAAGATTAAATTAATTTACAAAATGGGTGAAAAACCACCAAAAGAATAAACTTATGTCACAAAACTTAAGAGTAAAAAGTAGTAACTTTATTGATGAAACAACAAGAATTTCATTTAAATTTAATGGAAAAATATACCATGGATTTAAAGGAGATACTCTTGCTTCAGCTTTGTTAGCTAATGATGTTCACTTAGTAGGTAGAAGCTTTAAATATCATAGACCAAGGGGGATAATGACAGCTGGTTCTGAAGAGCCAAACGCAATTGTTCAAATTAGCAATGATAAGTCGTTAACAGAACCAAATGTGAGAGCAACAGAAGTTGAAATATATGATGGTTTAGAAGCGACAAGTCAAAATTGTTGGCCAAGTGTTAATTTTGATATTGGTGGAATAAATAATATTTTATCACCTTTTCTACCAGCAGGATTTTATTACAAAACATTTATGTGGCCTGCTAGTTTTTGGGAAAAATATGAATATTTCATAAGACATTCTGCAGGTTTAGGAAAGTCTCCAACTGCGCCTGATACTGATATATACGATCATAAGTATGTCCATTGTGATGTGCTTGTTATCGGAGGTGGAATATCAGGAATTATAGCAGCAAAAACTGCTGCAAAAAATAATTTCAAAACTTTATTAGTAGATGAAAAAAATGAATTAGGTGGAACAACAATTTACCAAGAATCAACAAACTATAAGATTGAAAACCAAATATCATCAGAATGGTTAAAAAATGAGATTAAAGAATTAAAAAAATTAAACAATTTAGAGGTTAAAATAAGAACTAGTGTAGCTGCATACCATGGTTATAACTTTTTATTAGCAAGAGAAAATTTAACAGATCATTTAAATAAAAATGAAAAACAAAAAAAAATAAGACAAAGACTTTTAAAAATAAGGGCAAAAAAAGTAATCATTGCAACCGGTGCAATAGAGAGACCGCTAATATTCAATAACAACGACAGACCAGGTATAATGCTTTCTTCAGCAGTAAAAAAGTATGCTGATTATTATGGGGTTATTTCAGGAAGAAAAACTGTTTTTTTTACAAATAATGATAGTGCATATGAAAGTGCTATTTCTCTTCATAATAAAGGCATTGGGGTTAAAGCTATTATAGATATTAGAGATAAATCAAAATCAAAAATCATTAAAGATGTTGAAAATCTAGGTATTAAAATTTATTGGTCACATACAATTACAGACACACATGGATATAAAAGAATAAAAGAAATTTCTGTTATGAAGCTTTCTAAAGACAGCCAATCAGTTATTGGTTCAAAAATTAATATCAAGTGTGATTGTTTGGGTGTAGCCGGTGGATGGACTCCTGCTGTACATTTATTTACACAATCTGGTGGTAAACTAAAATTTAATAATGAAAATCAGGCTTTCTTACCCAATAAATACCCGTCAAAACAAATTAGTGTTGGGTCTTGTAATGGTGATTTCGAATTAGATAATATAATAAAAAATTCATCTAACTTGTTAAAAAAATTTCTAGAAATTAATAATACTGATTATGAAAATATAGATGTACAATCTTTATCAGATTCAAATAAAAAAAATATTTGGTTATTACCTTCTGATAAAGCGTTTGGAAAAACTAAACCATTTGTAGACTATCAAAACGATGCAACTGCTAAAGATATAAAATTAGCTTTAAGAGAAGGTTTTAGATCTATAGAGCATGTAAAAAGATATACAACAACAGGAATGGGTACAGATCAAGGAAAGCTTGGAAATATGAACGCTTTAGGCATCATAGCTGATAATACAGGTGTTAAGATGGAAGATTTAGGAACAACTACATTTAGACCTCCATACACTCCTTTAACGTTTGGAACTATAGTTGGGAGAAATGTAGGAAAATTTTTTGATATATTTAGAAGAACTCCTATGAATGATTGGCACATAGAA
>NZIO01000009.1 GCA_002689925.1 Candidatus Pelagibacter sp.
ACCATATGCAACACCAGAACTAGGATCAAATGTAAGAGTATTTTTAGCCATTAGATAGTGCTCTTAGTAAACTTTTGATTTCATTAATATCATCCTTTAAAGATTTCAAATCATTTTCCATATTATCTATTCTATCACCTCCATGCTTTTTTCTAGCACGGAGGGAAAGATAATTGGTATATTCTGAGGAATCAGTATTCACAATAGCATTGCTATTTTCATCTCTAATGAGATTTGGATGTCCTTCTACTTTCATATTATGCAAGAGCAATAACTCTAAGGTTTTTCATTCTAGGTGGTTGAGCCTGATTAGTACCAGTACCAACTAACTTAATACTAAAGTTCCTAAATGTAGGAAGATCATCAATAGTAAATGTATAATCATTGTATACTACCTGATCTGCTGTATATGCTATAGAATCAGTTTTAGGCACTAATTTATCAGGAAGTCCACTATTTTGAGCTGGATCAATAATTTGACCTGTTGTTAATAGGTTAGGATATCCTGGGAATGGTTGATAATTCAATTCATCATTTAGATCATCTATAATAGCATAGAATGCTCTAATATCATTACTTAAATTAATGTGAGCTTCTAAATTAATTTTAATTCCAGTAGCTCCTTCTTTTAAGGTAACAGGTTTAGATGCATAAACAAATGAGTTAGGATCATCTTTTAATGTATTAACTCTATTATCAGTAATAAAATCATCAATTGGATTGTTAATTCTATTAGAAGTAAGAATAACTCCAATTCTATCCAAGTCAACTACAGGAGAAGATCCAGTATTTCCAAAAAGAGATAAATTCAAAGTAAATGATCTATTATCTGGCAAAGTAGTCAATGATGTTGTTTCATTAATTCTAGAAGCTATCATTCTAGGACTTGACATATAATTGTCACCTACCAAACTAATTGTCTCAAATCCCTTATCTTGATAAGGAACTTCAGATCCATCAATACTAGTTCCAGTAACTGTCCTAACTGAAGCTGAAATAGAACTTCCTTGAGGAGTAATATTTTGAACTATTGGTGTTACAATTTCAAATGGTATATTTTCACTAGAAAGAATGTGACTTCCTCCAGCAGATTTAGTTTCATTGAAATGTAACTTAGGAAGACTAGTTCCTACAGATCTATCTAATCCATTAGAAGACATGTCAACTTTAATATTAAAGTAATCCAATCCTTTAGGATTAGCAACAGTAGCATCTGCTATGTTATGATTTTTATTAATTCTCCTAAGAGATACTCCATTCAATTCATATTTCTGAAGATAATCTAATTCACTATGATTTACTGTTTGTGTAGAATCAACTCCTCTAGTAACACCAGTTAATGTGTTATTAACTACTCCACTATAAGAAAGAATTTCTTTTCCTATTTTAACATAACCAAGATTAGTAGAACCAACACCAACACTTTCAAATTCAGCAAAATCTGATGCATCATTTAAAATAATGGAACCAGTAGAAGAATTATCATAATCTGCTGCTAATTGAGTACTAGAAACATCAGATCTAACACCTTCAATGGTTATCATATTTTGATTGGAATACATTCCATGATTCTTTTGATTTACTTTAATATGCAAACCATCAGAAACTGTTACTGGAGATCCTGATAAAAATACATTACCACCAGCAGCATAGTTCAATACTGTAACTCCTGCACCAGTAACGTATTTGATAGATTTATCAACACCAGTGGCAAAGTCTCCTTGAACATTATCAAGAACATATTCATTAATACCAGTAATTCCTCCAATAGAGAATTTGATATTTTTTCCTAAGGAATTGATACCTACAGATGTTATTCCAACTACATCTCCTAGAAGATATCCACTACCTCCATTAGCAATGGTTGCAGCAGATGCTACTCCATTAGTAATAGTGATATTAGCAGTTGCATTTCTACCAAAACCAGTGATGGTATTGAGAGCAACATCTTGATAAGTTGCAGCACCAGAAGAAGGAGTATAACCTACTCCAGCATTAGTAATAGTTAAATTACCAGTTGCTGTTCCAGCAGTTCCTGTTATTCTTCCTGTAGCATTACTTCCATCTTGTTGAATTATATTACCAACTGTTATTCCTGTATCAGAAATAGTGGTATTAAATCCTATTCTAATCTTATTAGAAGACATTTGAACAGAATCTTTCAATAAAGGTGGAATATCATCAGAACTTGTCAATAAAGGTGGATTGACAAAACTAACACTTCCAGATTGTTGAGTAAATCTTGCCTGATATAATACAAATTTTAAATCTTCATATTGACTTGCATTCCATGTTTCTCCATTTTGAGATTTAAATAAAGATCCTAAAGTTGGTTGTTGACTTACAACTACCTGTTCAGATTCTGGTCTATCCTTAGTTTGAATATCAGTCTCACCCATTCTTGAAATCCAAGCAGTGTATTCATTACTTGTAGATAGAAGAACAAGTGCATAAGATTGTCCTCCAGGTAGATATACTGGAGCAGGGAATCTAACTGTAGTTCTAAGAGAAGCATCATCAGATATATTGACTTGCTCAGGATCTAATACAACTTCACCAAATGGAACTATTTCAGTGGTAGGCATTCCCAATTTCATTGTTCTTATTTGAACACTGACTGGTAAGAATTCATCCTTAGAACCAAAGTAAAGATCTACTTTAGTTGCATAAATTCCAACACCAGGAGGGACAAAGAATGACTGTGCAAGAGGGTCTTTAACGCCATGCCCGCACTCTTTATCTAATTGAGTTAAGTCTTCTCTACTATATCCAGTTATTTCAGTAACTAGATCCATAGTTTTTACAACAGCATCAGCATTGTCAATGCCAAATTGTTCTAACTGCTCTGGTGTATTGTCTGCTACAAAACCTAGATGCTCAGCCATCCTCTCTTGTATTTCTACAGGATCAGTAATACCTTCACCACCTATTATGGAAGCAGTCCAGTATGCCATAGCTCCTTCATCTGGGGGTGGCTCACCTGCTAAAGCATAGGCATTTGCTATAGGATCATTCACTTCTACTGTTGTAGAATCAGCTTCTATATCAACTATAAGTAGCATTCCTACATTAGTTTGAGTTTCAGCAACTAAATTTGCCAAACCTTCATTTTCAAACTTAGGTACATAATCAATAACAGGATTATCTTCAGCTTGTTCTACCCAAGTTTGAGCAGCAAAAGTTTTACCTTCAGCAATACTATATCCAGTTAAATCTGGAACAACATCTACAAATTCAACATTATTAGTAGTGATCTCGCTCATAATAGAGCCATCTACTGTTTCATTAATTTCAACTATAACAGGATTTTCCTCATCCCTAACAGTAATTGTAGGCTGCATGTGTCCATCCACATGATGAGGGATGGGAACATTCTCTGGAGGAGGTGGTGGTACAGGCCAAGGATCAGGTGGAGCTGGTGGATGTGGTCCATTCACTGGTACTGGTGGTTTTGGTGGTTTTGGTGGATCTGGATTTGGTCTTGGTGGTGGTGGTACTGGTTTTGGATATGGTTCTGGTCTTGGTGGTCGTGGTGCTGGCCAAGGAGATGGTAGTGGGGGTGGAGGTGATGGGGCATATCTTCTATCTACAATCTGAGTAGATGATGATGTAGTAGTTCCTCCTCTTATAGATTTGGTTTCTTGTCTAGTAACAATATCAGTATGAATATTCTTTACACTAATAATAGTGGATTGGACAGTATCAATAGATCCTGAGGATTCAAATGTTCTAGTGGCATCACAAGTAACATTTCCTGGTACTTGACTATTAAGATTATTACTTGTAAGTTTAAATACCTTTTTACCAGCATCAAACTTAGGATTAACCTCACCATTAGGATTTGGAATAAAGAAAGAACCAATTACACTTCCAACATTATCAGTTCTAAGTCTTACTTTACCTACAGTGGCTTCAGCATTAGATGTTTGTCCTATTAACTTAATACCTTCTTGTACACGTCCATAAAATGTATTCTCTTCTTTTTTGGATAAAGAATGAACATCCACATTAATAATAGTAGATGTTGAAGAATATAATTCAGGAATATTAATAAGATCTGAATTAGCATCAGAATCTGTTGTATCTGTAGATTCTGGAACAACAGTATCTACTAAAACTGATACACCTTTTAATAATGGAGTAAATTGATAATATGGATTTCTTATATAAACTTCACTAGGTTGTAAAGGATTGCCTCTCTTATGATTTGCTTGTGCTGCTTTAAACCTAATATATTCATTTCCATTACTATCAATACCAATAACAGTCTCTCCTACTTGGAAAGTTCCAGAAATCATTGAAATCTCAAGAAGTTTAGGAATAATATAAGATGCTATATCTTGACCATCAAAGAATGCATAAATCCCTGTTGAAGGTTTAAGAGTTCTAGCATCAAATTTAATATTTCTAGATCTCATATAAGCACTTATTTGAGTATTAACTACCTTAGGACCTTCATTTATAGTATTAAATGTTTCTCTAACTAATTTTCTAGATCCTGTTCTTGAAGAACTACCTACCCTAGTACTATGAGTAGTGGTAGTTTGATGTTTTGCGCCACTACCATCACTATTCATGTTCCAAGCACTATTTGTACTCTGTGAACTATCATATCCTGTCCAATTATCAGACCATCCTCCCCAAGTTACTGGACCATACCCAGCTCTTGAATCAAATCCAGCAGCATCTAATTGTTGTGTATTTTCAGTATAAGTAACAAGATCTTCATTTTTAGCTTCAAGTACAACTTGATCTATCCATAAATCACTATCTGGTTGTAAATCTATGGTTCCTCCATAGTAACTTACTAGATAAGGAGTAACATTTTCAACTCTAGTAGCAAAAAGTTGTGATGCAAAAACTATTTCATCATAATCTAATGTTATTACACTTCCAGTTCTTCTAAGACCATTAAGAGTATTGGGTGCTAATTTAAGATCTAATTGGGTTGTATATGGAGCAGGTCTTAATATACCATTATGAAAATCAATAGAATTCTTTACTATGGTAGTTTTAATTTGATTTTCTGTATTAGAAAAATCATCTACAAAGAAACCTGATTTAAATCTATTTAATCCATCAGCATCAGTAATTTGCATATTTAAAGTTTCATTTTCCAATAAAGAAAGTGAAGTGTAAAACTCTAAATTTTCAATTCTTTTTTCAAGTTTATTGATATCACCCATTTGATATCTCTTGTAAGATGCTAGGGAAATACTTGCATCCGACATGTTATAAAGAAAAGCAGGTAAAGAAATAGATGCTACTTCCAATGCCCCATCAATAGGTACAGGATATTCTGGAGTTTCAGCTGGGAGACCTTGAACTAATTGAAAAGTTCCAGTTCTAGTCAAATAAATTTTATCTAATCTAGGAAGATAGAAAGAATAATCCAATAAAATAGATCTATCAGCAGCTAAAATATTTTTAGCAGAACTTCCAGATGCATTGAAATTTCTACCTAAAAATTCAAAAGGAGATCTAGTAGTTCCAGAAAACTCAGAAACTCTAGGTCTTATATCAATAATATCACTTACTCTTGTATTATTAATTGATGGTAAATTTTTATACCTAAAATTATCATAAGAATTGACAGTAGTAATATCACCATCATCTGATGCTGTATAAAATGCTGATTCAAATACTACTTTTAAAGATTTTACAGGAGCATCAAATTCAGGTTTTCTAATTAATCTACCATAATCATAAATTGTATTTCTTTGTCCATCATCATAAGTAAATTCATCAGTTATTTCATGAGATCCAGCAGTATAAGATCCTATAGTAGCAGTAATATTAGAATCTAAGAAAAGAACTTGTTCTCCAACTTGGAATTTAAAATTATTTAAATCAGTAAATTGAATAGCAGAATCACTTTCTTTACTAACATATACTGCGCGAGCTGCACTAGTATATCCCATCATTGTTTCACCAATTAAAATATCTCCTGTTTTTCCTGTAGGACTGTTAATTGTAGAGAAAGTTAATATTGGTAATTTTGGAGCACTAACATTATTAGATTCATATATTCCCAATACTTTAGTAACATCAGGAACATTTAAAGAAATTTCAGCATCCTGAACTCTAGTTCCATAAACAGTATTATAAGTAAGTCCATCATTTAATGTAGTGGTTCCAATACCAGATATAGAAGTAGCTGATCCTACTACATTGAGCACATTAATTCTTTGTTTTTCTTTGATTTTTTCTGTTACTTTTATCTTACGTAATGTTGCTATCAATTTAGCAGGACTATTAGTTCCCAATCCATTAATAATTAATTCAGTAGATCCCTGATTAAAATCAAATTTATCTGAAGATAAAGGTTCTATAGTTCCATCAGTTCTAATTAAAGAATAATCCTCTTCATCATATGGTAGAAAAGTTTCATTTGCATTACCAGTGCTAATAGCAGCAGTAGAGTTATCAGTAATAGTTACATCAAATTGTTTTCTAATTGTAATATGAGAATCTGTTAGATCTACATTTTGAACATTATTTTTAGGTAGTTTTGTATATAAATTATTATCAGTAGAAGATTGGAATTGTGAAGTAAGTACCTTAAAGTTTGATGGATTAATTCCTCCTACTGCAGAAGGTAATCCACCATCACATATACCAGTAACACTACTAACTCCAGAGATAGTTAAGGAATTCTTAGATACACTTTCAACTTTTGCATATGAAATAGTATTTTTTCCTGGATTGGTATATTCTACAATATTTCCAACAGTAGCAATTCCTATAAAAAACTTAGTAGGATCTACATTGGTAACTGTAGAAATTCCTGTAGATGCTCCTGAAGTGGGAGGTTCTGTAATATTAACTTCACCTATATGAGAAAATACTGTTTGATGTACATCAGAATTGAAAGTACTTGCTGTACTTACAGTTCCATGAATAGATTTAATGTCACTAGTAGTATGTGCAGTAGATCCTACAGAAATATTTCCACTCTCTACTCCATTAAAAATTAATTGTTCACCAGTAACAAAAGTTCCTTTAGTATTGTAAGCAGTGATAGCAGTACCAACAGAATTATATCTTAAATATCCAACAGCACCACTAGATTTTCCTTTAATATGAGTAGGAACAACTAAAGCTTTTTCTGGATTAGTATTTAAAGTTATATTTGTATAAGTTTGTATATCATATAAAGCAATATCCCATTCATTTTCTGCTAGATTAGAAGAATTGTAAGAACCAGATTCTAATGCAAAATCATATACACGTGCTAATCCTATTTCTTTACCAGCAGCAGTAGTTGCAGCAGCACCAATTCTAGAATCTCTTAGACTTACAGTATAATCAGTGCCTATTCCAATAATAGGAGATCCTGAAACATTATTTAAGGTAAAGGTGGGTCCAGTAACATAATTTAAACTTTGATTTTCTAAAGTTTTGACAGTTCTTGGTTTTGGAAAATCCAAGTATGCAGGAACTATAGTTTCTACTTCATATCCTTCAACATAAGCTTTTCCTGGAGATAATCTATAAGTTCCTAAATTAAAATCAGGGGTTTGATCGTTGTAAGTTTTTTGATTTAAATTAAAAAGTCCATTATTTCCTTCATAATCATTTAAAGTTTCTCTAGCAGTAAGTGTAAATGGTTTAGTATAATAGTTACCAGATTCATCAAAAGTTCTTCTTGCAATTTCATGCTCTAATTCATTATAATCATTATCTTGACGTACTTTAGTTAATTCACCATTTCTAATCTCCATCAATTCTATAAAATTGGATGGTTTAGGATCTATATAAGGAATTTTAGTTAGTTGTATGGATATGGACAATCTATCTGCACCAGGAGCTGTATAATTACTATATCCAGCAGCATTATCTGTTAGAGATGGATCTAAATCAGAATTGATAATTGTTTCACTAATTTTTAATCCTACCCTACAACTAATATCATTACGATAAGGATCTATAATAATAGTTTGTTGACGAACATCTACAAAATATCCCCTTACAAAATAAATACCTCCTGACAATACAGCAGCAGATCCTAGATATGAACATCTACCAACAACTAACTGAGCTACAGGTTCTCCTACTTGAAAAGTAGTCCCCTGTCTTGTAGTCAAAACAGCATTATCTAATAATAAACTTTCTCCACTAGTAAATACTTCATTATTATTACCACCAGTGCTTAAATAAGTAACAAATAAGACATACCAATTTCCTTTAACTCCATTACCTATAACTGATTTAATTTTAGCCTTTACTCCAGATTTACTACCAACTACTACCTTACCCATTAACTTGGCAAGATATGAATTTACATCTATACCTTCATTAAATACTTGAATTCTAATTGAATGATATGAACCATTATATCTTGCTCCACCTCCAGTAACAGAAGCACCATCTTTAAAAATATGTTGTCCAAATTTTTCAATCTGACCTTGAAGGATAGATTGAATTCCTGTCAATTCACGAGCTTGTACTGGAACACCTGGTTTAAATAATATTTTACAATAACTACTTTTAGTATCAAAATCGTCAAAGTAAGGAGCGACGTTTAAATTAGTTTCCTGAGGCATGATTCTTTAGAATTGCAAAATGACTTTGATATCTTCTCTTTGGTTAGCAGACCTAGTAATAGAAGGTCTGTTATCAACATAAATTATATTTCCAGAGTATTTCTTAACTTCAGGGTTTGAAACTCCTTGATTAAAACTCTGTCCAAGGTAATATGTCCTATTATTTATTACAGTACTTATACCAGCGCTTCCAGATGAACCAAAATTAGTATCTATTCCTAAAGTACCTTCATTACTAGCAATATTTACATTTCCACCTGTAGTAGGATTAGCTGTAAATGAATGTAATGAAAACCCATATTTTGGATCTGTTTTTAAAGATCCATCAGTATTAAATCCAACTAAACTTTTATCTTGCCAGTATTTTAAAACACCAGTAGTTTGATCATAAGAAACCACTCTACCAACAGCAGTTGAACCTACCCCCACAGTTTGAGTTACTTGACCATCCAAATTAAATGTTGCAGTAGTATATCCTGCTCCAATCAATTTTAAAGCATAAAGAGAACTAGCTTTAGATAAAGTTAAGTTAGCAGTTGAATCAAAAACTTGAGGATTTTCTACAATACCAATTCTAGCAATTTGATTTCCTGTAATAAAATCAGGATTAGAAGCATCATTTTCAATCTTAGAAAAAACTAAAACATTAGTTGCTCCTAATTCCCTATAAACATCTGCTCCATGACCACCTTGAGGTGGAACAATAACATTGAAGATTGGAATTGTAGTTCCAGTAGGAACTCCTCCTTTTTCTAGGTCCACTGTTCCATAAGTATAACCAGATCCACCCTTTGCAATATTAATAGATTCTACTTTAGCATCATTATTAATAACTATAGTTGCTTCTGCTCCTGACCCATCACCACTAATAGGAACTCCAGTATAAGTTCTATTAGCAGTTCCTATACCTGCTCCTCTATTAATAATAGTAGCAATTTTCAATTGACCACTATTAGATGCATTATCTCTCACAGCAGCATTATCTGAGCTTGTTTCCCAATCTGTAGGAACAGGCATAAAGTTAGTTGAGTCAAACTTTGCAATATCGCTTGGTTTGATAGTGTAAAGATATTTCCAAATATAACCATCACCACTATCACCTGCTGTTTTAGGTTCTAAGTCTGTAAATGTAGGTTGATCTAGTGAAGGTCTTCCTGTGGTATTCTCTGGATTGCTTCCATTTTGAAGACAAATATAAACTTTAAAATCTTCATTTACTGCAAAATATTTTGCTGAATATAAATTAGTTGCACCAGAAGGTTGAGATGTATTTGTTCTACTAATATCTCCACGATACATATCATAAGTTATACCTGAAGTCCAAGTATGTTTATTAATCACTCTACGTATATCAGAAGATGTAATCTTCTTTAACGCAATCATAGTATCCCAATAATCATTTTCTTGATCAAAACTATCCTTAGGAGCAGGGGGGTTGGAATCCCATGTAGAAGAATAATTAGTAGCATTAGGTAAACCAACAAAAGAATAATATGAATTTGCTGAAGAAGTTGCTGTAGAAACAAAATTCTTAGCATTTAATATTCTTAGTTGATCAGTTATAATGGCTGACATTTTTACGTATTTTTTTAGTTATTTAGGTGTTATAATTTACGTATCTTAAAGGATTAACTCTTTCAACAATAGGAGAAGTAGTTATTCCAATTAATCCATCACTATTACCTGCATAAGAAGTAAATACTCTGGCATTTCCTCTTGGAGCAGTATCAATTCTACCCCAACTATATTCACCAAAGAATTCACTATAACCAAGACCAGTCAATCCATTATAATCTTGAACACTGACGGTAACTTGTGCAACATAAGTCAATCCAATTCCTATACCCATAGTTTGAGCAATAGAAACTTGAGCAACTTC
>NZIO01000010.1 GCA_002689925.1 Candidatus Pelagibacter sp.
AGAAGAAACTATATCATTGAGATATTTCAATGATGAATGGCTTTCTATTATTTCTAAAGTATTTTTTATATTATGGATTTGGTGATCACAAAAATTTTTATTATAACTGCTTAAATTTAAAAATAATTTATGATATGAATAAATAATTTTTTTAATTAATTCATTTTTATTTATCTTTATTTCAGTTTCATCAAAAATATTGCCAGTTTTAATTTTATCAATTTTAGGATTTGAAAATAAATTAATACCTATACCTACAATTAAATAATTGTGGTTATTTTTTTTAATAGTTTCTTGAAGTATACCACAACATTTTTTATTATTAATCAATATATCATTGGGCCATTTAAAAGTTAATTCACAATTTTTACAATATTCTCTAATAATATCGTAAATTATTATTGGGTTAATAAAATAAAATTCATCAAAACTAGGATAATTTTTTTTTAAAGGAAAAAAAATTGTACTTAACAGATTATCTTTTTTTGATAACCATTTTTTACCATATGTTCCTCTGCCCTTTTTTTGATTAAATGTATTAATGAAACCATTATTAATATTTCTATTATTAATAAAATTTATAGCTTTATCATTAGTGCTATCTACATTTAAAAAGTTATAAATTCTAAATATCATTAATAAAATTTAATTGCTGAGACCAAATTTATCAACGATGAGGGATTTATAAAATACAGACCTAAAAAAACACATGTTATAAACAGTACCATTTTTGCACCATAATTTTTAATTTCATCAAATTCTTGAGTAGCTTTATCAAAGTAAATAACTTTAATTATTCTTAAATAATAGAACGCTGAAATTACCGTAGATAGTAAGCCTATAATAGCTAATAAATACATTTCAGATTTTATTACAGCCATAAATATATAAAATTTAGCAAAAAAACCTGCAAGTGGTGGTATTCCTGCTAGAGAAAATAATAAAATTAACAAAGCAAATCCTATTAAAGGGTGATTTTTAGATAGTCCTGATAGTTCCTTAATATCTTCATTAAATATGTTTTTCTTTTTTAATAAAAATAATGATGAAAAAATTCCTAAGTTCATTACTGAATATATAATTATATAAATTATTGTACTTTGAATTCCTTCAGATGTACCTGTAGATATACCAGCTAATGCATATCCCATATGACCAATTGAACTGTAAGCTAAAAGTCTTTTAATATTTATCTGCCCAATTGCTGCTATAGAAGAAAAAACCATAGAAGCAATAGATAAAAAAACAAGAATTACTTGCCAGCTTTCAATAACATTAATAAACGGCACATACATAAACCTAATAAATACTGTCATAGCAGCAATTTTAGGAACTATGGCAAAAAAACTTGTAATTGATGTTGGGGAGCCTTCATAAACATCAGGAGCCCACATATGAAAAGGAACAGCTGAAATTTTAAATGCAAGACCAACTAAAACAAAGACTAATCCAAAAATAGTTCCTAAATTAGAATTATCAATATTATTTGCAATAATATTAAAGTTAACAGAAGAATTAAATCCATATATCAAAGAACAGCCATAAAGTAATAATCCAGATGATAAAGCACTTAAAACAAAAAACTTTAAACCAGCTTCTGTAGATTTTAAATTATTTCTATTAAATGAAGTCAAAACATACAAAGACAAGGATTGAAGTTCTAAAGCCATATAAAAAATAATCAAGTCATTTGAGCTAATCATAATAATTATACCTAATAAAGCTGTCATTATTAAAATGGGGTACTCAAATTTATTAATTTTTGTTAAAATAACATATTGATTTGATATTACTAAAACTAATAAACAAAATGATACTGAAAGTATCTTCATAAGTTTTGATAAATCATCAATTATAAAACTATTATTAAATATTTTTTGAACTTCATTGGGCTGATTGTAGATTAACAAAATTACTAGAAATAAAGTTATATAAGTAAAATTCAAAACTATTTTAAAACTATTTTTAAAAAAAACGCCTATAATCAAAGAAATTAAAATAGAACTGCTTAAAAATAGTTCAGGAATTATATATTCTATATTGTTCATTTAATTATTGCCTTCTGTGGTGGACTTCCAAAAGGCAGAGTCATTAAGATGATAAATCAAATTTTGCTCATAATTATAAATTATATTATCAATTGTTGGACTAATTGTTTTTAATAATGGGTCTGGATAAAAACCAAAAAAAATAATTAAAGAAGCTAAAGAAACAAAAACAAAAATTTCTTGTTTGTTGAGATCAGCTAAATTTTTTAGTGACTCATTAAGGTCACCAAAAACAACACGCTTATATAACCATAACATATAAGCAGCAGCTAAAACTACACCAGTAGAAGCTAATACAGCTACCACATAATTAACTTGAAATACTCCAAATAAAACTAATATTTCTCCAACAAAACCACTTGTGCCTGGCAAGCCTAAAGATGCAAGGGTGAAAATCATGAAAAATAAAGCATATTTTGGCATTATATTTACTAAACCACCATAAGATGAAATTTTTCTAGAACTATATCTATCATAAACTACACCTACGCATAAAAATAATGCAGCAGATATTAATCCGTGACTAAACATTTGAAAAATACTTCCTTCTAAACCTTGTTTAGTTAAGCTAAAAATACCAATAGTTACAAATCCCATATGTGCAACTGAAGAATATGCAATCAATTTTTTCATATCCTCTTGCATTAAAGCAACTAATGAAGTGTAAATTATTGCAATTATACTTAATGTATAAATAAATGGTGTAAAAAATTCTGACGCTACAGGAAACATTCCAATCGAAAATCTTATAAAACCATAGCCAGCCATTTTTAAAAGTATTGCAGCTAAGATAACAGAACCAGCAGTTGGGGCCTCAACATGAGCATCAGGTAACCAAGTATGAAAAGGCCACATTGGAAGTTTAACAGCAAAAGAGCAAAAGAAAGCTAACCATAATAAATACTGATAATCTTTAAAAATTTTTATTTCATAAAGTTTAATAATATCAGTAGTATTAGTTATCCAAAAGATTGAAATTATTGCAATTAACATTAAAACTGAGCCTAGTAATGTATAAAGAAAAAATTTAAAAGCAGAATAAACTCTTCTTTCTCCTCCCCATATACCAATAATTAAAAACATTGGTATTAAACCAGCCTCAAAAAACAAATAAAAAATTATTAAATCTAAAGAACAAAAAACACCAATTATAAGAGTTTCCATTATTAAAAAAGAAATTAAAAATTCTTTAATTCTAAATTTGATACTAGAACTTCCAGAAATAATGCAAATAGGAGTTATAAAAGTTGTTAATAATAAAAAAACTAAAGAAATTCCATCAATACCAATTTTAAAATTTACAAAACCATTTATCCAATTTTTTTCTTCTATAAATTGAAAGTCAGATGTATTAAAATCAAATTTAAACCACAAAAATAAAGTTAAAAGAAAAGTAATAAGAGAAGTAAATAAAGCAACATTTTTACAATTCCTATGTATATTCTCACTATTTCCTTTTGTAATTAATATAAAGAATGAACCTAATATAGGCAGAAGTATCAAGAATGATAAAATTGGTAATTCCATTTTTATGTTAAGATTAGATAAGTTAATAAAACAGAAAGACCAATTAACATTATAAAAGCATATTGGTAAATATAGCCACTTTGAAATTCTCCTGCTTTAATTGAAAAAAACTTAATGACTTTTGATAATCCATTAGGTCCAAAACGGTCAATAATATTTATATCAATACTTTTCCAAAAAAAAGTACCTATTTTTTTTATATTAGATATAAATAAAAAATTATAAATTTCATCTATGTACCATTTGTTTAAAAATAAATCATATAAGAATTTACCTTCTGGTTCACTTTTTGAAGTTAGTTGATTTAAAATATTATTATTTTTAATAAAAAAGTAATAGGACAAAGGTATTGAAAAGATTACTAACAACGGTGTTGTAATTAAAAACCATAATGGTGGATGTTCTATATAAATTGATTTTATAAAGAAAATCGACTCATTCCAAAATTGATTATGATTTTCACCTATAAAAGTTTCAAAAAATAGATAACCTGAAAAAACTGCTCCAATAGATAATAGTGCTATTGATACTAACATTGTTTTAGATGACTCATGAATTTCTTGAAATTTAATCTTTTTGTTTTTATACTCACCATGAAAAGTTTTAAAGAAAAGCCTCCATGAATATAATGATGTAAGAAAAGCTGTAAATATCGCAACAAAACAAACAAAATTTCCAATTGTTGAATTTTTTGAAAATGCAAATTCAATTATTGCATCTTTTGAAAAATATCCTGATAAAAAAGGGAAGCCAGTTAACGAAAGTGTGCCAATTAACATAAAAACCCATGTAAATGGAATTTTTTTCCAAACACCTCCCATCAAGTTAATATTTTGTTCATCATTAAATGAGTGAATTACAGATCCAGCTCCTAAGAATAGAAGAGCTTTAAAAAATGCATGTGTGAAGAGATGAAATATTGCTAAATGATACGCTCCTATTCCTACTGCAAAAAACATATATCCTAGTTGACTACAGGTAGAATAAGCAATAATTTTTTTAATATCGTTTTGTGCTAAAGCAGTAGTTGCAGCAAAAAAAGCTGTAATCATCCCTATAACAGCAATTACATTTAGTGACATTGGAGAGAATTCAAATAAAGGTGAACATCTAACTATTAAAAAAACACCTGCTGTTACCATGGTAGCAGCATGAATTAAAGCTGATACAGGAGTTGGTCCTTCCATAGCATCTGGCAACCAGGTATGGAGGAGAAATTGTGCTGATTTACCCATAGCACCAATAAATAATAAAATACATATAATAGTAATTAAATTAAAATTAATACCAAATAGATTAATTACTTTATTTTCATATAAAGAAACTTGATTAAAAACTTCATCATAATTAACTGAACCAAAAATAAAGAATATTAAGAATATACCTAAAGCTAAACCAAAATCTCCTACTCTATTTACAATAAATGCTTTAATAGCTGCAACATTAGCTGAGTTTTTTTTATACCAAAAGCCTATTAAAAGATAAGAACATAGCCCAACGCCCTCCCAGCCAAAAAATAATTGTAAAAAGTTATCTGCGGTAATCAAGACTATCATGCAAAAAGTAAATAATGACAAATAAGACATAAATCTTGGTCTATGAGGATCATGGCTCATATAACCAATTGAATATAAGTGAACTAGTGTGGAAATTAATGTAACTACAACTAACATTACTGATGTAAGTGCATCAATTTTTATTGACCAATTTATTTTTAATGAGCCAGATTCAATCCATGTGAATATTTCTTTATGAGAAGAAAATTCAAAAAAAATAACTTTATAAAAAATTATTAAAGACAAAAAAGCTGCCAAAAAAATGAATAAAGTGGAAATTATTTCAGTAAATCTTGATCCTAAGTATTTACCAAAAAAGCCAGCAATAAACGCTCCAAAAAGTGGAAAAAATACTATTGCCAAATCCATAAATTAACCTTTCATTGAGTTGATATCTTCAACTTCAATTGAACCTTTGTTTCTAAAAAAAATAACGATTATAGCTAAGCCTATAGCAGCTTCAGCAGCAGCAACTGTTAAAATGAATAAAGTAAAAATTTGCCCTGTTAAATCATTTAAGTAAACAGAAAAGGCTACTAAATTAATATTTACTGCTAGTAAAAGAAGTTCAATGCTCATTAAAATAACAACAACATTTTTTCTATTTAAAAAAATTCCAGCAATCCCTATAGAAAAAATTATTGATGAAAGAATTAAATAATTTGCTAAATTAAAACTAATCATCTATTTTTACACCTCTATTTTTTTCTACATCAACTAAAGAAATAGAACTTTTCTTTTCTCTTGAAATTTGAGAAAAAACATTTTGTCTTTTAATTGAATCTCTTTTAGTGTGGGTTAATACAATAGCACCGACCATTGCTACAAGAAGAATCATTCCAGATAATTGAAATATATGAATGTAATCAGTATAAATAATTGATCCTAAGGATTCTGTATTGGAGATTTCTGTATCTAGAGTTAATTTATTGGAAATTTTAAAATTATTAATATAATCAATTTCACTAAAAACTAACAAAAGTTCAATAAAAATTATTGAAGAAATTAAACCTCCAAAAGGTAAGTATTCTTTAAATCCTTTTTTAAAAACTGGTAAATTGACATTAAGCATCATCACAACAAATAAAAATAAAACTGCTACAGCCCCTACATAGACTATTAACATAATCATTCCTAAAAATTCTGCACCGATCATGATAAATAAGCATGCTATTGTAATAAAATCTAAAATTAAAAAAAAAACTGAATGGACGGTGTTTTTTGAAAGTGTGACCATTAAAGATGCAATTATGGCTATAAAGGAAAAGAAGTAAAAAAATAAATCGTGTATAATCATTTTATCTATAGGGGCTGTCTTTTTTTATGTTTTCAGCTAAAATATTTTCCCATCTATCACCATTCTCTAAGAGTTTGTTTTTGTCATAATACAATTCTTCTCTTGTTTCTGTGCTAAACTCAAAATTTGGCCCTTGAACAATTGCATCTACAGGACATGACTCTTCACAAAGACCGCAATAAATACATTTAAGCATATCAATATCGTATTTTGTTGTTTTTCTACTGCCATCTTCTCTAGGTTCTGATTCTATTGTAATTGCTTGAGCTGGGCATACAGCCTCACATAATTTACATGCAATACATCTTTCTTCACCATTTGGATAACGTCTTAATGCATGCTCTCCTCTAAATCTTGGGCTAATTTTTCCTTTTTCAAAGGGGTAATTGATAGTTTTTTTTTCTTTAAAAATTTCACATGTTGCAATAAATAATGCTGAAATGAACTCAGTAAGAAAAATAGTTTTAAGAAAACGTTGTATATTCATAATCTAAATTAATTATTCATTGGGAGTTTATCAAAATAAAATAAAAAACTTGCAGTTAAAATTAACCATATTAAAGAAAATGGTAAAAAAACTTTCCAACCTAGTCTCATTAATTGATCATATCTATATCTAGGAACTACAGCTTTTACTAAAGCAAACAATATAAATAAAAAAAGTATCTTTAATATCATCCATAATGGACTTGGTATCAAGTTTAAAGGATAAATATTTATTGGTGATAACCATCCACCTAAAAAAAGTATGGATCCCATAGCACACATTAATAAAATATTAGCATATTCACCGAGCCAAAACATTGCATACATCATTCCAGAATATTCAGTTTGATATCCAGCAACTAATTCAGCTTCTGCTTCGGGTAAATCAAATGGTGGTCTATTAGTTTCTGCTAATGCCGAAATGAAGAAGACAACAAACATAGGAAACAATGGTAATACAAACCAAACATTTTTTTGTGCTTGAACAATATCAACTAAATTTAATGAACCTACACATAATAAAACATTAATAATAATTATACCTATAGAAACCTCATAAGAAACCATTTGAGCAGCTGATCTAATTGCTCCAAGAAAAGGATATTTTGAATTTGATGCCCAGCCACCCATTATAATTCCATAAACACCAAGTGAAGAAACTGCAAATAGATATAAAATACCAACATTTATATTTGACAATACTAGTTCTTCACTAAAAGGTATTACAGCCCAAGCTACTAATGCAAGAGTCATAGTTACAATTGGAGCTAAAATAAATATAACTTTATTGGCAGAAGATGGAATTATTATTTCTTTGAATATATATTTTAATGCATCAGCTAATGATTGAAGCAATCCAAATGGTCCTACAACATTAGGTCCTTTTCTTTTTTGAACAAATGCCCATATTCTTCTATCTAGCCATACAATTAAAGCTACAGAAACAAGAACGGGTAACAATATGAATAATATTTTATAAACCTCTAAAAATAAACCAGTTAAATAAATCATAAGTAATTCTATTTTCCATTCTTAATATTATTTTTTAAAAAGGCTTGCTTACATTCGTTCATAGTTTTAGATGATCTTGCAATAGGATTTGAATGATAGTAATCAAAATCATTTATTAAAATTTTATTATCAAAAAAAGATACTTCATTAATTTTAATATTTTTTTCATTGTATTGAGGTAATTCATCTATTACTTGAGAAAGGCCAAATTCTTCATACAAATTTCTAGTTAATTCTTTCTCATTTTCAAAGCCTATATTTTTTTTCATCTTAACTGAAATTTCTTTTAATATTTTCCAATCTTCTTTTGCTTCACCAGGGGGGTAGCTAGCTCTATAAGTTTTTTGTAGCCTTCCCTCAAGATTCATAAATGATCCGTTTTTTTCAGTATAAGCTGCTCCTGGTAAAATTAAATCTGCAGCATTTGCACCTTTGTCACCATGGCTACCTTGATAAACAACAAACATATTGTCATTTTTTTTAAACTTTATTTCATCCGCACCTAGTAGATATAAAAATTTAAATTCATTATTTTCAAGTTTATCAAAAAATATGAAATTATTATTGTTGTTAATTGAATAAACTCCAAGTGTTATTGCACCCACTCTAGAAGCTTGTTGAGTTAAAACATTTAAAGCATTCCAGTTTTTATTTATAAAATTATTTTCATGTAAAAATTTTTTTACACTTTCAAATATGTATTCTCCAGATTTACTATTTAAAGCAGACTCTCCTATTATTATCATAGGTTTTTTTGCTTTTTTAATTTTATTACTTAAACTAGTGTTTCCTAAAACTAGTTCTCTTAAAACAGTTGTATCTGATCCAATAGATTTATAAGGATAAGTAAGGTTGCCGGGATCCCCTATTGTGTATATTTCTGTTTTATTATTTAAATAAGCTTTTCTAATTCTTGAATTTACAATTGTAGCTTCAACTCTAGGATTTGACCCTATTAAAATAATTAAATCACTTTCTTCAATTCCATTAATAGAACTATTAAAAATATAATTGATTTTATCAGTAGGGTTAATATAAGTTTTAGTGTTTCTGCATTCTAAATTGTTACTATCAAGACAGTTATTAAAAAACTTTTTAAAAGCAAAGATCATTTCTAAATCATTTAAATCACCTGTTACACCAGCTATTTCTTTTGGATCAAATAACTTTAATTTTGCATTAATAGTATCTATTGCTTTTTCCCATGATATTTTTTTAAATTTGCCGTTCTCTTTAATAAGTGGTGAATCTAGTCTTTGTTTTGAAAGACCATCACAAGCATAACGTGTTTTGTCAGAAATCCATTCTTCATTAATGTTTTCATTTATTCTTGGTAGAATTCTTTTTACCTCCCATCCTAGAGTGTCTACTCTTATATTTGAACCTACTGCATCCATCACATCTATAGATTCTGTTTTTTTTAATTCCCATGGACGAGCTTCAAATGCATAAGGTTTGGATGTAAGAGCACCAACGGGACAAAGATCAATTACGTTAGCAGACATTTCAGATGTCATAGATTTTTCTAAATATGTTGTGATTTCCATATTCTCTCCTCTTCCTATAGCTCCTAGTTCTGTGACGCCGGCAACTTCTGAAGCAAATCGTATACATCTAGTGCAATGAATACATCTAGTCATTTGAGTTTTGATTAAAGGGCCCATATACTTTTCTTTTACTTCTCTTTTGTTTTCTAAGTATCTAGATTTATCAAAACCATAAAACATTGATTGATCTTGCAAATCACATTCTCCCCCCTGATCACAAACAGGGCAATCTAGTGGGTGGTTAGTTAATAAAAATTCCATCACACCTTTTCTTGCTTTATCAACTAATTTTGTATTTGTTTTTATGTTCATGCCTTCGGTAGCAGGCATGGCACAAGAAGCTATAGGTTTAGCTGATTTTTCTAATTCAACTAGACACATTCTGCAATTTCCAGCTATAGAAAGTCTTTCGTGGTAACAAAATCTTGGAATCTCAGCACCAGCAATTTCACAAGCTTGAAGAACTGTCATACCTTCTTCAAAATCTATTTCTTGGTTATTAATAATAATTTTAGGCATTATCCTTTTCTAAAAGATGTTGATCAATTAAATATGGAACTTTTGTTTCTTTTTTAATTAAAGGTTCTTCAAAACATCTTTTTTCAATTTCTTTTCTAAAATGCTTTAGCAGCCCTTGAATTGGCCAAGCAGACCCTTCTCCAAAAGCACAAATAGTATGTCCTTCAATTTGTTTTGTGACATCAGATAAAATATCTATTTCGTTATACGTTGCTTCTCCTTTTGACATTCTTTCTAGAATACGCCACATCCAACCAGATCCTTCTCTACAAGGAGTGCACTGACCACAACTTTCATGTTTATAAAATCTTGCTATTCTTGCAAAACATTTAATAATATCTTGATCATTATTTATAACAACAATTCCAGCTGTTCCTAAGCCACTTCCAACTTTAATTAAAGAGTCAAAGTCCATATTAATAGTATCACAAATTGACTTTGGCAAAAGAGGCATTGAAGAACCACCTGGAATAACAGCTTGTAAATTTTGCCATCCCCCAACAACTCCACCTGCATGTTTTTCTATTAATTCTTTTAATGAAATTCCCATTTCTTCTTCAACATTACAAGGATTGTTAACATTTCCAGAAATACAAAAAATTTTTGTTCCAGTGTTTTTTGGTTTTCCTAAAGATGAAAACCATTTAGCACCTTTCTTTAAAATAGTTGGAATGACAGCTATAGTTTCAACATTATTAACAATTGTGGGACACCCATAAAGACCTACTAATGCTGGAAAAGGAGGTTTTAATCTAGGTTGACCTTTTTTTCCCTCAATACTTTCTAACAATGCTGTTTCTTCACCACAAATATAAGCGCCTGCTCCTCTATGAATATATATATCAAGATCCCAGTTTGACCCACAAGCATTTTTACCAATAAATTTTTTTGCGTATGCTTCTTCAATTGCTTTTTCTAAAATTTTGCTTTCATTAAAATACTCTCCTCTTATATAGATATAACAAGTATGTGCATTAACAGCGAAACTTGCTAATAAAATTCCTTCTATTAATTTTTGTGGTTCAAATTTTATTATATCTCTGTCTTTGCAAGTTCCTGGCTCAGATTCATCAGCGTTTATAACTAAATAATGTTCTCTTGAACCTACGTTTTTTGGAGCAAAAGATAACTTCAAACCTGTTGGAAATCCAGCTCCACCCCTTCCTCTTAATTCAGAATCTTTAACTTCATTAATTATCCATTCTTTTCCTTTTTTAATTAACTCTTTTGTTCCGTTCCAATCACCTCTCTTTAAAGATGACTCTAAATCAGAACCTAAGTCATTGTATAAGTTTTTAAAAATTCTATCTTTATCACTTAGCATTAATTGTTTCCAATAAAGTTTTTCTATTTTTTTCGGGTGCTGAATTTTTTCTATTTCTATATGATCCTGGTTTTGGTAATTTATCGATCATTAAGTCTTTTATTATTTTTTCTGCACTTTTTTCATCTAAATCTTCAAAATAATTATCATTAATCTGCATCATAGGAGCGTTTACACAAGCTCCTAAACATTCAACTTCAACCCACGAACATTTTTTATTTTTAGATATTTGATTTTCTTTTTCAGAAATGTATTTTTTACAAACATCAACTATTTTAGATGAGCCTCTAATCATGCAAGGTGTTGTTGTACAAACTTGAACAAAATAATCTCCTACAGGAGCTAAGTTGTACATAGAATAAAAAGTTGCAACTTCATATACTTTAATATACGGCATATCTAATAACGCAGCTATATACTTAATAGCAACTAGAGGTATCCAATTATTGTTCTGACTTTGAGCTAAAGATAAAAGTGGCATAACAGAACTTTGTATTTTTGTTTTTGGATATTTTTTTAATATTAAATCTTTTATTAAAAGATTTTCTTTTGTAAATTCAAAAGAATCTGGTTGATTTGCAGCAACATTTTTTATGCTCATCTATCAATTTCTCCAAATACAACATCTAAAGAACCAAGAATTGCTGGTACATCTGCTAGCATATGACCTCGAATAAGATAATCCATCGCTTGTAAATGAGAAAATCCAGGAGCTCTTATTTTACATTTATATGGTTTATTGGTTCCATCCGAAATTAAATAAACTCCAAATTCACCTTTTGGCGCTTCTACAGGGGTATAAATTTCTCCAGAAGGTACTCTATAACCCTCAGAAAATAATTTAAAATGATGAATTAAAGATTCCATTGAGTCTTTTAAATCTTTTTTTGATGGCGGGGTAATTTTATTATCAATAGATTTTACTGGGCCTTTAGGCATATCTTTAATACATTTTTTTATTATTTTTATACTTTCTCTCATTTCTTCGACTCTGCATAGATAACGATCATAACAATCACCATTTTTTCCTATTGGTATTTTAAAATCAAACTCATTATAACATTCATAAGGTTGAGACTTTCTTAAGTCCCAAGAAACTCCTGAGCCTCTTAACATAACACCAGAAAAACTATGCTCTAACGCTTCTTGTTTAGTTACTATTCCTATATCAACATTTCTTTGTTTGAAAATTCTATTATCCGTTAATAAATTCTCTAAATCATCGATAATTTTAGGAAACGTAGAACAAAATTTATTTATGTCATCGCTAAGACCCATAGGTAAATCTTGATGAACTCCACCGGCTCTAAAATAATTTGCATGCAACCTTGATCCTGAAACTCTTTCATAAAAAGTCATTAATGTTTCTCGTTCTTCAAAACCCCATAATGAGGGAGTTAATGCCCCAACGTCCAGAGCTTGTGTTGTTATATTCAGCAAATGACTCAATATTCTTCCTATTTCACAAAATAGAACTCTGATATATTGACCTCTTATAGGAACTTCTATGTCTAATAATTTTTCTATTGCTAAAGCAAAAGCATGTTCTTGATTCATTGGAGCTACATAGTCAAGACGATCAAAATAAGGCACTGCTTGCATATAAGTTTTATGCTCAATAAGTTTTTCCGTACCTCTATGTAAAAGACCTATATGAGGATCAGCTTTTTCTACAACTTCACCATCTAGCTCAAGTATTAATCTTAATACCCCATGAGCAGCAGGGTGCTGTGGACCAAAATTCAAACTCATTGTTTTTTTATTTTTTATTGTTTTTGTCATCTTTTAGTTCTTTATCAAAATTATACTTAGTTCCATCCCAAGGGCTTTTAAAATCAAAGTTTCTATAATTTTGTTCAAGTTTAATTGGCTCATATATAACTTTTTTTTTATTTTCACTGTACCTGACTTCATTGTGGCCAGTTAAAGGAAAATCTTTTCTTAGAGGGTAACCTTTAAAATCATAATCAGTTAAGATTCTTCTTAGATCAGGATGATCTTTAAAAGAAAGGCCATACATATCAAAAACTTCTCTTTCCATCCAATTTGCAGACGGAAAAATTTTGGTTATAGTCGGTATAGAATCTTGTTCTTGAACTTCAGTTTTTAACACCACTCTTTGATTATTTTCATGGCTTAATAGAAGATAAACTAGAACAAACCTTTTTGATTGATCAGGATAATCTATAGCTGTTATGTCAATTAATTGTCTAAATTTACATTTCTCATTAATTTTGAGAAAAGAAATTGTTGAGTACAAATCTTCAAGATTTACTTTTAGAAAAAGTTGATTAAAAGATATTTTTGATTCTTTTATAACTGTAGTTAAACCTGAGTTAACTACTTTTTCAATATCGCTAATGGAAACTTCCATGTTTATCTTTGTAAAGTTCCTTCTCTTCTAATTTTCTTTTGTAATTGTAAAACTCCATACAAAAGTGCCTCTGCTGAAGGAGGACATCCAGGAACATAAATATCTACTGGAACAATTCTATCACAACCTCTTACAACAGAATATGAGTAATGATAATATCCACCACCATTAGCGCAACTACCCATAGAAATTACATATCGGGGTTCTGGCATTTGATCGTAAACTTTTCTTAAAGCTGGAGCCATTTTATTTGTAAGAGTACCAGCAACTATCATAACATCAGATTGACGAGGTGACCCTCTTGGCGCTGCCCCAAATCTTTCTAAATCATATCTTGGCATAGATGTATGCATCATCTCAACTGCGCAACAAGCTAAGCCAAATGTCATCCAATGCAAAGAGCCTGTTCTAGCCCAGTTTATTAAATTTTGATAAGATACAGTTATAAAACCATTCTTACCAAAATCTTTTGCCATTTCTTTAAATTCATCAGGAATCTTTTCATTGTTTTGTGTAATATTATTTGTAATCATTCCCAATCTAACGCTCCTTTTTTCCACTCATATATGAAACCAATAGTTAGAATTAGTAAAAATATCATCATAGAATAAAAACCTATAGCGCCAATCTTTCCTAAACTAATAGCCCAAGGAAATAAAAATGCTATTTCTAAATCGAAGATAATAAACAGTATTGCGACTAGATAAAATCTAATATCAAATTCCATTCTAGAATCACTAAATGCTTCAAAACCACATTCGTAAGCAGAGAGTTTTTCTGGATCTGGATTTTTTGGTGAGCAAATAAAATTTATAAAAATAAATCCTGTGCTTAAAACCAAAGCAATAAAAAGAAAGATTATTATTGATAAATAATCTTTTAAAAAATCAATAAACATATGCTTTCCCTGTAATACATAATTAATTATATTTATATAATATTTTTTTCAAGACTTACAGTTGGGAGTTTTGGCGCATGTACGAATTTATAACTATTTTGTTAATAAATAATGGCGGGAGTGAAGGGACTCGAACCCTCGGCCTCCTGCGTGACAGGCAGGCGCTCTAACCAACTGAGCTACACCCCCGAATGGTGGGAAGTAAAGGACTCGAACCTTTGACCCTCTGAATGTAAATCAGATGCTCTACCAGCTGAGCTAACTTCCCAGAAAATTGTTGTATTTTTACATTAAGGTTTGGTTAAAGTAAATTTAAATAAACACTAATAATACACAATAATTCAAAAAAATTTTCATTATTAGTCAAATATACAAACTATTGATATATTTTAAAAAAGCTTTTATTAAATAATTAATAAAATATTTAAATTCATTAAATTGAATGAAAAATTGATCAAATTATGAAAAATAAAATTATTATGTTGTTAGGTGGAAACTCTGATATAGCAATAGCCACAGCACATAAATTTGCAAAAAAAGGTTGTGATATACAATTAGCTTCTAGAAATTTAGATCATTTAAAAAAAACTCAATCTGATTTAAAAAAACTTTATAATATAAAATGTTGGATTTATGAATTTGATATAGAAAAAATTGAATCTCACTTGGGATTTTTTCAAAATTTAGAAGAAAAACCTCATATTGTTATTTGTGCAGTAGGTTTTTTTAATAATGAAAAAGAAATAAATGGAAATATTGAAAAGACACTAAAAATTATTAATACAAATTATTTAGGACCATCTATTGCTTTAGAAGCTGCTGCAAAAGTTTTAATAACTATTCCAGAAAAAACATATATTGTTGGAATAAGTTCTGTCTCAGGAGATAGAGGAAGATCTAAAACATATACTTATGGTTCTGCAAAAGCAGGTTTTAATGAATATCTTTCTGGCCTTAGACAAAAATACAATGGAACAAATTTAAACGTAATAACGTTTAAACCGGGTTTTGTTAAAACCAAAATGTCTAAAAATTTAAATAAACCAAATTTCTTTACTTCAACAAAAGAAGAAGCAGCAGAAATAATTTATAAAGCTTGCGAAACAAATAAGAATATTGTTTATACAAAATATTGGAAGATAATTATGGGATTTATAAAAATTATTCCTGAAAATATTTTTAAAAAACTTAAATTTTAATAATAAACTAAATGATAAACAAAAATAGTATATCAATTATCGGTGGAGCTGGTCATGTTGGTTTTCCATTAGGCTTAGCTTTTGCGGACAAGAAATTTAAAGTTAATTTAATAGATCTTAATAAAGAAAATTTAGAAATAATAAAATCAGGTAATGTACCTTTTTACGAAATTGGTGCAAAAAAAATACTTAAAAACTGTCTGAAAAAAAAATTAATAACAACAACAAATGATTTAAAAACAGTAAAAAAAAGTAAGTATATAATTGTGTGTATAGGAACTCCAATAGACTCTAAACTTAAACCTGAAACAAAAACTTTTTTAATTTTTTTTAAAAAACTTTTGAAATATGTTAATAAAGATCAATTAATAATTATAAGAAGCTCCGTATATCCAGGTATCATTGATGAAATAGGAAAATTTTACAAAAAAAGAAAAAACAATATTGTATATTGTCCAGAAAGAATCGTACAAAGTAAATCTTTAGTGGAATTATCAAAGTTACCACAAATAGTATCTGGATTTGATACAAAAAATCTTAACCTTGCAAAAAAACTATTTGCCAAAATTTGCGGAAAAATAATAGAAACAAGTATTCTTGAAGCAGAATTAATCAAATTATTCTCAAACGCAAATAGATATATAAATTTCTCAATAGCAAATCAACTTTACATCATTTGCAACCATTTTAATCTAGATTTCAAGCGTATAAGAAAAATAATGAGAGATGGTTACGAACGAAACCTTAATTTATCAAATTCTGGATTTACAGCAGGCCCATGTTTATTAAAAGATACAATGCAACTAACATCATTTTATAAAAAAAAATTTGACCTTGGATTTGCTGCAATGAAAGTCAACGAAAGTTTACCAGATCTTATAATTAAAAAATTGAGTAAAATTAAAAATGTAAAAAATAAAAAAATTGGTCTATTAGGTCTTGCTTTTAAAGCTGAAACCGATGATATAAGAGATTCATTGTCAATTAAACTTCTTAAAAAGCTTAAAAATAAAAAGTACAAAGTTTTTCAATCTGATGAATATTATAAAGATTCAAAAAATATAAATGCAAAACTTTTAATAAAAAAATCAGATGTTATAATCTTAGGAGCGCCTCATAAAAGATATAAGAAACTAAAAATTTCTAATAAAAAAAAACTTATAGATGTTTGGGGGTTTTTTAAAACGTCATAATGAATACAAATAAAAAAAATTTTTTAGTGACTGGAGGAACGGGTTTTATAGGTTCGAATATATGTAGAATGTTATTAAAGAGAGGACACAAAGTTACTATTTTTGATAATAATTATAGAGGTAACTTAAATAAAATTTATGATATTAAAAAAAAAATTACTTTTATAAATGGTGATATAAGGGATAGAAAAAAAGTTTTTTCAAGTTTAAAAAAAATAAATGCTGTAATACATTTAGCTTATATAAATGGAACAAAATATTTTTATACTAAACCTGATTTAGTTTTAGATGTAGCTATTAAAGGACTAACAAATATTTTAGATGGCTGTATAGATCATAAAATTAAAGAACTTTATTTGGCTTCAAGTTCAGAAGTTTATCAAGAACCTTCAGAAATACCTACTACAGAAAATATTGAACTTAAAATTCCTGACATTTTTAATCCAAGATATTCTTATGGTGGTGGTAAAATAATTACTGAACTTATGGGAATAAATTATGGAAGAAAATTTTTTAAAAAATTAGTTATTTTTAGACCTCACAATGTTTATGGACCAAATATGGGGAATGAACATGTTATACCTGAACTTTTAAATAAAATTAAAAAACTCAGTAAAAGAAAAAACAAACTAAAAATTCAAGGTACTGGAAATGAAACAAGAGCTTTTATTCATATTAATGACTTTGTTGATGCTTTTGAACTTCTTATTAAAAAAGGAAAACATCTAAATATTTACAATATCGGAACAAATTTTGAAATTAAAATTAAAGAATTAATATCTATTATGACAAAAATATCTGGCAAAAAGATAAAAATTATTAAATCTAATATAAGAAAAGGTGGCACAAAAAGAAGATGTCCTGATATTACAAAAATTAAAAAATTAGGATTTAAGCCTAAAATTAATTTACAAAAAGGAATAAATTTATTAAAAGTATAACATAAAAATAATGACCAAAGACTCTATTACATTAAATTCATGCCAAATATCTAAAGCTAAAGATTTAAAACAAATTGTATTTCTTGGTTACGTTCCACCTGTTAATAAACTCAAAAAAATAGGTAGCTTATATAAAGAGGAAAAATTGTATCCCTTAGAATTATTTTATTCTAATTCATCAAAACTTGTTCAAATAAGCACAATAGTCAATAAAGAAATATTATTTCCAAAAGAATATCCATATACAAGCAGTACCACTAAAATATTAAGAAAAAATTTTAAAGAGCTGTATGACGAATGTACTAAGATTATTAATTTAACAAATAATGATTTAATTATTGATATTGGATCAAATGATGGAAACCTCTTAAGTAACTTTAAAAAAAAACATAAGGTTTTAGGAATAACTCCTGAAAAAATTGGTCATATAGCAATTAAAAAAGGAATAAATACAATTATAAAATATTTTGATAACAGAACTACCTCAAGTGTTTTAAAAAAATTTTCAAAAGCTAAGATAATTACTGCTACTAATGTTTTTGCTCATATTGACAATGTTAAAAATGTTATCAGAAATATACTTAAACTTTTAAAAAATGATGGAGTTTTTATCTCGGAGTCACATTATTTAGTTCCATTAATTAAAACAGTTCAATATGATACAATTTACCATGAGCACTTAAGGTATTATTCGTTAACTAGTTTAAAAAAACTTTTTGATAAATTTAATTTAGAAATAATTCATGCAAAAGAAATAGAGCCACATGGTGGTTCAATAAGAGTGTATGCGGCTAGAAAAGGTTTTTATAAGGTTAAAAAAAGTGTTAAAAAAATTTTACAATATGAAAAGAAATTTTTAAATAAGAAAACTTTTAATAAATTCAATAAAACTATAGTAAATTCAAAAGTAAATTTATTCTCACTTATCAGTAAAATTAAAAAGGATAACAAAAAAATATATGGTATAGGAGCTCCATCTAGATCCAGTACATTAATAAATTATGTTGGTTTAAATGAACAAATAATTGATTGTGTCTTAGAAATTGATGGATCTTATAAAATAGGTCATTATATACCTGGAACAAAAATTCCTATTTTAAATGAAAAAATTTTATATAAAGATCAACCTGAATATGTAATTCTATTTTCTTGGCATATTAAAGATGAGCTTAAAAAAAATTTAAAAAAGAGAGGTTTTAAAGGTAAATTTATTATACCTCTTCCCTACCCTAAAATAGAAAATTGAATTCTATTTTTTTTTATTAAAAAATTATTGATCAAAAAACCAATTGACATAATCATTAAAGGAAACAAAGGGATTAAATATCTAGACTGAGTATTAGGTACCCATAGGCCATAAATAAACAAATGTCCTCCTAAAATTAAAAATATTGAAAATGAAAATAACCTTGTTTTAAAGGCTATAATTCCAAATAAAACTCCTAATAAACCACCTATCATGTAAATAGAATTATAAAGAGTAAATCCTAGAATGGTAACTATACTAGAATTATGTCCAGATGTTCCTTTCCAAAGTGATGAAATTCTGGGAGCAACTATCATTTTTATAATTCTTGAAATGGGTGCAGTTAAATAAAGTCTTGGGCTTTCATCATACCTTTTATCTGCAATAATACTAAATTCTTTTAATGTAGATTTTAACAAAGGTTGATCCCCAGCATTAATTTCAGACTCAAGTTGAGAAAAAGCTTTTTTAATATCTTCTTGTTCATTATTATAAACATATCTTACAACTACAGGCGGTTGTTCTGCTCTAACTTGTACAAAGGGTTCTTCAAAGGATCTAAGAAATTTTACATATTCTTTTGTATACCAGTGTCGATAAGTGGGTATTACAGTTTTGTAGCCTAACAAGGTTGCAGAGTTATTGTTGTTTTTAAATTCATCATTGAACAAAATATAATTTCTGGTCATCCATGGCACAACTATAACTGATATAGAAATAGAAAAAATTAATACTTGTAAAATATTTTTTTTTCTTTGTGCAAAAGAGTCTTTAACTAAAAATATATAAACAAACAAAAAAATTAAAATTAGTAAAATAATTGCTGAAAATATTGGCCTTACAAGTATAACTGAACCAAATAATAAGCCACTAAATATAATCTTAATATTTGTTGTTTTTAAAATATTGTTATTATTGTTGTTAAAATTAGAAAAAATCAAATAAAAACCAAAAGTTATCAAAAAAGTATATAGTGTTTCAGTCATAACTTGATATGAGTACATTGATGTGTACAAACATGTTATTGACAGAAAAGAACAAAAATAAATAACCTTTTTATTAAAATCATTTTTTAAACAGAAGAGTGCAATTAAAACACACACAACTGAATCCAAAATTATTTGTATAGAAGTTACAAAAAACTGAGAGTCTGTAAATAAAAAATAAATTAAGGCTAAAAAAAAGGGATAACCAGGTGTTCTATTCATATGCGGTATGCCGTCAATACCAAATATGAGATCATTTTTAATAGAATTTGCTAACTCAATATATTCCCAAGAATCATGAGTGATATATTGAGGGTCGAAAATGCCTGAATAAAAAAGTAATGATCTAAATGAAATTGCTGATAAAAAAACAACTAATAAAAATTTATAATTCTTTAAAATAATCATCAATTTAATTTAACTTATTAAATCAATAAATTAAATAACTAATTTGTTAGAGTGCCGATTGAAGATTTTTCACTTTTAGAAGTTTTGTTAACAGTTTCTACATCTGCCCAATCAATAGGTTTTAATTCTTTTGTTAAAGCATAACGAAGAACGCTATCAACGTTTGATACAGTTTTAATTTGGATATCTTCTGATACTTTTTTTGGCACTTCTACTAAATCTTTTTTATTTTCTTCAGGTATCAACACATGTTTTATACCAGCTCTATGAGCTGCTAATAGTTTTTCTTTTAAACCACCAATAGGCAAAACATTACCAGTAAGAGTAACTTCGCCTGTCATAGCTATATCTTTTTTAACTGGAATCCCAGTTATTGCAGATACAATTGATGTAACCATAGCTATTCCAGCTGAAGGTCCATCTTTAGGAGTAGCTCCTTCTGGCACATGAATATGAAAATCCTTTTTTTCAAAAATTGGTGGAATTATCCCATAATCTAAACTTCTAGATCTGACATAAGATTTTGCTGCTTTTACAGACTCTTGCATAACTTCACCTAACTTACCTGTAATCTGCATTTTTCCTTTACCAGGCATATGAACAGACTCAATTTTTAATATTTCCCCTCCATACTCTGTCCAAGCCAAACCAGTCACAACTCCTACTTGGTCTTTTTCTTCTAACATTCCAAATTTAAATTTTTTAACACCAAGATATTCCGATAAGCTTTCAGGATTTATTTTAACTTTTTTTGACTCATCAGTAACAATTTTTTTAATTGTTTTTCTAGCTATTTTAGAAATTTCTCTTTCTAAATTTCTTACACCAGCTTCTTTTGTATAGCTTCTAATAATTTCTTTAATAGTTTCTATACCTAAGTCCCATTCACCTTCTTTAATTCCGTTATTTTTTACTTGTTTAGGTAACAAGTAATTATTAGCAATATTAATTTTTTCATCCTCTGTGTAACCAGGAATTCTGATAACTTCTAATCTGTCTAATAATGGTGGTAAAATATTTAGTGAGTTAGCTGTTGTAACAAACATTACGTCTGATAAATCATAATCTACTTCTAGATAATGATCATTGAATTTTGTATTTTGTTCAGGATCAAGTGCTTCTAACAATGCAGAAGAAGGATCTCCTCTGTAATCTGAACCAACTTTATCAATTTCATCTAAAAGAAATAAAGGATTTTTTGTGCCAGCTTTTTTCATCATTTGAATAATTTTACCTGGCAAGGAACCAATATAAGTTCTTCTATGACCTCTTATTTCAGCTTCATCTCTAACCCCTCCTAAAGACATTCTAATAAATTCTCTACCTGTAGCTTTAGCCATTGACTGACCTAAAGAAGTCTTTCCTACACCTGGAGGACCAACTAAACAAAGTATGGGACCTTTAATTTTTTGTATCCTTTTTTGAACAGCTAAATATTCTATAATTCTATCTTTAACCTTATCTAAACCAAAATGATCCTCATCAAGAATTTTTTTAGCTAAAGAAAGATCATCTATAACTTTATTTTTTTTGTACCACGGTATATCAACCATCCAATCTAAATAATTCCTTACTACAGTTGCTTCAGCTGACATAGGACTCATCGATTTAAGCTTTTTTAATTCAGAGAAACATTTTTTAGTTATCTCTTTAGGCATTTTAGCTTTAAGAATTGATTTTTGAAGTTGACCCACTTCATCTTTTCCATCTTCAATCTCACCTAATTCTTTTTGAATAGCTTTTAATTGTTCATTTAAATAATATTCTTTTTGTGTTTTTTCCATTTGATTTTTGACTCTTCCTCTAATTCTTTTTTCCATAGAAATAACCCCAATTTCGTTATCAACAATTTTATCTAACTTATCTAACTTTAATTTAACATCTAATAATTCAAACAAATCTTGTTTTTCTGAAATTGATATTGATAGATGAGAAATAATATTATCTGAAATTTTATTAGGATCTTTTAAAGCTTTTAAAGTAGAAATTGATTCACTGGATATCTTTCTATTTAAATTAGATAATTTTTCAAATTTTTTCATTACATTTAATGCAAGAGGCATTACATCTTCACTTGATATAATAGGTTCTTTTAAATATTCAAATTTACATGAATAAAAATCTTGATTATCAGAAAACTCACTAATCTTAACTTTTTTCTTTCCCTCTACCAAAACTTTAACCGTTCCATCTGGAAGTTTTAATAATTGAAGAACATCACTTTCACATCCGTGTAAATAAATATCATTAAAATTTGGATCGTCTATTTCTGAATTTCTTTGTGTAACAAGAACAATTTTCTTATCTTTTTTCATTACTTCATTTAGTGCTTTAATAGATTTATCTCTTCCAACGAAAAGTGGAATTACCATGTTTGGAAAGACTACTATGTCTCTTAAAGGTAATAATGGAGTATCTAAAGATTTCGTCATTACCTAAATATGGTTATAATTAAAAATATTACAACTTATTTTTTATGCGGCTGTGGTTTTTTCTGAGTCTTTCTTCTTTTTAGAGTGAATTATCAACGGTTCTGATTGGCCTGTGACAACTGATTCATCGACTATTACTTGCTCAGCATGCTCCATGGTTGGTAAATCAAACATGGTTTTTAACAATATTGATTCTATAATAGATCTTAATCCTCTTGCTCCTGTTTTTTTAGTTATCGCTTTTTTAGCAATTTCTACCAAAGCATTATCTTTAAATTCTAAATCTACACCTTCTAGCTCAAATAATCTTTTATATTGTCTGGTTAATGAATTTTTTGGTTCTTTTAATATCTTAACTAAAGATGATTTATCAAGATCTTTTAATGTTGCTATAATTGGCATTCTACCAATAAACTCTGGTATTAAACCATATTTTAATAAATCTTCAGGCTCAAGATCGTTTATCAAATCTTTTGATTTTTTATCATCGTGTAATTTAACTTTTGCTCCAAAACCAATAGTTGTTCCTTTGTCTCTCTTTGAAATAATTTTATCAAGTCCAGCAAAAGCTCCTCCACAAATAAACAAAATATTTGTCGTGTCGACTTGAAGAAATTCTTGTTGAGGATGTTTTCTACCACCTTGCGGAGGGACACTTGCTATGGTTCCTTCCATAATTTTTAGTAATGCTTGTTGAACTCCTTCACCAGAAACATCTCTTGTTATTGATGGGTTTTCTGATTTTCTGCTAATTTTATCTACTTCATCAATGTAAACAATTCCCTTTTGTGCTTTTTCAACGTTATAGTCTGCTGCTTGTAAAAGTTTTAATATTATATTCTCAACATCTTCACCAACATATCCTGCTTCGGTTAAAGTGGTAGCATCAGCCATTGTAAAAGGAACATCTAAAATTCTTGCTAAAGTTTGAGCTAATAAAGTTTTTCCACAACCAGTTGGGCCTACTAATAAAATATTAGATTTTGATAATTCAACATCATTATTACTTTCTTTACTACTATGACTTAACCTTTTGTAATGATTATGTACTGCTACTGATAAAACTTTTTTTGCATGTTTTTGATCAATAACATAGTCATCTAAAACACTAAAAATTTCTTTCGGAGTTGGAACTCCTTCTTGATGTTTAATTAAGGTATCTTTATTTTCTTCTTTGATAATATCCATACAAAGTTCAACACACTCATCACAAATAAAAACCGTAGGTCCAGCTATAAGTTTTCTTACTTCGTGTTGACTTTTTCCACAAAACGAACAGTACAAAATATTTTTATTATTTTTGTTTGTCATAAAATTTTAAAACGAATCACTTATCTAACAATATCTAAGAAATGTTTCTAATCAAGTGTAAGTTGTTTATTGAAACTATATATTGTGTCCTAAGTTCTTTTTTCCACAACCTTATCAATTAATCCAAAATCTTTTGCTTCATCAGGATTCATAAATCTATCTCTTTCAAGAGCATTCTTAATTTCACTTACTGAACGGCCAGTATGTTTAGAATAAATTTCATTCAACCTTTTTTTTAATGAAAGAATTTCATTAGCATGAATTTCTATATCTGTAGCTTGACCTTGAAAGCCTGCTGAAGGTTGATGAACCATAATTCTAGAATTAGGTAATGAAAATCTTTTTCCTTTCTGTCCAGCTGAAAGTAAAAAGGAACCCATTGAAGAAGCTTGACCAATGCAAAGAGTAGATACTTCAGGTTTTATGTATTGCATTGTATCATATATACCTAGTCCAGCTGTAACTAAGCCTCCAGGAGAATTAATATAAAAAGAAATGTCTTTTTTTGGATTTTCAGATTCTAAAAAAAGTAATTGGGCTGTAACTAGTGTTGATACAGTGTCATTTATTGGTCCAACAAGAAAAATAATTCTTTCTTTAAGTAGTCTAGAAAAAATATCATAAGCTCTTTCACCTCTGCTAGATTGCTCTACTACCATAGGTATTAGGTTGTTCATATTTTCATCTATTTTATCAAACATTGTGATTCGTACTTATACAACTAAAAGTTACTTTTTTCTATTTTTTTTTATTTTTTTAGCAGATTTGGCTGGGTTTTTTGAAGTAATTTTTTTTGATTTTATTTTTTTCGTAACAGTTTTTTGCTCAACTTTGTTTTTTGTTCCAACTTTTTCATTAATCTTATTTTGTTCTATAATAATTTTTTCTGCATCTTTAGTTGAAATTTTTCTTTTTGTTATTTTACATTTGCTTTTAATAAAATCTAATATTTTATTTTCATAAATATTACCTCTTAAACCTTCTGCCGCTGATGGGTTTTTTTTGTAATATTCTAATAATTGGTTTGATTGTTCTGGCATAGATTTAGCTTGATTATTTATTTCTTTATAAATTTCATCATCAGTAACTTTTAAATTATTTTTTTCACCAATTTCATTTAATATCAAACCTATTTTAACTCTTTTGGTTGCTGAATCTTTAATATCATTTTTATTTTTTTCTAAATCTTCTTTTTTTTGATCTTTAGTAATAAAAGAAATTTCTCTTTCAATAAGTGTATTAGGTATTTCAACATTTTTAAATTTTTCTAATTGATCTAAAATTTCTTTTTTAGTTATTAGATCCATATTACTTTTAAATTGAGCTTTAATTTGATTTGTAATTAATAATCTTAAATCTTTTAAATCTTTAGCTCCAAGTTGTTGGGCAAATTTATCATCCATGTTAACCTTGGTAGGTTTTTTAACATTAATTATTTTGCATTTAAAAATAGATTTTTTACCTACTAATTCTTTTTTTGGATAATTAGGAGGCATAACAACATCAATATTTTTTTCTTGGCCTTTTTTTATTCCAATCAATTGTTTATCAAAACCTTTAATAAATAAATCTTTACCTAAAATAAGTTGTGTATTTTTCCCTTCGTTACCCTCAAAGCTTTTATTGTCAATAGTAGCAGTGTAATCAAAAACAACTAAGTCACCATTTTCTGATAAATCATTTTCATTTTTATCTGCAAAATTATTCTGGTTTTTTGCTATTTCTTCTAATCTTTTTTCTGTTTCTTTTTCAGATACATTAATTTCATAATCTGTAACTTTAAAATTTTCTAAAGGAGTGATTGATATACTTGGTAACTCTTCTACTTGTAAATTATATATTAAATCTTTACCTTCACCGTATGTCTTTAATTCAATTTTAGGTTGGGTAGCAACTTTCAATTTATTTTCTTTAATGGCTTTTTCAGAAGATTCATTTAAAATTTTATCTAGAATTTCAGCAAATACGTTTTTTCCAAATTGTGTTTTTAATACTGATAAAGGAACTTTGCCGGGTCTAAAACCTTTAAGATTTACAGTTTTACTTAATTCTTCAAATCTTTTGTTCATTTTTTCTTCAATAGAATTTTTATCTACAGTAATACTTAGATTTGTTTGCAGTCCTTTTTTGGATTCAATTTTTATTTTCATCTTTTTTGGTGGGCAAGAAGAGACTCGAACTCTTAAGCCTTGCGGCACTAGTTCCTAAGACTAGCGCGTATACCAATTCCGCCACTTGCCCGCAAAAGTTTATTATCAAATTACAAGCTAATGTCCAATGCAATTAATAAATTTTACTCCCTTTTTTTACAATAAATATTCCAATAATAACAGCAATCAAAGAAATAATAACTTTTGTTGTGATTAATTCGTCTAAAATTAAAAATCCTAAAATTACACCAAACAAAGGTATTAAATAAGAGACTTGAGATTGAAATATTAACCCATTATTTTTTAAAATTCTAAACCTAAGAAGCCAAGCTATTCCTGTGGAAACGACACCAAGATAAATTACTGATATTGTAGATTCACTGCTAGGATTCAAGGTCCAAGGTTTTTCAATATAACACATTAATGGAATTAAAATTATTACAGCCCAAATCAAAATTGAAGCTGTAACATTTTCATTTTTTTTATGGCTAATTTTAAGTGTAAAAACTCCTCCTATTACATAACATGTTGAACCTAGTAAAATTAATAATGCAGAAATAAAATTACTATCATTTATTAACAAATTATCTGAAAATAAAAAAACTATACCAGCAAAACCAATTAAAATTCCAAATGTTTTTACTAAGTTAAACTTTTCATTTTTGGTAAAAAAATGACCTAATACAGTTGAGCTTAAAGGTGTTGTAGACATTAAAATTGCTGCTAAGTTACTTTGAACAGATTTAACACCATAAGCTATTAAAAAAAATGGGGCTACCAAGTTAACAAATCCTATTAAAGCAAACCAATGCCAATCTTTTGAAAAAGCTTCTATCTTAATTTTCTTAAATAAACATAATAATATAACTGGCAAAGAACCAAAAAAAACTCTTAAAAAAGCAATAGTAACAGGACCATAAGAATAAGTAGCAATTTTGATATTAAAAAAAGCTGATGCCCATATAAATGATAACAAAAAAAGTAAAATATAATCTATTGTTTTTGGTTCTCTCATTCAGATACATCTTTCTCTAATCCATTTGTAATATTAACTAATTTTTTATAAGTAATTTCAAAAATAGAATTAGGATGCCCAGCAGCTGCAAAAATTAGTGGGAATCTATTAAGTGATTTATCAATTATCACTTCTAGTTTTGTTATATGAGCAACAGGAGAAACTCCTCCAATAGAAAAACCTGTTTTATCTTTAACATCTTTAGCATTAGCCATTGATATATCTTTTTTATTCAAAGTTTTTTTTAATTTATTTAAAGAGCATCTTTTGTCTCCTGATACCAAACAAATAATAAAATCATCTTCGGTCTTAAGTAATAAACTTTTTACTATTGCGCCTTCGTGACATTTTAAAGAATCTGCAGCTTCTTTAGCTGTCTTAGCTGTGTTGTTTAAAAATTTAACTTTAAGACTATTGTCTTTTAAAGCTAAAAATTTTATTACTCGTTGCACTGGCTCATTTTTAATTAAATCTTCCATATTAATTTTAAGGGATTTTAACTTTCTACAATTTTTTTACTAAAAAAACAAATATTAGAGATGTAATAAACATAACCAACGCATAAGCCGCTGTAGGTATTATATAGATTATTTTATCAAATAGTTGTGATGATACAAAAACTGCAAGTGTACCATTTTGAAGACCACATTCTAATGAAATACATTTTCTTTGAGCCATACCAGTAGCAAAAAGTTTTCCTGCAAAAAATCCTATTATCATCATCGCTATATTAAGCATTAAGGTAATAAAACCTGCTTGTGTTATATAACTAATTACATTGTCCCATTCTTCTATCCAAATTGCAGCAAATACAATAACAAATAAAATAATTGATAATCTCTGAATATTTAAAGTTTGAGTATTTATAAAATTTGTCGCAAATTTTCTTATCAACATTCCAATAACTATAGGTAATGTAACTACCAAAAACATTTTTATAGAAATTCCAAATGTAGATATCTTTTGTGATTTTAAAGAAATTTCTAATAGATCAGCTGTATTTAGAATAATAAATGGAACTGAAATAATGCTAATCAAACTTATAATTGCTGTAAGAGATACAGATAAAGCAACATCTCCATTTGCAAATTTAGTATATATGTTTGATGTTACTCCTCCTGGTGCAGCTGCAATTATCATTACTCCAAGAGCTAATTCTGCAGATACATTCAATGTTTTTATAAGAATAAAAGCTACAATAGGAAGTAAAATTAATTGACAAATTAAACCAATAATAAAATCTTGAGGCCTATTAACAACTCTTTTAAAATCATTGGTTGTTAATCCCATACCAAGAGCAAGCATTATCAATGCTAAGCAAATTGGTGCAATTTTAGTGACTATTTCCATTTAAACCTATCTTTAAAAACTAAAACTAAATCATTTTTTTTAAACTCTTTCTATTCAATTTTTGATTGCATTATCTCCTTAATGCATACCTGTTATCTAATTTAAGCAGTGTTGTTTTTCTTACATTTTTATAAAAATTAGATTATGTTGAAATATAATACTTTTAAATAATTTATATGAGCTCAAATAAAATACTAAAATTAATTAAAGAAAAAGAAATTGAATATGTGGATCTTAGATTTACTGATCCAAGAGGTAAACTACAACATTTAACAATGGATAAAACAATTGTTGATGAGGAAACGCTTGAAAAAGGTGTTTTCTTTGATGGCTCTTCTATAGCTGGATGGAAAGCGATTAATGAGTCAGACATGATTTTAAAACCAGACCTTAATAGACAAATAATAGATCCATTTACATCTCATAATACACTTAATTTATTTTGTGATATTTTTGATGCTGTAAAAAAAGATCCTTATGAAAGAGACCCCAGAAGCACAGCTAAAAAAGCTGAAGCATATCTAAAGAAAACAGGATTTGGAGATAAAGCATTTTTTGGACCAGAGCCTGAATTTTTTGTTTTCGATGATGTAAAATTTAAAAATGAAATGAATGAAACAGGTTTCAAAATTGATAGCTCTGAGGGACCTTACAATACTGGAAAAGATTATGAGAATGGAAATATGGGCCATAGACCAGGTGTAAAAGGAGGTTATTTTCCTGTACCTCCTGTTGATAGCGCGCAAGACATGCGAGGTGAATATTTAAAAGCTCTGAAAGATATGGGTGTTAAAGTAGAAAAACATCATCACGAAGTTGCGCCTAGTCAACATGAGCTTGGTATGTATTTTGGAACATTAACAGACCAAGCAGATAATGTTCAGTTATATAAATACGCTGTACAAATGGTTACTCATTCTTTTGGAAAAACTGCAACATTTATGCCTAAGCCTGTGAAAGGAGATAATGGATCTGGAATGCATGTACATCAATCTATTTGGAAAGGTGATAAAGCTGTTTTTTCTGGAGATAAATATGCAGGACTTTCTGATACAGCTCTTCATTATATTGGGGGTATATTAAAACATGCAAAAGCAATAAATGCTTTTTCAAATTCAACAACAAATAGTTACAAAAGACTAATTCCTGGATTTGAAGCACCTGTATTACTAGTCTACTCTGCAAGAAATAGATCTGCCTCTTGTAGAATTCCGATTACGTTAAGTAAAAAAAGTGCAAGATGTGAAATTAGATTTCCTGATGCTGCAGGAAACCCTTATTTAACTTTTGCATCAATGTTAATGGCAGGAATTGATGGAATTAAAAACAAAATTAACCCAGGTAAGGCAGCTGATGGTGATTTATATGCAATGTCAGAAGAAGAAATAAAAAATATTCCCACAGTTTGTGGTTCTCTTAGGGAAGCTATGGAAAGTTTAGATGTAGATAGAAAATTTTTAACCCAAGGTGGAGTTTTTACTGACGACCAAATTGATGCTTATATTGCTTTAAAGTTTGAAGAAATTTACAAACTTGAACACACTCCTCATCCAATTGAATTTGAGATGTACTACAGTCAGTAACTATTTAATACTCTTTAAAATTTTCTGATTAGCTATTTTATTTTTATTGACGCCACGTTTAATAGTATAATCTAAAGTTCCATTTGCACCTGCTTCAACTGCTTTACGTTGAGTTCTAAATAGCTTTTTTTCTTTAGCGTCATTTGCTAATTTATTAGAATAATTTGCTAAATGTTTTGTATCTCTCATGTGGCTTACTATATAGAAAAACTGCTTTTTCAACAATACTAATTAGACTTTAAATGACTCTCCGCAGCCACAACGCTCTGTTTCATTGGGGTTTTTAAAAACGAAAGATGAAGAAAGTTCCTCTTTTTTATAGTCCATTTCAGTGCCCAAAAGATACATAATAGCTTTTGGGTCAATTAAAACTTTTACTCCTTTATCTTCAACAACTTCATCGCTGGGAGAAACTTGTTTAGCATATTCCATTATATAAGACATACCAGCACAACCACCAGATTTAACTCCTACTCTGACTCCTACTATAGATTTACCAGCAGCAGCCATAATTTCTTTAACTCTTGAAGCAGCTCTATCACTTAATGTAATTACTTGTTTGGTCATAAATTTAATTCCAGTTTGGCAGATTCTGACATTCTATCTTTGGTCCAAGGTGGTTCCCAGACCAATTGTAAGTCTACATTATTAACACCTTTTATCTTTTTTATATTTTCTTTAACTTGATTAGGTAATGATTCTGCTACAGGACAATTTGGAGATGTTAAGGTCATATCTACTTTTACATTATTTTTTTCATCAACTTCCAAATTATAAATCAATCCTAGTTCATAAATATTTACAGGAATTTCTGGATCATAAATTTTTTTAATCTCATCTATAATTATTTTTTTAGTTTCAGTCATATATCAACTTAATTTGTTTTAATTTTTTCCTTACTTTCTAATGCAGACAATACTGTATGCCAAGCCATAGTAGCACATTTAACTCTCATTGGATATTGTTTAACACCTGATAAGGACATTAAAGTTGTGTTTTGATCTTCACTAAGGCTATTAATCCTTAAATTTGAGCCTTCTTTAATCATTTTTAAAAATTCTGAAATAATATTTTTTATTAAATTTAAATCTTTTCCTTTAGTTATTTCTGTCATTATAGATGCTGAAGCCATGGAGATTGCACAGCCTTCTCCTTCAAAAGAAATGTCTATAATCTTCATGGAGTCATCAAGGTTTAAATAAACGTGTACCTTATCTCCGCAAAGAGGATTGTGTCCTTTTGCATCTCTATTAAAATTGATACTTTTAGTTTTGTTTCTTGGATTTTTTCCATGATCTAATATTATTTCTTTATATAATTCTTTTAAGTCCATCTAGATATCAAAAATTTTTTTACAATTTTCTATAGACTTAACTAAAACATCTATATCTTCTTTAGTGTTATAAACTCCTAAGGAAGCTCGAGCAGTTGCAGCAACACCAATTTTTTCATGTAGAATTTGACAACAATGATGACCAGCACGTATGGCAACTCCATCATCATCTAAAATAGTTGCTATATCATGTGGATGAATACCTTTGATAGTAAATGATATTACAGCACCTCTATTTTTAGGATTACCAATTACTTTAATAGAATTATTCTTTCTTAGTTGTTCTAAACTATATTCCATAATTTGTTTTTCATGATCTATAATATTTTTTATTCCTATTTCTGTTAAAAATTTAATGGAATCTGCAAAAGCAACCACCTGAGCAGTTTGTAAGGTTCCAGCTTCATACTTATTAGGAATTTCAGCAAATGTAACTTTGTCTTTTTTAACTTCATTTATCATTCCTCCACCACCTTGATATGGAGGTAAATTTTCTAACCATTTTTTTTTTGCATATAAGATTCCTAAACCCGTGGGTCCATACATTTTATGACAAGAAATAGCATAAAAATCACAACCCATTTCTTGCATATCAATTTCTAAATGTGGTGCACTTTGACAACCATCTACCAAAACAGGTATTTTTTTTTCTTTAGCAACATCGACAATTTCTTTAATTGGCAAAATAGCTCCTGTTACATTTGATAAATGTGTAACAGCAATCATCTTAGTTTTGTTAGATATTAATTTTTTTATTTCGTCTATGTTTACTTCACCATTTTCATTACAATTAGCAAATTTAATGACTGCACCTTTTGTTTCACGTAAAAAATGCCATGGAACATAATTGGAGTGATGCTCAAGTTCAGTAATTATAATTTCATCACCTTTTTCTATGAATTTTTGTCCATATGTTGTCGCTACTAGGTTAATTGCTTCTGTAGCACCTTTCGTAAATATAATTTCTTCTCTAGAAGAAGCATTAATATATTTTTTAACCATATCTCTTGTTTGTTCAAATTTATTAGTTGCGTTGACAGCCAATGAATGAACACTACGACCAACATTGGAAAACTCTTTTTCATAAAAAGTAGTTAGTTTATCGATAACTATCTTTGGTTTTTGGGAAGAATTTGCACTATCTAGATAAACTAATCTTTTACCATCTACTAAATTATCAAAAATAGGAAAATGTGATTTAATTTTATTAATATTCATTGATCTGGCTTTCAAGTTTTAAATCAATAAATTTCTTGATTGATGTGCTTTTGATACACTCCACTACATCAAGCAAAAAACCTTTTATCAAGAGATTGGTCGCTTGTTTTTTATTTAAACCTCTGGACATTAAATAATAAATAGATTCTTCGTCAATATTTCCAGATGTTGAGCCGTGTGAACATTTCACGTCGTCAGCGTAAATTTCTAATTCTGGCTTAGAATTAAATTCTGAATTTTCAGATAATAAAAGGGCTTTGCTTAATTGATAAGCATTTGTTTTTTGAGCAATATCTTTAACATAAATTTTACCTTGATAGATACCTTTGGTTTCATTGCTTAGGACTTGTTTAATTTTTTGATAACTTTTACAATTGGGGACTAAATGATTAAGTCGGGTTTTAATTTCTTGATGCTCTTCTTTTTTTAAAAATAAAGCAGACTGAATATTACATTCACTATTTTCACCTGATAAATCACAATCAATCTCTATTTTATTAAACTTAAAACCTGAAGAAAAAATTAAATTAGTATAATTTGCATCATTTAAAATTTGATTTTTTATAAACTTATAAAAATAGCCATTACTCTTTTTATTTTGAATATAGATAGTTCTAAATTTTGAATTTTTTTCAAGAATAATATTTTCATATAAATTATTAATAAATTTGTTTTCTGACTCATTAACTATATATTCAATTAAGTGTAGTTCAGAACCTTCATTAATTTTAATTTTATTCTTAGAATTTAAAATTTCATTTTTTAAATCTTTAGAAAAAAAATTATAAATTACTAAAACTTTATTAAATTTATAATTTTTTTCAATTTCTAAATAATATCCACTATTTGAAAAAGCATTATTTAAGAATACAAGTGGATTCTTGTTAGTCTCAGTTTTTAAATCATGTTCACAGTATGATTCTAGTTTAATTTTACTATTATCTTCATGGTCAAAATTTTGAGAATGTAAATTTCCATTTAAAAGCAAAATGTAATTATGTTCAAAATCTAATAACGGCTTTATATTTTCTTGATTTTTTTTTAAATTTATAGAATTTAAATTAGCAAAATTTTTGTTTATTATGTCTTTTAAATCTGAAAATTTCCAATCTTCATGTCTTTTGTTAGGAAACCCAGTAGAATTAAATAGCTCTAAATTTTTAATTCTAAAATTTTTTTCTTCTTTTGAAATATTTTTAATTTCGTCTATTTGATTTTTACTAAATTCAACACTATTAAGCATTTTAATTCAACTTTTCATAGCCAGTTTCTTCTAGCTCTACTGCTAGTTTGCTGGATCCAGTTTTAACAATTTTCCCCTTAGATAGAACATGTACAAAATCAGGTTTTATATAATTAAGTAATCTCTGATAATGTGTTATTACTAAAAATGACCTATTTTTACTTCTTGATGAATTAACTCCATTTGCTACAATCTTAAGTGCATCTATATCTAACCCAGAATCTGTCTCATCTAAAATTGCAAGTTTAGGATCTAAAATTTTCATTTGTAATATTTCATTTTTTTTCTTTTCACCACCTGAAAATCCAACATTTAAATGTCTTGATAAAAATTTTTCATCTATTCCAAGTTCTTTTGATTTTTCTTTTATTATTCTTAAGAATGAAATAGCATCCAATTCTTTTTCACCTCTAGCTTTTCGAATAGAGTTTAAAGATGTTTTTAAAAAATTACTTGTGTTTACACCAGGTATTTCTAAAGGATACTGAAAAGCCAAAAATATTCCCTTTTGGGCTCTTTCCTCTACAGGCACATCTAGTAAGTTCTTTCCTAAATAGTTTAAAATTCCTTCTATCTCATAACCAGTTTTTCCTGATAAAATATTAGCTAATGTGCTTTTTCCTGATCCATTAGGCCCCATAATTGCATGAACCTCTCCAGGATTTATCTTTAAATTTAAGCCTTTTAAAATAGTTTTGTTGCTAATAGATGCCTGTAAATTTTTAATTTCTAACATTATCCAACACTTCCCTCTAAGCTAATACCAACTAATTTTTGAGCTTCAACAGCAAATTCCATTGGTAATTGCTGAAGCACTTCTTTGCAAAAGCCATTAACTATTAAACTTACTGCTTCTTCTTGATTTAAACCTCTTTGATTACAATAAAATAACTGTTCTTCATTAATCTTAGAAGTGGTTGCTTCATGCTCTATTATAGAAGAAGAATTTTTATTTTTAATATATGGAACTGTATGTGCTCCACACTTATTTCCCATTAATAGTGAGTCACATTGAGTGTAGTTTCTTGAATTTTTTGCTTTTTTACTTATATCAACTAAACCACGATATGTATTGTCTGCTTGGCCTGCAGAAATACCTTTAGATATAATCTTGCTTTTGGTATTTTTTCCTATATGTATCATTTTAGTTCCAGTGTCTGCTTTTTGATGATTATTTGTAATAGCTATTGAATAAAATTCACCTACAGAATTATCACCTTGTAATATGCAGCTAGGATATTTCCATGTAATTGCTGAACCAGTTTCAACTTGTGTCCAAGAAATTTTAGAATTTTTTCCTCTACACGCTCCCCTTTTTGTAACAAAATTATAAATTCCACCTTTTCCATCTTTATCTCCTGGATACCAATTTTGAACTGTGGAGTATTTAATTTCAGCATTATCAAGTGCAACCAACTCTACATTAGCTGCATGAAGTTGGTTTTCATCTCTCATTGGTGCTGTACAACCCTCAAGATAACTAACATAACTATCTTCATCTGCAATAATTAAAGTTCTTTCAAATTGTCCTGTTTCTGAAGCATTAATTCTAAAATATGTTGATAGTTCCATAGGACATCTAACACCTTTTGGAATATATACAAAAGATCCATCTGTAAAAACTGCAGAATTTAATGTTGCAAAGTAATGATCTGTTAAAGGAATTACTGATCCAAGATATTTTTTTACTAAGTTTGGATGTTTTAGAATAGCTTCAGAAATAGGACAAAAAATAATTCCTTTTTTTGTAAGACTTTCTTTAAAAGTTGTTGCAACAGAAACAGAATCAAAAACAGCATCTACAGCAACTCCATTTAACCTTTTTTGCTCATTTAAAGGTATTCCTAATTTGGCATAAGTTTCTAATAGTTTGGGATCTATATCTTCAAGACTTTTAGGTTTATCAGATGAACTTTTTGGTGCAGAATAATAATATAAATCTTGATAATTAATCTTCGGGTATTTTGGTTTTTGCCAATTAGGCTCTTTTAAACTTTTTAATCTGTTATAAGCTTTCAATCTCCAATCAAGCATCCAATCGGGTTCTTTTTTAATTTTAGATATAAATTTAATTACATCTTCATTAAGACCTTTTGGAGCTTTGATACTTTCTATATCTGTTGTGAAGCCATATTTATATTCTTTTGTTTTTTCCAAATCTTGTTGTTTCATAATATTAATTCAATTTATTTTCTGTTTTTTGTTTATAAACAATATCTTTAAGAGTATTTTTTTCAAAAAAACTATTTATATGACTTTCAAGATCATCCCAAAGATCGTGGGTAATACATTTAATAGACTTCCCGTTACAACCTTTTTTTGACTCACGCTTACATTTGACAGTTTTAATTTTTTCATCAACGGCATTGATAATATTAAGTAGTTTTATTTCTTCTGGGTTTTTTGATAAAATATAACCACCATTAGGTCCTCTTGAGCTAGTTACCAAATCATACTTCTTTAATTTTAGAAATAATTGTTCTAAAAAAGATAAAGATATTCCTTGCCTTAAAGAAATTTCATTAAGACTAATTGGGCTTTTATTGTAATTTTTGGCCAAATCAGCCATAGCCATTACAGCATATCTGCCTTTAGATGTTAATTTCATTATATTTACCCACAATAAATTATGATTTATATGATACTCTTACCTTATTCCGACTAAATTAGTCAACTTTATAAAAAAATGATATGTCGCACTAAAAACGTGTTATATATCTATTTTTTTATTGAAAATAAAAATCATTATTAATTATATGCTTACAGAAAAATCAGAAATTTTTATCCCAGGACCTGCAGGAAGAATACATGCAAAATATAATAAAAGTAATAAGAAAAGTGCTCCAATAGCTTTAGTGTTACAGCCTCATCCACAATATGGGGGAACAATGAATAATAAAATAACTTTTGAAACTTACAAAACTTTCTATGATAATGATTTTTCTGTCTGTAGAATTAATTTTAGAGGTGTGGGTAAAAGTGATGGTCATTTTGACAATGGACAAGGTGAATTGTCAGACGCTGCAGCTTCATTAGATTGGTTAGAAAAAGAAAACATAGATTATAGTCAATGTTGGGTATCCGGTTTTTCATTTGGTGCTTTAATATGTATGCAGTTGCTAATGAGAAGACCTGAAATAAATAGATTTGTAGCAATTTCACCTCAACCCAACGTATATGATTTTTCTTTTTTAGCACCATGTCCCTCGTCTGGATTAATAGTATATGGAAAAAATGATGAACTAGTGCCAGAAGAATATATCTTAGTTTTAAAAAAAAGATTAGAACAACAAAAAGGAATTAAAGTTCCATTTAAAGAAATAGAAAATGCTAATCATTTTTATAAAAACAAAGTAAATGATTTACAAAAAATTTTAAATCAGTATATCCAAGAAGAAACTAGTCTATATTAAAAATTTTTAATCAACTTACCACCTATGCAAGGTTTTTTTACACCTGTTGTTTGTGGAAAAGAAATTGGTAAACCTAGATAAGATCTGATAGCAAGATAAGCAAAAGCTTGCGACTCGACAAAATCTCCATCTATATCCAAATTATCAATTAATTTTACTGGTCTATCTACTTTTTCTTTTATTCTATTAACTAAAAAATTATTTTTTCTACCACCACCACATAATAAAATATTTATTTTTTTATAAAATCTTTCATCTTTTAAAAAACATATAATACCTCCTATTATAGAATCAGCTGTATATTCAATCAAAGTTGCCGCTCCATCTTCTAAAGATAATTTTTTAAACAATGTTAAATTAAAATCTTTTGTATCGTATGATGTTTTGTGAATATGATTCTTTATAAGTTTTTTATAAATTTCTTTATTTATATTTCCTGACTTAGCAACTTTTCCATTTTTATCATAAGGCTTATCTGTTTTTTTTCTCATCCACTGATCAATCAAACAGTTTCCTGGTCCTGTGTCTTTGCTTTTTAAATAGTTTTTTGTTGGAATTTTATTATCTTGCCAAATAAGTGTGTAATTAGCTATTCCTCCTATATTAATAATAATTACAGGAGGTTTTATTTTTTTTTGTTCAATAATTAATTTATGAAAAATTGGTGTTAACGGAGCTCCATCACCTCCATTATTTATATCATTTGTTCTAAAGTCATAAATAACTTTTTTCTTAATTAATTTTGATAAAAGCTTTCCATCACCAATTTGTTTAGTAATTTTTTCTTTTGCATTATGAAAAATTGTTTGACCATGAAATCCTATTAAATCAATATTTACTTTAGATTTCTTTATTATTCTAGCTGTGTTTTTTGCATGAAATATAGTAATTTGTTTTTCAATTTCATTTATATTCTTTTTAAGTTTTTTTAAATCTTTAGAATTTTCTATTTTATCTCTAAGAGTTACTAATTTTTCATAAATAGCTTGTGGATATTTGAAATATTGATCAGTAATTATCTTATATTTTGTCTCGCCGTCTGATTGAATTATAGACGCATCAACTCCATCCATTGAAGTTCCGCTCATTAAACCTAAACTATAATAGAATTTACCCATAAAATATATTTAATTTAAAAGGAATCTTGTATATTACAACTATTAAATACCTTATATCATGCAAAAAACTTTTTTAACAGAATTTGAAAGCCGAGGATATTTCAATCAATGTACTAATAAAGTTGATTTGGAAAATCTAATGTCAAAAAGTAAAATTAAAGCCTATATAGGTTTTGATTGTACAGCTCCAAGTTTGCATGTTGGAAGCTTAATGCAGATAATGTGTTTAAGATTACTTCAAAAGTATGGGCACCAACCAATAGTATTGTTGGGGGGAGGAACAACATTAATTGGAGATCCTTCCGGTAAAGAAGAAACTAGAAAAATACTAAGTAAAAACGAAATTGATGAAAATATTAAAAGTATAAAAGGAGTATTTAAAATTTTTTTAGATACAAAAAATCCAAAAACAAAACCTATTTTTGTTAATAATTATTCTTGGTTAAGTAAGCTTAATTATATTAATTTTTTAAGAGATATTGGTAAACACTTCACTATTAATAAAATGCTAACATTTGATAGTGTTAAGATACGTTTAGAAAGAGAACAGTCTTTAAGTTATATGGAATTTAACTATATGATGCTTCAAGCATATGATTTTTTTGAATTAAATAAAAGATATAAATGTTCTTTACAAATTGGAGGCTCTGATCAATGGGGCAATATAGTTAATGGAACAGATTTAATAAAAAAAAAAAACAAAGATCAAACCTATGGATTAACTACACCTCTAATTACGACTTCATCAGGAGTAAAAATGGGAAAAACTGAAAAAGGTGCTATTTGGTTAAACAAAAAGTTTCTTTCAGCGTATGACTATTGGCAATTTTGGAGAAATACAGATGATAAAGATGTTATAAATTTTTTAAATTTTTTTACAGATTTAGGTAGTATTAAAATAAATGAATTAAAAAATAATAATCAAAATATAAATAATCTAAAAATCTTATTGGCAAATGAAACTACTTCTATGCTTCATGGAGCTAAAGCTGCTAAAGAATCTGAAGAAACTGCAAAAAAAACTTTTGATGAAAAATCTATTGGAAAAAATTTACCTGTTATAAAAATAAATAAAGGAATTATAGAAAAAGGAATAAATATATTTGAACTAGTTATTGAAACAAAACTAGCAAATTCAAAAAGTGAAATTAGAAGAATGATTAAAAATAATGGTTTAAGGATAAATAATAAAATAATAAATGATGAAAAATTTACACTAAAAATTAATGACATCGATAAAGAAAATAAGATAAAAATATCACACGGAAAAAAACAACATGTTGTGATTGAAGTTATTTAGTTTTTTGGTTTTTTATTTTCTCTACTGCTCTAACTATAAACCTTGGTGTCAAAGACTTAATTGGATTAATGGTTGTCTTTAGATCACCTGGTTTACCTTTCATTTTGAAACTAACTCCAACTACACCTTCTCCTGTTTTTTTACCAACCAAAATATCACCAATTAAAGGTATGTTTGCAATTATAGAATTTAACTTTGTTGCAGGAACTAAAGTTCCATTTAAACTTATTAATTTACCTTTATCAATATATCCATCTAAAAGAACAGAAATAGCTGGACCTATAGCAAAAGCTTCTTCAATATTTAAAATATTATCTTTGCTATTAGATACCATCTCAAATGTATCAAAACGTATTCCTTCACCACTTAAAGTATCCGCAATACCTTGTAGTGATGCTAAAGAAAGTAATTTTGTTAAAGCTGGTACTTTTGAAACTTTGAAATCAAAAATTTTTAAGTTTGTTGATGTAATATTTTTATTAATTGTAGATTCATATTCTAAAGTTCCATCATTAAAGCCTTTAATAAAATTAAAATCTTTTATGAATGGTCTGGCTCTATCTGAAATTAAGTGAATAATCTTTTTATCTTTATCAACTTGATAAATAGACATCTCAATAATTTCTTTATCGCTATAATTTGCCTTTAAACTTAATTTTGCATAACTTCCTAATTTTACACTCGCTATTCCAGCTAAATTAAATAGATTATCAATTTTACCAGTTAAAACTTTTGATAAATTAAATTTGATATCACTTGTAAAATATCTGCTGAAAGTTTTTTTATCATTTTTAATATACAGCGTTTTTAAAAAAGGTTGAGCGTCAAACAATGTTCCTTTAATAACAATTTGTTTATCCTTTTTAATAACGAAATCATTATTTAGAATTTTGTTGTTAAAAGTTCTTACTTTAAAAAGACTTATTTCCATAACTTCAAAATCTTTGTTTGTTTTAATATTCTTTAATTCAATATAATTATTGTTTTCTTGGTAAGTTAAATAATCAATTAAGATATATTTGTTTAATACAAAATCTGTTTTAAAACTAATTTTAGCCTGTTTATTTTCTTCTTTTTCATAATTTAATTTTTTAAATTTTATAAACGAATTGTTTAAAGTCGAAGATCCAAAAATAGTATATTTTTTCTCTTTTTTTTGTAAATATGGGAAATGTCAATTTTTTCAAATTTTTTACTAAATTTTAGATCACCTTTAATATTAAGCTTTTTGTTGTTAAAGTTAATTTTAGCATCTTTAAGAAAAATATTTGGATCAAACGAAGGTAGGAAATTTAATATAACGTTATTTTCATTAATCTTAAATTTTAAACTAGATATAAAGCCACTAGAATTATAATCAAAATTTTTAATCTTCATTTTGTTATTAATAGAAAATTTAATATTTGTTTGTAGCTTTGATGTTAAAGATATATTCTTTAGATAATTATTTTTTATTTTAAAAAGTGATAAAATTTTATTCAATTCTGATGACTTGATATTTCCTTCAGTCGATATATTAGCTTCAATAAATTTATCTTTACCAACGAAACCAATATTTAATAAACTTTCTGATAAATTTAAATTAAATAACGACCCTTTTGAAATATTAATTGATAAATTTTTTTTTAAACTTAAATTTTTATATTGAATTTCAGCATTTAAATTATCAATATTAAATTTTTTATTTAATTTTAAATCTGCGTTTAAAATTTTACCAAAGAAAACAAAGCTTTCATCTATCTTGCCGTTTTCTTTAAAAGGTAAGATAAATTCACCTTCTAGAGTTCCTTTTGATAAGATTTTTTTTATCTTTTTATTAATAATGCTTGGCAAATAAATATTACTTATTTTTGCTAAATCTTTAATATTGTTGTTTTTAAAAGAAATTACTGCCTTATTTAAAATAAATTCTTTCTTATAAAATGACTTTATCGGTAAAAATAGATCTATCTTAGACAATTTTACTTTTTCATTTTTAATAATTACTTCTGGATTTTTAATTCTAGCAATAAAACTTTTGTTTCTTAAATTAAGATGAATTTTTGTGTTTTTAAACTCTAAATTAATTTTTTCATTTTTCTCATTTACACTGTCTTTAATAAGATTATTAAATTTATCTGTGCTAATACCAAAATAAGCTAAATAAATTATTGAAAAAAAAATTAATACTACTAATAAAAGTGATAATTTAATGATAAATTTCATTTTATTTTAAGTTTTTTCCCTTGTTTTATAGAGTGAAGCTTCCAAAAAACTATCAATGTTTCCATTAAGCACATCTTCAGGATCTGTATTTTCAATATTGCTTCTTAGGTCTTTAACTAGTTGATAAGGCTGAAGCACATAAGATCTAATTTGGTGACCCCAGCCAATGTCAGTTTTTGATTTTGCTAAATTTTCAGATTTTTCTTCTTTTTTTTGTATTTCGTATTCATATAAACGGGCTTTGAGCATATTTAAGCATGTTTCTTTATTTTTATGTTGAGATCTTTGGTTTTGACATTGCACTACTATATTACTTGGCAAATGGGTAATTCTTACTGCACTATCGGTGGTGTTAACATGTTGACCTCCTGCTCCACTTGATCTGTAAGTATCAACTCTCAAATCTTTATCTAGAATTTCAATATTTATATTGTCATCTACAACAGGGTAAACCCAAACACTTGCAAAACTAGTATGTCTTCTAGCACCTGAGTCAAAAGGAGAAATTCTTACAAGTCTATGAACTCCTGACTCTTTTTTTAACCAGCCATGTGAGTATGATCCTAAAATTTTTATAATTGAAGATTTTATTCCAGCCTCATCTCCAAAGTGTTCACTTATAATTTCAAATTTAAAAGATTTTTTTTCAGCCCATTTTAGATACATTCGTCTTAGCATCTCTGCCCAGTCTTGACTTTCTGTCCCACCTGCTCCAGCATGTATTTCTAAATATGTATTTAAGTGATCATTTTCTTTTGATAAAAAGCATTTTACTTCATTATTTTTTGTTAAAATAAGTAAGTCTTTTATTTTTTTACTACATTCATTTAAAACTTCTGTATCATTTTCAGATAAAGCTAAACTTGATAGATCTTTTAAATTTTTTAATTCATCTAATGTATGATTATAGCTATTAAAAATTTCTTCTAAGAATTTTTTTTCTTTTAATATTTTTTGCGCTAATTTTTTATCTTTCCAAAATCCTTCTTCAAGAATTTTTTGGTCTAATTCTTTAATTTTAACAATAGATTTATTGTTTTCAAAGATACCCCCTTATATTTTTATTGACTTTTTCTGTTGCAATAAAAATATCTTTAAAAAAAAGTTCATTCATACACTAATAAAATTTTAATATTTTTTCTTTGCTTGAGTCATTATATATGTTTTTTTCTTTACTAAAAATCATTTTTAAATCACCATTTTTTACATTTGAAGATTTAAATGATTCGTAAATTATTTTTTTACTGTATTTATTTGCGGGTAACCCATTTTTTTCATCAACCATTACTAATGTTATGCCTTCTGGTATTTTAAATGGAAAAGTGTCCTTTTTTTTGATTATATTAATTAAAATATCTTTAAATATTGGTAGAGCGACTTTTGCACCTGTTTCGTACTTTCCTAAACTTTCAGGATCATCAAATCCCACATATACTCCAATAACAATCTTTGAGGTAAAACCAATAAACCATGTATCCATATTATTATTTGTTGTTCCAGTTTTACCAGCTAAAGGAAGATTTAAATCTCTCAACTTTCTTCCAGTACCTCTTTTAATTGCACCTTCCAACATTGATGTAATTTGATAAGCGGTAGTAGGTGATATAATTTGTTTTAAATTATCTTTTATCATTGGTATTTTTTTATCTAAATGTGAAATATTATTACATCCTAAACATTTTCTCTTATCAGCATTATAAATAGTCTTGCCTCTCCTATCTTGAATTCTATCAATTAATATTGACTCCACTTTTTTTCCGCCATTTGCAAAAGTGCTGTAAGCAGTTGTCAATTTTAGCAATGTTGTTTCTGCTGCTCCAAGAGAAATGGATAAAACTTCAGGGACATCTCCATATATATCAAACTTGTTTGCTGTTTTTAAAATTTTACCTAATCCTAAATTTTGTGCCACCCTAACTGTCATCAAATTTCTAGATTTTTCAATTCCTTTTCTTAATGTTGAAGGTCCATAAAATTTCTTTCCGTAATTTTCAGGTTTCCATAATTTCTTTCCTTCACCTTGGTCTGCTACAAAAGGTGCATCTAAAACTAAACTTGAAGGTGTAAAACCATTTTCTAATGCTGCTGCATAAACAAAAGGTTTAAAAGCTGAACCAGGTTGTCTTTTGGCTTGAGTGGCTCTATTAAATTCACTTAATTCATAACTAAAACCACCAACTAAAGATAATACTCTTCCAGTATAAGGATCTATTATTACAACTGCTCCATTTACTTTAGGTAATTGTTTTAATTCCCATATGTTGTTTTTTATCTTTTTAACATAAATAATATCACCCTCTTTTAAAATTTCTTTTACAGTTTTCTTTCTAGTCCAATGTAATTCTTCAAAATTTAAATAACCAGTCTCAAGACTTTCAGTCTCAATAGTAGCTTTTAAATCCTCAACAGTTTTAACTTGTGCTAGTTTCCAGTTAATATCTTTGTCAATTTTATATTGGTTCACCTGAGCAACCCAATTCTTAATATTTTTTTTGTTGGTAAGCGGCCCTCTCCATCCGTGTCTTTTATCATACAATTGAAGGCCTTTTCTTAAAGAGTTAAATGATTGAATTTGATACTCTGGATTTAAAGGAGTCTTTATAGAAAGCCCGCCTTTATAAAGTTTATCATAGCCATATTTATCACTTATTATCCTTCTTACTTCTTCAGAGTAAAAATTTGCTTCTTTTAATAATTTTATGTTTCTTTTTTTTAAAACAATTTTTTTATCAATTAAATTTTGATATATATCCTCTGAAATATAAGAATTATCAAAAAGATTTTTAATAACTAAATTTCTTCTTTTAGTGGCAAGATTAATAGATTTATAAGGGTCATACTTGCTTGGTGCTTTTGGCAAAGCTGCTAATAATGCTGCCTCTTGATAGTTTAGTTCGTTCACTGCTTTGTCAAAATACTCCAGACTTGCTGCCGCAATTCCATACGTACCATGACCTAAATAAATTTGATTTAAATATAATTCCATAATTCTTTCTTTGCTAAAAGCTCTCTCAATACGAAAAGCTAATATTGCTTCTTTAATTTTCCTTGTATAAGAAACTTCATTTGTTAAAAGAAAATTTTTTGCTACTTGTTGGGTTATGGTCGATGCTCCTTCTAATCTTCTTGTATTCATTAGATTTTTTACATTTTTTATAGCAGCTCTTAAAACTCCCTTTGCATCAATACCAGGATGTTTAAAAAAATTTTTATCTTCTGCTGAAAGAAATGAGTGAATTACATTATTTGGTATCGAATCATAAGGGATAAATAACCTTTTTTGTAACGCATATTCAGCAATTAATTGGCCATCTCCAGCATGAACTCTGCTTGAAATTGGAGGTTGATATTTTTCAAGTATCTTATAATTAGGCAAATCGTTAGCAAAATATAATAGTATTAAAAATACAAACACAATCCCAATAAGAAAAAGTGAGATAAATAGTGCAAATGTTTTTTTTAATAATTTAATCATTATATAAGAAAATTACCTAATTTAGGCTTTCTTGTGGCAAATAAAGCTTATTCATTTAAAACAAATAAACAACAAAAAGTAGCAAAAAAAGAAAAAATAATGTATTGTGTATAAAAACAAGTTTTTAAAACAAAATTAAATAAGTAAAACAAATATGTCTCTAAAAGGAAAAATTAAATCATGGAAAAAGATCTTTACATTGATGCTGCGCATCCAAATGAAACTAGAATTGTTCTTAAATCAAAAAATCATATTGAAGAATATGAGTATGAAAACAAGAATAAATTAAACATTAAGAATAATATTTATTTAGCAAAAATATCTAGGGTTGAGCCTTCTTTACAGGCAGCTTTTTTGAATTTTGGAAGGCAAAGACATGGGTTTTTAGCCTTCAATGATATTCAATCTGATTATTATCAAATACCTCATGATGATAAAGAAAAACTTAAAAAAGATGAAGAAAAAATAAGAGAAACTCTTAAGGAAGAAAGTACTAAAAATGAAGAAAATATAAATGAAAATGATGTTAAAAATGACAAAAATAATAATGATAAAAATGAGAATGTAGTTTCTTTGAACGCTCAATCAAATCAACAAACAGAAAAAATTGATAATATAAAGAAAAAATTTGGTGTAAGAAAATATAAAATACAAGAAGTGATTAAACCAGGTCAAATAGTTTTGATTCAAGTTTTAAAAGATGAAAGAGGTTTAAAAGGAGCCGCTTTAACAACATTTATTTCATTAGCTGGAAAATATACAGTTTTAATGCCTAACACTGCTAAAGGTGGTGGTATTTCTAGAAAAATTTATAATTCTGAGGATAGAAGAAAAATAAGAAATATTTTAAATGAAATTAATATACCTACTTCTATGGGATTAATAGTAAGAACTGCAGGAAGTAATAAAACAAAAAACGAAATAGAAAAAGATTTAGATAATACTTTAAACGTATGGGAAGAAATAAAAAAGAAGGCAATAGTTTCTATTGCTCCAAGTATAATTTATGAAGAAGGTGATATAATTAAAAGAGCAATTAGAGATATATACGACAATGAAACTAAAAATGTAATTGTTGAAGGTAACGAGGGGTATATAAAAGCAAAAAATTTTATGAAAATGCTCATGCCTCAAAAGGTTAAATTGGTAAAAAAATATAGAGGTGAAATACCACTTTTTCATAGCAGTGGTATTGAAAAAAATTTAAACTCTATATTTGAAGCAACTATTAAGTTAAATTCTGGAGGATATATTGTTATTAATCCCACTGAAGCATTAATATCAATAGACATCAACTCTGGTAAATCAACTAAAGAAGTTAATGTTGAAAAAACAGCTTTAAATACAAATTTAGAAGCAGCTGAAGAAATTTCAAGACAAATCAAAATTAGAGACTTGGCTGGACTAATAATAATAGATTTTATAGATATGCTCAACTTTCACAATAGAAAAGCTGTTGAAAGAAGACTTAAAGAAAAACTAAAAGATGATAGAGCAAGAATACAATTTGGCAGAATTAATAATTTTGGTTTAATGGAGTTGAGTAGACAAAGATTAAGAGAAAGTTCTGTTAAATGGGACATTGTTTTAACAACAGATTCTTTTTCATTAAAAGTAATTAAAAAAGTTGAAGAACTAGCATTTTCTAACAAAGTTAAAATAATTAATGTAACAATTCCAGCTAAAATTAAACAATATATTGAAAAAAATTTTAATGATGAAATTTCATTTTTTAGAAAAAAATATAATTTTATAATTAACTTTTATACTGATAGTAGCTTCATTATACCAGAATATAAGATTGAACTTTTAAATAAAAATAAAAAAATAGTTAAAAAAATCGATTATGTTAAAATCGAAGATACTAACATGCAAAATAATTTAATAAATAAAAAAAATCAACAGAAACAAAATAAAAAAACAAAAAAAAAATTTATTAAAAAATCTTAAAAAAAAAAATTGATTTTATATTAAACCTTTTTCTGGTGAAGAAGCGCTTGCAAAAACTTTTTTTTTCATTCTACCTGCGATAAAAGCTTTTCTACCTGCAATAACTGCATGCTTCATTGCTTCAGCCATTAAAATTGGTTTGTTTGACTCAGCTATAGCGGTATTTATTAAAACACCATCACAACCTAATTCCATTGCTATCGTGGCATCTGATGGGGTACCTACACCAGCATCAACTATTACAGGAACTTTGGACTGTTCTTTTATTAAATTTATATTAGTTTTATTTTGTATTCCAATGCCAGAACCAATAGGTGCAGCTAAAGGCATAATTGCACAGGCACCAACATCTTCCAATTTTTTTGTCATTATGGGATCATCAGAGCAATAAACCATTACATCAAAACCTTCTTTAACAAGAACCTCTGTAGAGCTAATTGTTTCTATCATGTTTGGATAAAGGGTTTTTTTATCACCTAAGACTTCTAATTTAACAAGTTTCCATCCTCCCATCTCTCTTGCAAGCCTTAATGTTCTTAATGCTTCTTCTGAAGTATAGCAACCAGCAGTATTTGGAAGATAAACAATTGATTTAGGATTTAAATAATCCATTAGAGTTGGTTTGTCTTTATTTGTAATATTAACTCTTCGAACTGCCACTGTAACTATTTCTGCTCCAGAAGCTTTTACAGCATTTGCCGTTTGCTCAAAATTTTTATATTTTCCAGTTCCCACTATAAGTCTTGAGTTAAATTTTTGATTAGCAATTATAAAATTATCTTCCATTTAATATTAACCTCCACCTATAAACTGAACTATTTCAACTTTATCATTTTTCTTTAATGATATTTTTGTGTAATTACTTTTTTGAGCAATAATACCATTTAATTCTATAGCAACTTTTTCTCTCTTAATTTTAAGTTTATTTAACAATTCCTCTAAATTAGTTCCTTGTTCTACCATATAAGGATCACCATTTAATTGTATTTTTGCCATATTTAAGATATTCATTATTCTTATTATAAATTTTAAACTACTTTAATGTCAAAAAAAATTCTATTCATAAATGGTCCTAATCTTAATCTTTTAGGTGAAAGAGAGAGAGATTTTTATGGGGATAATACATTAGAAGCAGTAAAATTAAAATGTAAAGAAAAAGCAAAAACACTCAATTTAGATATTGAATTTATGCAATCAAACATTGAAGGAGAAATAGTAACTATTATTCAAAATAGTAAAAATAATTTTAATGGAATTATTATAAATGCTGCTGGTTATACTCATACTTCAGTATCAATATTAGATGCTTTGTTAGTAGTAAAAATTCCAATAATTGAACTTCATATATCAAATATTTATACAAGAGAAGAATTTAGACAGAAGTCATTGATTAGCAGAGCTGCAAAAGGTATCATATGTGGGTTTGGAGTTTACGGATATTTAATGAGTTTAGATGCAATTAATAATATTATAGATAATAATGAAAATAGATAAAAAGATAATAAAAGAATTGGTTGATTGTTTAAATGAGTTTGGTTTAACAGAGCTTGAATATGGCAACGAAACTTTAAAAGTAAAAGTTTCTAAGAATACAAATATTAGTAGTGCTTCAAATATAATTAAAACTGAAAGCAAAAATAAAATAGAAAATGCTTCTTCCATAAACTCTCCTATTGTTGGCACAGCTTATTTAGCTTCAGAGCCTGGTGCAAAACCATTTGTTGAAAAAGGAAGTAAAATTAAAAAAGGACAAACAATTATGATTGTTGAAGCAATGAAAACAATGAATCATGTTCCTTCAACTAAAGATGGTGTTATTAAAGAAATTCTTGTTAAAGATGGCCAGCCAGTTGAATTTGGGCAAGCACTTGTCTTACTAGATTAAAATAATGTTTAAAAAAGTATTAATTGCTAACAGAGGAGAAATCGCTGTTAGAATAATTAGAGCTTGTAAAGAATGGGGTATTTCAACAGTTGCTGTTCATTCAGATGTTGATGCAAACTCGATGCATGTAAGATTAGCTGATGAAAGTGTTTGCATAGGTTCTCATCAAGCTCAGAATAGTTATTTAAATATTTCTTCAATAATGTCAGCTGCAAACCTAACTAATTCAGAAGCAATTCATCCAGGGTATGGGTTTTTATCTGAAAATGCTCACTTCGCATCTGTTGTAAAAGAACATGGAATAAAATTTATTGGGCCAGATTCAGAAATAATAAAAAAAATGGGTGATAAAATTGAAGCAAAAAAAATTGCAAAAAAAAATGGAATTCCTGTTATTGAAGGGTCGGATGGTGAAGTTAGTTCAGTTAATGATGCAAAAATTATTTGTAACAAAATTGGCTATCCCGTTTTAATCAAAGCTTCTGGTGGTGGTGGTGGTAAAGGAATGAAAATAGTTAACAAAGAGAATGAACTAGAAAATTTATATATGACTGCAAAGCTGGAAGCTAAAAAATACTTTAATAATGATAAAGTCTATATAGAAAAGTATTTTAAAAATCCCAGACATATAGAAGTTCAAATACTTTCTGGGAAAAATAGAACTATTCATTTACATGAACGAGATTGTTCTGTTCAAAGAAAACATCAAAAATTAATTGAAGAAACACCTAGCCCTGTTTTAGATGACAATAAAAGATCTGAGTTACTATCCAAAACTGTCGAAATGGTTGAAAAAATTGGTTATGAAGGAGCTGGAACAGTAGAATATATATATGAAAATGGAGAGTTTTATTTCCTAGAAATGAATACTAGATTGCAAGTAGAACACCCAGTAACAGAAGTAGTTACTGGAATAGATATAGTTAAAGAACAAATGTATATAGCTTATTCAGGAGAAACAGCCTTAAATCAAAATGATATTACAACGAGAGGTCATGCTATTGAATGTAGAATCAATGCTGAAGACCCAAGCAAAGGTTTTCAACCTAGCCCAGGGAAAATTAACGTTTGTCATCAACCATCAGGTTTTAGAACTCGTGTTGATGGCTCGATATTTCAAGGTGCAAATATATCACCTCATTATGATAGTTTAATATGTAAACTTATTTGCCATGGAAGAAATAGAAAAGAGGCTATTCAAAGAATTTTAAGATCACTAGATGAATTTGTTATTGATGGTATAACCACTACAATCAATTTACATAAAATAATTTTAAATCATAAAAAATTTATTAAGTCAGATTTTGATGTGAATTGGCTTGATAACGATAAATTTTATTAAGTATTTTCACAACCTAAAAGCCACAAATCATAAACAGGATGATCTATTGAGCGAAGTGTTGGGCTTGATGCAAAAGTCCAGCCATTAAATAAAAATACTTGGTTATTATCTTTAACAGATAAATCTTTTACTTGGATAAAAGCTAAAGTATCAGGGGCTCCCTCCAAATTTGAGAAAGTACATTTAAGAGGTTTTATTTCTAATTGTCCAAATCTTTTTATTTTTCCTAAAGGTATATTTATAGAAGATGTTTTGGCCGTTATTTTATCTAATGCTTTTAAATTAACGATTATTTTTTTGTTCTTTTTAAGCTCTGTATTAACTTGTGTATTAGATAATTCAATCGAACTTTTTAAATCTTTTTTTTCTAATGACTCTTTGTCTTCTTCAAATGTAGCAGGTAATTCTTCTAGATTAATTAAAGGAACCGACTCTATATTTTCTTCTGAAAAAGTTGGCTTATAAAAAATTAATAAAGCAATTAAAACAAATAAGGTAATTTTTTTATTTCCAACTTTCATACTTTTTTTTATACCCAGGTTTTTCAGACAAAAGTGATCCTTTTCTTTTAAAGGCCTTATTAGTACCTGTTAAATTTTCAACATGTTCTTTTTGCCATTCATATTTTTTTATATTTGCAGATGGTAAATTATTTGATAAAAAATGTATCCATGAATACCACTGAGTAGGTATTCTTGTTGCTTCAATATTAGATTTATAAATAACCCATCTCTTATTTGATTTACTTGAATAATATTTATTACCAAAATTATCTTTACCTACAAATTTTCCAAAAAATAAAGTATAAATAAAAGTTCCCAAGGTTTGTTTGTGCCACCAAGTAAAAAGTTGTTTTAAAATTTTTATCATTTTTTAATTTATTTAAAATATAGTTAACACAATTAAAAATTGTATAAAATAGTATTAGACTATGTTCTATATATATACCATAATTGAAATAGAGAATCACAAAACATTTTAATAACCTTGGAGATAAACAATAAATATGTCTAAATATTTGGTAGAAACGCATTACACTTGTACTTTTAAGATTTCCCACAATTTAAATGAACTAAATGATCAATCTTTAGCTGGTCTAGATAAAAGAAGTGATGGTTTAGTAGAAGTTACGGATATTAAGTTAAATAATCGTAAAACAAAAAGAATTGATGGTGTTAAAGAAAATTTAACGTCAAATTTAAATAAAAATCAAGATGATAATAATATTGCTAAAACTTTAAATGATCAAATTACAAAAATAGATAAATTGGATAAAGATAAAAATTCCAATAATTCTTTCAATGAAAAAAATATAATTCAAAAAAAAATATTAAATAATTCAAGATTTAAAATGCCAGATCGTAGAAAAGGTTATATTCAAAAATCAACTATTGGCGAACATAAAGTTTATTTGCATACAGGAGAGTATGATGATGGTAAAATAGGAGAAATTTTTATAGACACAAATAAAGAAGGAGAATTAGTAAAAGCTTTAATGAATAATTTTGCAATAGCAGTATCACTTGGATTACAATATGGTGTTCCACTTGAAGAATTTGTTGAGGCTTTCATTGGTACAAAATTTGAACCTTCAGGCAAAATAAATGGCAATGATAGAATTTTAAGCGCTACTTCAATTTTAGATTATATATTTAGGGAACTTGCAATTTCTTATTTAGGTAGAGAAGATCTGGCGCATACACCTTCGATTAACCACCATGATAAAAACAAAATTAATGAAGGAGATACTGATGATCAGTTTATAAAATTAGTTAAAGATATAACTAGTAAAGGATTTATAAGAAGCAACTATAAAGATAAACTTATTGATCTAAGTAATGTTAGATTAAATTTAAAAAGTAAAAAATAAAAATTATAACATTTTTCTTAAAACATAATGGAGAATTCCGCCATGTTTATAATATTCAATTTCATTTTCTGTATCAATTCTACATAATGTTTTTATTTTCTTTATTGTACTATCGGTGTATTTAATTTCTACCTCTACTTCATCCTGTGGTTCAAGGCCATCTTTAATATTTAAAATTGTAAATAATTCTGATCCTTTTAAATTTAATTTTTTTCTATCCATGTTTTTCAAAAATTGTAATGGCAATATCCCCATACCTACTAAATTGGACCTATGAATTCTTTCAAAACTTTCTGCGATTACTGTTTTTACCCCTAATAATTTTGTTCCTTTGGCTGCCCAATCTCTTGAAGATCCAGTTCCATATTCTTTGCCAGCAATAACAATTAAATCTGTACCTCTTTTTTTATATTCTAATGCTGCATCAAATACTGGCATAACTGTTCCTTCAGGATATAATTTAGTAAAACCACCCTCTGTATCAGGTGCAATCTCGTTTCTAATTCTTATATTTGCAAAAGTACCTCTCATCATCACCTCATGGTTTCCTCTTCTTGCTCCATATGAGTTAAAATCTTTTTGTAATACTTGGTTTTTCATAAAATAATCTCCAGTAGGACTGTCTTTTTGAATATTTCCAGCTGGAGATATATGGTCAGTCGTGATCATGTCTCCTAAAATGAGTAAAGGTCTAGCATCTTTAATAGGTTTAAACCCTTCTGGCTTGTCGGTCATATTATCAAAAAAAGGAGGTTTTTTTACATAAGTAGAGTTTAAATCCCAATTGTAAATACTACTTTGTTTGGTTTTAATTTCTTGCCATTCTTTCGGTCCTAAATCTAAATTTGAATATCTGTCAATAAACATTTTTGAATTTAATGAATTTAGTAATGTCTCTTCTATTTCTTTGTTAGAAGGCCAGATATCTTTTAGATAAACATCTTTATCATCTTTATCTTTTCCTAAACTATCTTTGTACATATCAAAATTCATAGTTCCTGCAATTGCATAAGCAATAACTAAAGGAGGAGAAGCAAGATAATTTGCTTTTACATGAGGGTTGATTCTTCCTTCAAAATTTCTATTACCTGATAAAACTGAAACTGCATATATATTTTTTTGTTTAATAGCATTAGCTATATTTTCTGGCAAAGGTCCTGAATTTCCAATACAAGTTGTGCAGCCATATCCAACTAAATTAAACCCTAATCTATCTAGGTGTTTACTTAAGTCAGCTTTATTTAAATAATCAGTCACAACTTGAGAGCCAGGAGCAAGAGATGTTTTAACCCATGGTTTGGTAACCAATCCTTTTTCTAGAGCTTTTTTAGCTAATAAACCTGCTCCAATTAAAACATTTGGATTAGATGTATTTGTACATGATGTAATTGCAGCAATAACAACATCGCCATCTTTAAGATTATATTTTTGTCCTTCAACTTTTGATGAGTTTAATTCATTTCTGTTTGTTGCTTTTTTATATACTTTCTTAAAATCAATAGAAGCTTCTGTTAGCAAAACTTTGTCCTGTGGTCTTTTAGGCCCAGAAATAGTTGCAACAACACTAGACATGTCTAATTTTAAAGTATCAGTAAAATTAATATTTTCGTCTGACCATAAACCTTGTTTTTTAGCATAGGTTTCTACAAGTAAAACTGTATCATCATCTCTTCCTGAGAATTTTAAATATTTAATCGTTTCTTCATCTATAGGAAAAAAACCACAAGTTGCTCCATACTCAGGTGCCATATTAGCTATCGTGGCTCTGTCAGCTAGAGTTAAATTTTTAAGTCCATCACCATAAAATTCTACAAATTTCCCTACTACTCCTTTGTCCCTAAGCATTTTTACAATTGTTAAAACTAGATCAGTAGCTGTAGTTCCTTCAGGTAATTTATTAATAAGTTTAAATCCAATAACTTCAGGTATTAACATTGAAATTGGCTGACCTAACATTCCTGCTTCTGCTTCTATTCCACCTACCCCCCAACCAAGCACAGATAAACCATTAACCATAGTAGTATGACTATCTGTACCAACTAATGTATCAGGAAATGCATAGTTTTGATTGTCGTACTTTGATGTCCAAACAACCTTTGATAAATGTTCTAAATTAACTTGATGACATATTCCTGTTCCAGGAGGCACTATTCTAAAATTATCAAAAGCTTGTTGGCCCCATTTTAAAAATGAATATCTTTCATTATTACGTTCAAATTCTTTTTCAACATTTTTAGATAATGATTGATTATTTGCAAAATTATCTACTTGAATAGAATGGTCAATAACTAAATCTACATTGGATAAAGGGTTTACTTTCTTTGGGTCCTTATTTTTTTTTTTAATAGCTTCTCTCATTGCAGCTAAATCAGCAACAGCTGGTATGCCAGTATAATCTTGTAATAAAACTCTAGTAGGTCTATATGCAATTTCTGCCTTTGATTTTTTTTCTTTTAGCCAGTTTTTAATTGAATCAATTTGATTTTTTTTAACTATTAATCCATCTTCATGTCTTAATAAATTTTCAAGTAGAACTTTTAGTGATTTAGGTAATTTTGAAATACCATCTAGACCATTTTTTTCTGCTTCTAATAAGGAATAGTATTTATAATTACTATCATTAATCTTGATAGTTTTTAAACAATTATAAGAATTTTTTTTTCCTGCTTTCATTTTATTAGATGTAAAAACCTATTATGCACACTACAATAAGCATGGACATAGCATAATTAAAGTTTTTTATAAAATTATCATTTGTCGCAAATTTTCTTAAAAATTTCCCAAAAAAAGTCCAGCAAGTAATGCTTAAAAAGGCTGTAAAAGAACAAACTATAATCACCATTATAGAGCTATTTAAATAATTATCATCTCTAACAAATTTAGAAATCAAAGTGATTGCAGCCATTACACCTTTGGGGTTAATAAACTGAAATAAAAAAGTATCAAAAAATTTTACTGGGTTGATATTTTTTGAATTAGATAGATTGACCGAAAATGAAATTTTATATGCTAAATATAATAAAAAAAAAGTTCCAAGAATTCTAATAATTTCTTGGATAATTGGATAATTTTTAAACGCTGATATCAATATAAAATTAATAAGAATAACAAGGACTGTGTAACCAATTCCTACACCCATAATTAAAGGAATGGTTTTTCTTATTCCAAAATTAAAGCCAGAAAAAGAAGCAACTGCATTATTTGGCCCTGGAGTAAAACCTAAAGAAAATGAAATTCCAATCAATAATAGTAATTCAGGATGCATAAAATAATTTAAGCAACAGGAAGACCATTTTCAGATTCTTGAGATGGATGAACTAAAATGACTTTACCTTCCTTATCTATTGATCCCAAAATAAGAACTTGAGAAATAATACCTGCTATATTTTTTTCTGGAAAATTACATATTGCAATTATTTGTTTTCCTTTTAATTTTTCTTCATTATAATAATGGGTAATTTGAGCAGAAGATTGCTTAACTCCAATTTTATTTCCAAAATCTACTTTTACTACCAAAGATGGTTTTCTTGCTTTTTCGTTTTTTTCAACAGAAATTACTGTTCCAACTCTAATATCTATTTTATCAAAATCGTCATACGATATTTGTTCTTTCATACAATTAATATATAATAAAATTAAATATGAACACACAAAAAAAAACCGATGAAAATATCAAAAATTTTTTATCTATTTTGTCAGATTTAATTGCTTTTAAAACAATATCAGGCCAAGATAATAATGATTTAATAAATTACTGTGATAATTTATTAAAAAAATTAGGAGCAGATTCTTTTAGAACGTTTGATGATGAAAAAAAAAGAGTTAATCTTTTTGCTACTTTAAAATCAAAAAAAAGTAGTGACAAAATGCCAATTATTCTATCAGGTCATACAGATGTTGTTCCTGTATCAAGAAATTGGAAAACTGACCCTTTTAAAGCAACACTAAAAGATAATAAGATTTTTGGTCGTGGTTCTTGTGATATGAAAGGTTTTATTGCATGCGCATTGACATATGCGCCAATTTTTTCTAAATCAAATCTTGATCGAGATATTCATTTTTCATTTACTTTTGATGAAGAAACTGCCTGTCAAGGTGCTCCATTATTAATTAAGGAATTAGATAAAAGAAAAATTAATAAAGGTATTTGTATAGTTGGGGAACCTACAAACATGAAAATTATTGATGCACACAAAGGTTGTTATGAATATACAACTCACTTTGAAGGTTTGGCTGGACATGGTTCTGCTCCAAGCAAAGGAGTAAATGCGATAGAATACGCTGTTAGTTATGTAAATAAACTTTTGGAATTAAGAGAAAAATTAAAAATGAAAGTTAAAAATGATTCTGTTTTTAATCCACCTTATACTACACTTCAAATTGGTAAAATTAGTGGTGGAATTGCTAGAAATGTAATTGCTGATAAGTGTAAAGTTGATTGGGAGCTACGTCCAGTAGTTAAAGAAGATGGTGTTTTTGTTAATAATGAAATGAATAATTTTGTTAATGAAAAGTTGTTACCAGAAATGAAGAAAGTATATGTGAACTCATCAATAAAAAAAGAGGTCATAGGTGAAATTATTGGCTTTGATAGATTGAATAAATCAGATGCTTGTGAATTAATTTCTAAAATTACAGGTGATAACTCGAGAGATGTTGTTTCATTTGGAACTGAAGCTGGTTTATTTCAAGAAATTGGCATAAGTACAGTTGTTTGTGGCCCTGGTTCAATCGAACAAGCACATAAAGATGATGAATTTGTATCTATAGATGAAATAAAAAAGTGTTTTAAAATGCTAGAAGGTATAAAAAATAATTCTATAAGAAATTAATTTTCATTCCATCCGCCTACTGATTTTACCTCTAAAAACTCTTCTAAACCTTTAGCTCCTGCTTCACGACCGATACCTGAGTGTTTAAAACCACCAAATGGGGCATCAACTGCAATACCTGCTCCATTTACATCAACCATTCCAGATCTTAATTTTCTAGCAACTCTGTTTGCTTTATCTTGGTCTTGAGTTTGAATATAATTCGTTAAACCATAAGGGGTATCATTAGCTATTTTAATTGCTTCTTCTTCAGTTTCAAAAGGAATAATTGAAAGTACTGGTCCAAATATTTCTGTTCTTGCTATTTGCATTTGATTATTAACATTAGCAAATGCTGTTGGTTTAACAAAATATCCTTTTTCAATACCACTAGGCTTACCAATGCCTCCGGCAACTAATTTTGCTCCTTCATCAATACCCTTTTGAATTAAAGTTTGAATTTTATCATATTGAGTTTCAGAAATAACTGGACCAATATGATCACCTTCTTTTTTAGGGTCATCTACTTTTAAATCATTTGCAAATTTTTTAACTCTTTCAACTGCTTCATGGTATATTGATTTTTCTACAAGCATTCTAGTGGGAGCATTACATGATTGGCCAGAATTTCTAAAACACCTTAAAGCTCCTCTTTCAACAGCTTCTGGATCAGCGTCTTTAAAAATAATATTGGCTCCTTTACCACCGAGTTCAAGACTTATACGTTTAAAATCTTTTGCTGCGTTCTGAGAAATTAAAGCACCTGCTCTTGTAGATCCAGTAAAAGAAATCATATTTACATCAGGGTGACTTGTTAATGCATCTCCAGTAACAGCTCCATCACCATTAATTAAATTAAAAACTCCATTTGGAAATTTAGCTTCATCAATTATTTCAGCAAGTATCATTGATGATAATGGTGCTAATTCTGATGGTTTCAAAATCATTGTACAGCCAGAAGCCAAAGCTGGAATTACTTTTAGACAAACCTGATTCATTGGCCAGTTCCAAGGAGTGATTAAAGCACAAACACCTTTTGGTTCATAAATAATTTTTTGATTTTTTGCATGGTCACCAAGAATCTTTTCAAATTTAAATTCCTTTAAATACTTGATAAATGATTTTATATGACTAGCTCCTGTGCCAGCTTGCAATTGAGTTGAGAAATCTTTTGGAGCACCCATTTCTAAAGTTATAGCTTCAGCGATATCTGCCCATCTTTTTTTATAAAGCTCATAAAGTGATTCTAATAATTTTACTTTTTCATCTTTTGATGTGAATGCCCAATTTTCTAAAGCTTTTTTAGCTGAAGAGACTGCTAAATTTACGTCATCTAAACCGCCAAGTGATATAACAGCACAATCTTTTTCTGTTGCAGGATCTATTACTTTTATTTCATTAGGTTTTATTGGGTTAATCCATTTACCATTAATATAAAATTTTTTTTTATCAATCATTTTATTAAATTTAATTTTTTAAAAAGATAATATCATGTTTATTAAACAATGTAAAAATTAAATCAAGTTTTTCAACCATTTTTTAATCATTATCAGTGGTTCCTGCTCCAGCACCTTTTGATTTTGAACTTTCAGATTCATCTACAAAAGTTTCAACTGAAAGTTTGTAAAGTTCTTTCCAGTCTTTTTCAGAAAAAGAATTTGTATTTTTTATAAATTCTATATTAATTTTTTTAGTTGAATAATTAATAATTTTTTTTTTATTACTTATAAAAATAGATTTATTAAAATTAGTGAGAAAAATTATATTATCAAATTCAACTTTTATTTTTTTTCCTAATATTTCAGATGCCTTGCTTATAAAAGGTATTAATAATAAGGGGAATTTAATATTATAAACTTTAATTTTTTTTAATTTATCTAATTCCATACATCTGTCTAGAAAAGTTACCCCATAATAAATAGGGCAAATTTCTTTTTCTTTATTTATTTTGTTAATTTTTTTGATTTTTTTAGGATGTTTTTTTTTAATCTTTTTTAAATATAGATTTAGATTATTAAGTCCTGGTAATCCAAATAATTCTAAAGTTCTAATTGCCTTACCTACTTCTTCAGAAATTCCCCAAGAAAATCCTGCAGCTTTACTTGCTCTTTTTGATGTAACATCAATTTCACTCAAAGATCGCATGATTAATTTAAAAGGCCGTAAACCCAAGTATCATTAGAATTTTTCATTTCATTTGATAATGGAGCTCCTTGATACATGTTAATTCTAAGCCATTTATTAGATCTAGGATCAAATTTAGCAGCTCCGAAAAAAGAAAGTTTCAACCTAAGCATATCAATTGGTACCAAAGAAACATCAATGGTATTGTCTTGGATTTCAGAATAGGGAAATTTTTCAACTATAAAAGCTCTTCTCACTACATGTCTAACATCATCATTTTCAGATAAAAATTGAGCAATTGTTTTTTGTTGTTTTGTTTTAATTACTTTTTGATAGAGTTTTTTAATATCTCTAGCTATTGCTAAAGGTTGTTCTAACTCTGCTCCATTTTCTTTAAATCTATTAGCAATCCTTGGTTCTTCTTTATTTTTAGAAATGAACCAAAAATTACAATTACTATCTTTTTTTTCAAAATCAATTTCTAATATAGATTTATAACTATTTTCTAAAATTAATTTAAGATTGGAAACTTTTTTATGAGCAGGAATTGTAAAATATTTATCTTCATCTGCACTCATATTATGAACCAAAGGATTAATAATTTCATCATAAGGCTCCATCATCATAGAAATAATATATTCTAAACATTCATCTCCAAGATTTTCTTTTGACCATAAATAAATTACATTCCAAAGATATTTAGTTTTAATAAAAGTTTGGTTTTTTAAATATTCTTCAAATTTAATCAAATCTACTTTCAATGAATTAATCTTATTTTTTTGATATTCACTTTCTGTTGACCAATAACTAATATTAGTTTTTGATTTTGCTAGACAGTCTTTAAAAACTTGAAGTTTTTTAAAATCAACACTTTCTATTGATCTAATATCTTTTAATGCTTTTTCTCTAGAATAAATCCAGCTATGTAGAAGTGTTGGATGATTTACAATAAAAGGAGCCATACCTAAGCCCGTAGAATTACCTATCCCTAAATTTCTTGCAATATCACTATCTAATTTAACTGCATTTTTAGGATTCTTAAATTTTGCTATATGGTTTACTTGATCAAAAGTAAATTGCCTAACTAAATAAACTAGCATCATTTCTAGTCGAAATGGTCCATTTATTTCTTTTCTATCTTTAATTCTAAAACGATCTGCTAAACCAAATTTACCTGAACCATAAACTGCTGTTGTTCTATATAAATAGCCTACTTTATTCAACAATTCTTTATTTGGTTGTTTCCCTGCGCTTAAAGAATCTACAACATGTTTAAATATTCTTACTGATTTATTTGCTCTAGATAAAGTAAGTTCTTTATAAGATAAACGGCCTACCTCTTGTTTAGGAACATTTTTCTTTAAACGAATTAAATCTTTTTTACTTGGAATACCATCATGCAAAACAAATGCTGCATCCCATTTAGTTGCTATAACTCTATCTGAACGATCATTGGAATCTATATGTTGTGCAAAACAAATTAATGAATAAGTTCTTTTATTTTTACTAAAAGAATAAACGGCTGTTCCATAACCATGTTTATTAAGATTGAATAAATTTCTTTTATATTTCCAATCTTTAAATTCTCTAATAAAACTCCTAAGAAAAGAAAGTTTAGATTGATGAAAAGATCCAAGTTTAGATAATTTCATAACTTCATTTGGGTCTCTAAATTTTATATCTATTTTTTTCAAGAATTTATACCTCGGTAAAAATTATACCAATTATTACCCAGTATGTCATTTACCTCAGCATTATTAAAGCCAGTTTTTTGTAAACCCATTTCTAAATTTTTGAAGCCTCTGGCATCCCTAAACCACTCAGGTTGTTTTGGAAAATTTGCGTTATTAGCACTTCCTTCTCCATAATCTTTTGTTTTCGTCCATGTACCATTTCTCATCCAATCAACAACATTGTTAGAATGACCAATGCAAAGATCTGAACCAATACCTATATGTTTTACACCTATAAGTTCTGCTGTTTTTGCAGCCATCTCACAAAAACTTTCTAATGTACAATTTGTTTTGTCTTTTAGATGATGAGGATAAAGCGATAATCCAATAACACCTCCTGATTCTGCTAAAGCTTTCAAAACATCGTTTGATTTATTTCTTTTAGCATCAAACCAAAAAGATGGGTTGGCGTGGGTAATTGCAATTGGTTTACGAGATATTTTAATTGCATCAAGTGTTGATTTTTCTGCAGAGTGAGACATATCAACAACAATACCTAAGTTATTCATTTCTTTAATCACTTCCTTGCCCATTCTAGTAACTCCACTATCATTTTTTTCGTAACATCCTGTAGCTAACAAAGATTGATTATTATAGGTAAGTTGCATAAATCTTATTCCCATTTTGTAAACCTCTTCAACTAAACCAATATCATCTTCTATTGGAGAGCAATTTTGAAAGCCAAAAAAAACTGCTGTTTTTTTTTCTTTATGTGCTTTTTCTATGTCTTTAAATGTTTTTCCCTGAAAAATTAAATCTTTAAACTCTTTAAAATAATTTTCCCATTCATCAATATTTTTTTTGACTTCATCAAAATCTTCATGATAAGCAATTGTTACATGGATAGCATCTAATTTTGCTTCTTTATTAATCTTAAATATTTCTTTAGACCACTTGCAATATTGTAAATTATCTATTTTAAAGATGTTTGAATTCATGTAATATTTATAGATGATTTGGTTATATATAGTAACTGCATTGTGGATTGTTGGATCAGTATCAGATTAGTTTTAATCTGTTCCATTTAATTTTGTAACTTAATACCACGTAATCGTTCTGATCTTCTTCTTAATAATTCAACTGTTGTTAATAAAGCAATTGACAAAAATACTAAGCAAGTTGCCATGCACAAAATAACAGGGCTAGTTTCTTGTCTTAAACCTGCCCACATTTGTTTAGGTATAGTAATTTGCTCAACACTTCCAACAAACATAACTACAACTACTTCATCAAATGATGTTATGAAGGCAAATAAACCACCAGAAATAACACCAGGTAAAATCAAGGGCATGATAACTTTAAAGAAAGTTCTAATTGTATTTGCACCTAAGCTTTGAGAAGCTCTAATTAAATTAGTATCAAAACCTGTTAAAGTTGCTGTAACTGTAATTACGACAAAAGGTGTTCCTAGTGCGGTGTGTGCAAGAATTAATCCTAAATAGGTATGAGTTAAACCAATCTTTGAGTAAAAGAAAAACATCCCTGCTGAAGTAATAATTAATGGAACAATCATCGGTGAAATTAAAATCGCCATTAAAACACCTTTAAAAGGCATATTTGGTCTACTCAGACCTAAGGCTGCCACAGTACCTAAGGCTGTTGCTAGGAATGTAGCACTTATCCCAATTATAAAACTATTTCTAGTTCCTAGCATCCATTTATTAGAAACAACTGTTGTGTCTCCTGGGCTACTAATACCAACCATTTGTCTATACCATCTAAGGGACCAAGCCTCCGATTCAAAATTCATAAATTCCCTAGTAAACTCAAAGAATGGTGAAGAGCTGAAAGATAAAGGAAGAATTATAAAAATAGGTGCAATTAAAAAGAAAAAAACTAACCCACAATAAGTTAAGTAAGTATAATAACTTACTTTTTGCCCTGTTGATGCATACGCTGGTAAAGCCATAATTATCCTAATTTAATATTTTCTATTCCAACAATTTTATTATACACCCAATATAAAATTGTCATTAAAGCTAACAATATAGCTCCTAATGCTGCACATAAACCCCAATTAAGAGTTGTTTTCAAATGGTATGCGATCCAATTACCTATCATTTGGCCATCCTTACCACCTACTAATTCAGGAGTTATATAATATCCGATTGCAAGTATAAATACGAGCATACATCCTGCGCTGATACCTGGTACTGAATTTGGCATATAAATTTTATAAAAAGCATGAAGAGGTGAAGCTCCAAGATTTAAAGCTGCTCTCATGTAGTTTGGTGAAATTGTTTTCATTACACTATATAATGGTAAAACCATAAACGGTAACAAGATTTGTGTCATAACAATTATAGTTGCTGTTTCATTGTACATAAGTTTGAAACGATTCTCATCGGCTATGATATGAGCCATAACTAATAAATTATTAAAAACACCTTTTTGTTGTAACATAACCATCCAAGCTACTGTTCTAACAAGTAAAGAAGTCCAAAAAGGTAAAAGAACACATATCATTAAAAGATTGCTGTATTTTAAAGGCAACGTTGCTAATAAATAAGAAATTGGATAGCCCAAAATCAAACAGAAAAACATAACTAAAATACTGACTTTAAAAGTTTTAAACCATGTGTGATTATAAATTCGTCTATTTTCTGGCTGTTGAATAACTTCTTTATTTACATCATATTTTAAATCAACTGCATTTAAAAAATATCCCGCAGTTGTAGGATCAACCATAACACCTATAGCTTTCCAATACTCTAAGTCGGCCCACCTTTTGTCGATAGCAATCATTTGTTCTTTATAAGGGCCTTCTTCAATTTTTTTAAACTTACGTTTTGATTTTTTTAACAAACTTTTCCAACCCGATTTTGCATAATTCATTCGAGTAGTAGCTTTACCTATGCTAAAACCTGATCCTTCCTTAACTTCAAAGAACATTGTTTTATAAAGTTCTTCAGATGGTAGACCTTGTCGATCCCATTTTTTATATTTTTCAAAAGTTTTAGGAAAAACAGTATTAATATAGCTATCATCAACACTCCTAACCAACATATCACCAATAGGAATTAAAAAAGTAAAAAGTATAAAAAATAAAAGTGGAGCTACTAAAAGAAATGCTCTTATTTTATTTTTTCTTTCAGATTTTTGAAGGCTAACTTTTAATGGTATGCCGTCAGTTGTTAAAATAGGACCTGAATTATTCTGAATCATAAAGTTATTATATATAAAAAAAGGCGAGATTAGTATCTCGCCTTTTTAATTCAATCTATTTTAGAATTGTTGTACTTAGCTACCTTTCCAAGCGCCGAATCTTTCGTTTACTTCAGCACCATTATCAGCCCACCAAACTGGGTCAGCTATAATAGCTCTTTTCAGAACTTTCGGATGAGTTGGCATGTGAGGTAAG
>NZIO01000011.1 GCA_002689925.1 Candidatus Pelagibacter sp.
ACTTCTTCTGGTAACCAATGAATTCTTTGTTGAGTTAACCATGCGTCATAGCACCATGGATATCTAAAAGGTTTATAAACAGGGTTTTCTACAAGTAATCCCATTTTTTTTGGTTGTATAATTTTAGAATTAATTTTTTTTGCTACTGACATGATAGGCACTCCTCATATTCTGGTTGTTCATTTGTTTGGTTCTTTTTTTTATATACATTAGCTTTAACATCAGTGGAGTTAGCATCATTAATATTTTCAGCTCTTTGAATTGATTTTGATCTGCAATAATAAAGGCTTTTAAGGCCTTTCTTCCAAGCTTGAAAATGAATTTGATGCAAATCTTTTTTATGCACATCAGCTGGTAAAAACAAATTAACTGACTGCGCTTGAGAAATATATGGTGTTCTATCACCGCTTAACTCTATTATCCATTTTTGGTCTAATTCAAAAGCAGTTTTAAAAATATCTTTTTCTTGATCTGTTAAAAAATCTAAATGTGATACTGATCCTTGGTTTGTTGTTATTCCTGACCATACTTCATCTGTATTTTTTTTATGTTTTTTTAATATTTTTTCTAAATACTTATTTCTAACATTAAAAGATCCTGACAAAGTTTTGTGTGTATAACTGTTTGCAGCAACAGGTTCAACACCAGGAGAAGCTCCGCCACAGATAATAGAAATCGAAGCTGTTGGTGCTATTGCTGTTTTATTTGAAAATCTTTCTTTAAAACCATACTCAGCAGCATCTGGACAGGCTCCTCTTTCGTCTGCTAAATCTTTTGAAGCTTTGTCTACTTTTTCTTGGATATCTTTAAATATTTTTTTATTCCAAACTTTGCTCATTACTGACTCGAGTGGAATATTATTTTTTTGTAAAAAAGAATGGAAACCCATAACACCAAGGCCAACACTTCTTTCTTTTTCTGCTGAATATTTTGCATCACTGAATTGGTCTGGAGCTCTATTTATAAAGTCTGACAAAACATTATCTAAAAATCTCATAACATCAGTAATTATATTTTTATCATCTTTCCATTCGTCGTAAGTTTCAAGATTAAGTGAAGACAAACAACATACAGCAGTTCTGTCTCTGCCCTCTTTGTCCATTCCTGTTGGTAAAGTTATTTCACTACATAAATTTGAGGTTTTAACTGTGAGTCCAGCTAATTTGTGGTGTTGTGGTATTAATCTATTTACCGTATCAATAAAAATTATATAAGGTTCTCCAGTTTCTATCCTTGCAGTTAATAATCTAATCCAAAGGTTCCTTGCAGAAATAGTTTGTTGAACAGTACCGTCGGCTGGACTTTTTAGTGCCCATTGATCATCTTGCTCAACTGCTCTCATAAAAGCATCAGACACTAAAACACCGTGATGTAAGTTTAGTGCTTTTCTATTAGGATCTCCTCCAGTTGGTCTTCTCATTTCTATAAACTCTTCAATTTCAGGATGATCTATAGGAAGATAGCAAGCTGCAGATCCTCTTCTAAGAGAGCCTTGACTAATTGCCATTGTTAAAGAGTCCATTACTTTTATAAAAGGAATTATTCCAGAAGTTTTTCCAACTCTTCCTATTTTTTCTCCAATAGATCTTAAGTTACCCCAATAACTACCTATCCCACCACCTTTTGCTGCTAGCCAAACATTCTCACTCCACAAATCTAATATTCCACCTAGACTATCTGAGGCTTCATTTAAAAAACAAGAAATTGGCAATCCTCTTTTTGTTCCACCGTTTGAAAGTACTGGGGTGGCTGGCATAAACCAAAGATTGCTAATATAATTATAAATTCTTTGAGCATGTAAGTTGTCATCAGCGTAAGTGCTCGCAACTCTTGCAAATAAATCTTGAAAAGATTCATCGTGTCCTAAATACCTGTCTTTTAAAGTTGCTTTACCAAAATCAGTTAATTTTTGATCTTTCGATCTATCTAACTTAATTATAATACCTTTGTCATTTTGAAAAAGCTCAGTATCTTGACTCAATGAGAAAAGATCTGGTTTTTTCTCTCCAGAAAACTTGGATTTTAGGGTGTCATCAAACTTTATATTAACTACCGCTTTCTCAATTGCCAAAGACACGTTTTTCTTCATATAATAACTCCGATTATTACATTTTTATTAAAAAACAACTATATGTTGTGTATGTTTTAATTAAATATACTATATAAATAGTTTAATCAACAGAACAATACAAGAACATTAAATTAAATGCAAGAAAATAATTCTAAACATGTTAATCGTGGATAGAAATAAGACTATTTAAAATGACAAAAATTGAGAAAATTCAAATAGATCCATTTGGTTTCAGAGAATATGACGCAAGGTGGCTGTACCCAAAAGACATAAATCTTAATGGTGTTAAAAAACTAGGAATTGGTCTTGGAACACAAATTAGGAACAAAACAATAGATAACCCCAGAGTAATAGTTGGGCACGATTATAGATCTTACAGTGAAGATATAAAAAAAAAATTAATTGAAGGTCTTATAGAATCTGGATGCAATGTAGAAGATGTAGGTTTGTCCTTGTCACCGATGGTTTATTTTGCGCAGTTTGAGCTTAAAGCAGACGGTGTAGCAATGGTAACGGCTAGCCATAATGAGAATGGATGGACTGGAGTGAAGATGGGTATTGAAAAAGGATTAACTCACGACCCAAAAGATATGTCTGAATTAAAAGATATAGTACTTAATAACAAATTTAGGTATGGAAAAGGTAATTACAAAAAAGTTGAAAATTTTAAAAAAAAATACTCTGAGAATTTAATAAAAAAAAACTATTTAAGTAAAAAGATTAAAGCTGTAGTAGCATGTGGAAATGGTACAGCAGGAATATTTGCGCCTGATATATTGAGAAGTATTGGATGTGAAGTAATAGAATTAGATTGTAATTTAGATTTTACTTTTCCAAAATACAATCCAAACCCTGAAGATTTAAAGATGCTTCATGCTATCAGCGAAGAAGTTAAAAAAAATAAAGCAGATATAGGATTTGGTTTTGATGGTGATGGAGACCGAGTTGGAGTTATAGATAATAGAGGAAATGAAATATTTTCTGATAAAATAGGTTTACTAATTGCAAGAAATCTATCTACAGAACATAAAGGATCAAAATTTATTGTAGATGTTAAGTCTACAGGTTTATATAAAAAAGATAATATTCTTTTGCAAAATAATTGTGAAACAATTTATTGGAAGACAGGACATTCTCATATTAAGAGAAAAGTTAATAAAGAAAAGGCATTAGCTGGTTTTGAAAAAAGTGGTCATTTTTTTTTTAATAAACCGCTTGGTTATGGTTATGATGATGGAATAAATTCTGCTATTCAAGTTTGTCAATTATTAAATAAACAAAATAAAATGATGGATGAAATTTTAAACGAATTACCAAACACATATCAAACTCCAACTATGGCACCTTTTTGTAAAGATGAGGAAAAATACCTAGTGGTTGAAAGCCTAGTTAAAAAAGTAGAAGAAATAAAAAAAAATAAAATAAAAGTAGACAACCAATTAATAGTAGAAATTTTAACCATAAATGGTGTTAGGTTTTCTTTTGAAGATGGTTCTTGGGGTTTAATAAGAGCTTCATCAAACAAACCTTCGTTAGTAGTTGTTACAGAAAGCCCTACCTCAGATACAAGAAAAAAAAAGATATTTGATTTCATTGATAGTTTGCTTAAGAACACAGGGAAGATTGGTGACTATGATCAAAAAATTTAAATATTAAAATAACGATATAAAAATACTGATCCGACTATATATAAAAATATTCCAAATAACTTTGTGACTTTCTTTTTGTTTATTTTGTGAACTGTGTTAGCTCCAACTTTTGCCATGACTGTTGTTATAGGTACAAATATTAAAAAAGCAGGTATATTTATAAAACCAACACTTAATGGTAAATGTGCTTCTACAAATGTTCCCGATACTAAAAAACCAATTGCTCCAAATAAAGCTATAACAAAACCAATGGCCGCCGCACTTCCAATAGCTCTATTAATAGGATAGCCAAAATACTTTAAAATAGGTACATTCATTACAGCTCCCCCTATTCCCATAGGCGCTGAAATAAAGCCTGATATAAAGCCAAATACAATTCTTGGTATTAAACTAAAGTTGGTATTAATGTCTTCAGCTTTTTCTTTAAGATAAATTAAATAAGTTCCTAATAGATAAACAATTATTGCAAAAAATAAGACTAAAGCTTTTGTTTTAAGAAAAGCAGCAAAGGTTGTTCCAGTAATAACTCCAATTATAACAAATATTGCGTAAGATTTAATGATACTTGGGTCAACCGCTTTATATTTATTATGAGTATAAACAGACACAAATGATGTAGGTATGATAATTGAAAAAGAAGTTCCAACAGCTAAATGCATTATATAAGAGCTATCAACACCAAGTGCTTCAAAAATAAAAAATAGAAAAGGTACTGTAATCAATCCCCCACCTATTCCAAATAAACCAGCAAAAAAACCTACAGGAAAAGCTGTTAATAACATTAACAAAACAAAATAAAAATATTCGTTAGTTATTATATAGTTAATCAATTTGGCCTGCTAAATGAACTTGTGATGGTGGTTTTATCTTGTCCATTAAATGATCAATTTTTTTAATTTCTGCATCTCTCACACACATATTTTGACTCAAATATCTTTTCCAAAAACTTGAACCTACCTGTCCATGGAAAAGACCTAAGGTGTGTCTCATTATTTGATTTAACCTAGTTCCTTTTTTAGTTTCTTCTTTAACGTAAGGAATTAATTTTTCAATAACTTCTTCTCTACTGAGAATATTTTTATTATTAAAAATTTCTTTTTCAATATCAGCAAGAAGATAAGGCGAATGATAAATAGATCTACCTATCATTACACCATCAACTTTTTTTAAGTGTTCTTTAATCTGTTGAGTATTGTTTATACCACCATTGATAATGATTTCTTCTTTTACAAAATCCTGCTTTAATTTATAAACCATTTCATACTTTAGAGGTGGAATATTTAAATTTTGTTTAGGTGTAAACTTTCCTAGGATAGCTTTTCTCGCATGAATTATAAAAGTTTTAATTCCAGTATTTTTTAATGTTTCTATGAACTTATACAAGTTTTCATAATCTTCTATATCATCATAACCTATCCTTGTTTTTATAGTAATTGGCAACTTACAAACAGATTGCATTTTGCTTAAACAATCAGCTACTAAGTTAGGTTCTTTCATTAAACATGCTCCAAACTTATTTTTTTCAACTTTTTTGCTTGGGCAACCTAAATTTAAATTAATTTCATCATATCCAAACTCTTCTCCATCTCGTGATGCATCTGCTAAAAGTTTTGGGGAAGAACCTCCTATTTGCAAAGCAACAGGTTTTTCATTAAGGTTAAATGACAATAGCTTATTTTTATCTCCTCTGCTTATAGCTTCTGAAACAATCATTTCTGTATAAAGAAGAACATTTTTACTTATTAACCGTAGAAAAAATCTTTCGTGTCGATCTGTGCAATCCATCATTGGAGCAACTGATATTTTCCTATTAATTTTAGGCATAATTCTTTTTACAATATATGAGTAATTTTCTTAAATGTTTTTTTGAACTTAAGCATCTTTAGCAATCTGTCGAATTAGCTTTATTTAATCTTTACTGTCTTCTTTGACCAGTTTAGCCTCTTCTGTCTCTGCTTTTAATTCTTCACCATCTAATTGTGGATCTTCGTTAGAAAGTTCTTCATTTTTTTCTAATTTAGCTTCCTCTAGTCTTATGGATTCGTTTTTTATTGATTCCGCTTCTATATCCATTTTTTCTTGAATTCTTTTTATTCTTTTTGTAGGTAAAATAGCTGAGCCACTTTTTGATGCTTCACCTTTGTAAATTTTTTCAAAATCATCATTTTCTGATTCTTCTAATTCACTTTCATCTTGTTCTTCTACTACATGTTTTCTAAGCTTTTTAATTGCAGTTTCTTCTAAATCTTTTACAGAAATTTTATTTTCAGCGATTTCCCTTAGTGAAATTACTGTTCTTTTGTCATCATCTTCTGGTACTTGAGGTGTTGCACCTGAATTAAGTTGAAAAGCTCTTTCTTTTGCTAGAAGAACTAAATCATAGTGATTTTCAACGTTTTCTAAACAATCTTCAACAGTAATTCTTGCCATGCGGATTGTTTATATTGATGAATAATAAAAATCAAGGAGTATTTACAAATAAACTGGTTCCATTTTTTTTCTAAAAATTATCAGCAATAACAGACTAAAAGCAATATAAATTCCACTAATTAAGGCTATAAAATTAATATTATGCCCTTGGTCAATTAAAATACCAAAGGTTGCAGCACCAGTTGCAGTAGCAAAAACCATCATAGCAGTAGTAATTGCTTTAATTCCTCCTATATATTTAACTCCATAAATTTCAGCCCAAGTAGATGAACCTAAAACATTAGCAAAGCCATTTGAAATACCTATTAATCCCAAAAGCACAAAAGATGAGATTGGATCATTAAATAAAAATAAAACAAACACAGCTAAGAGTAGAGGGATATTCATATAAACTAATAATTTTCTGCTTGTGAATTTATCAATTAAATAACCAGAGATGGATAAAGTTATTACTGATAAAATTGAATAAGCCATAAATGATTGGGCAAAAACAAAAGGTCCCCAATTTTTTTGATAAATTATAAATGACTGATAAACAAAAACACCAGTAGCAATTGATGGCATTCCTAGCATATTCATAGCTAAAATATAAAATCTATAATCTTTAATAACTTCAGATCTTTTCCATTGTTTTATATTGTTATTATTTACTTCTTTTTTTTTAGATATTTCTCTTGAATCTAACTTAAGTTTTTTAACTAATAAAAATGAAAAAATAGGTAATACTAGTAAAATAACTATTGAAATTATAATCCAAATATTTCTCCAAATTGTAAAGGTTAATAAAAAAACAATTAAAACTGGTAATATAAATTCGGCAGCAGACAATCCTAACCAAGTTACACTTAAAGCTTTACCTCTTGTTTGTTCAAAATATCTTGAAACAGTAGTGGTCGCAGTATGAGACATTAATCCTTGTCCGCTTAACCTAAGTAAAAAAATTCCAAAAAATAAGAAATATATAGTTTCTATCTGAGAAAAAAAATAACAGGCAAATGAAAGTAAAGTAATTACAAATAAAGAAAATTTAAATACATCCATATCATCAATTTTTTTTCCAACCCAAATTAACATCAAGCTACTTAGTAATGTTGCTGAGGCATAAAGTGTGCCAAATTGACCATGGGTAATAGATAAGTCTGTTCTTATACTAGAGTTAAATAATCCAATAAAATAACTCTGTCCAAAACTAGAAAAAAATGTAAATATAAAACCAAATATAATTATTTTTAAATTTAATGATATTTTAAACATAAGTTATGAGCTGCAAAGTTTCTTTTATTGGTCTTGGTGTAATGGGATATCCCATGGCTGGATATATATCAAAAGCTGGTCATAATGTAACTGTTTATAATCGAACCTCATCTAAAGCAGATAAATGGCTCTCTGAATATAAAGGATCTAAAGCAGATACCCCAGCTAAAGCAGCTTCCGGTGCTGAATATATTTTTACTTGTGTAGGAAATGATAATGATTTGAGAGAAGTTACATTTGGAGAAAATGGAATTTTCAAAACTATTAAAAAAGGATCAGTTTATATTGATAATACAACTGCTTCAGCAACCATTGCTAGAGAAATTTATGAATATTCAAAAAAAAAATGATTTTGGTTTTTTAGATGCACCTGTCTCAGGTGGGCAGGCTGGTGCAGAAAATGGTGCATTAACTGTTATGATTGGTGGTGATCAGAAAGATTTTGATAAAGCTAAGGATAAGATTGATTGTTATAGTAAGAAAATGAAGCTACTCGGGTCATCAGGTAGTGGCCAACTTGCTAAAATGGTAAATCAAATTTGTATTGCTGGATTAGTTCAAGGGTTATCAGAAGCAATAAATTTTGGAATCAAAGCTGGCCTTAATATGGAAGATGTAATTGAAGTAATTTCTAAAGGAGCAGCACAATCTTGGCAAATGGAAAATAGATATAAAACAATGATTGAAGATAAATTTGAATTTGGATTTGCTGTTGATTGGATGAGAAAAGATTTGAAGATTGCATTAGAAGAAGCCAAAAAAAATGGTTCTTTATTACCTGTTACTGAAATAGTTGATAAATATTATGGTGAAGTTCAAGGAATGGGTGGTAATAGATGGGACACTTCAAGCCTAATAAAAAGATTTAGAAAAAAATAAAATTAAGTGAATAACAAACCTGACTACTATAATGATCTAGAAAAAACTTATTCTAAGATTTGGGATCTTTTAAAAAATGGTTTAGACAACAGAGATGCTCCTTTTCATATACCAGTGTTTGTTTGTGGGGAAATAGACAAATCCAAACCAAGAATAGTTGTTCTGCGAGGTATTGATAAGGGTGAATCTAAAATTTGGTTTCATACAGATATAAGATCAGATAAAATTAAAATTTTAAAAACAAATCCTAAAGCCTCTTTTTTATTCTATGATAAGACAGAAAAAGTTCAATTAAGGATCTCTGTAATCTCTAAAATCAACTATCAAAATGATTTAACAAAAAAATCATGGGAAAAAACAGCACATATGAGTCGACAATGTTATTTAGGAGAAAAAGCACCAGGTGAAATTTCAACTTCTGGTCCTACCTCTGGATTATCTGAAAGCATTGATAACTTAAAATATTCTATTGAAGAAAGTGAAGAAGGATATAAAAACTTTTGTGTTGTTGAAAATTTTGTAAAATCAATTGAATGGTTATACCTAGCTGCAAAAGGTCATCGAAGAGCTAGGTTTGATTTAGAAAATAATAAAGATACCTGGCTAGTTCCTTAATTAAGTAAAGTTTTTTTGAAAAATTTTAAAAAAGGACTCTTGAACTTCTCCCAACTTTTATTTGTTCCACCGATTGTAGCCCCTCTTGTAATACATGGATCATTCCACCACTCCTTAGCCCACTTATAGTTTGGATCGCTAGTACCGTGAGTTCCATCATCTTTCATTAAAGAGTCGGGACAATTATGAAAGATCATCGGATCACTCTCATATTCAGCTTCATAATTTGCAGTGAACCCGTGCCCCCATCCTTTTTTTACTGCAATTTCTATATCTCCTCCTTTTGCTTTGATTCTTTCTCCTTGTTCAACGCAGTCTTCTGCTAGAGTGTAATCATCAGCTCCACCAAGAACCATCCAAGTTTTTGTTTCTTTTATTGGTTGAGGGTTTCTAAACATGTTTGTAGTACAATCTGGAGATCTAGGTTGTGCAGCAGCAAAATATAAATCTTTACTAACTAAAATATCTCTTAATCTTTTCTCAGAAACCATTAAGGAAATCATTCCTCCTCTTGACCAACCTGTAATTCCAATTTTTTTAATATTTACTTTTGGTTGTTTTGATAAATATTCAAGTGCTTTAAATGCATCAATATATGTTGACCAATGCGTTACTTTTTGTTGATTTGCATAAGTAGTATATGTGCCTCTTGGTACAAAATTATCTAAAAACATTACAGCAATTCCTTTCTTCTGTAATGATTTTGCGACCTGTCTGTTAAATTTAAACCATTTATCTGTAAACAAAAGTGGTCCACCACTTGCATGAGCAAATACTATTACTGGGAATGGTCCATCACCTTTTTTTGGATAAGATATAAATGCG
>NZIO01000012.1 GCA_002689925.1 Candidatus Pelagibacter sp.
AAATTTATTTTCTTCATTAATTAATGCTGCAGAGTTTTCAATATTTAATGAAAAAATTTTATTAATTAAGTTTTTATTAAATTGAGTTGTTTTTTTTAATTGTATGTTATTACCATTTTCATCAAAATATTCAGATGTATTAATTTTTAAATCATATTCATTTTCAATAAAATTAATATTTTCAGAACTAGATATTTGATCTTCTATATTATCAATGTTCTCGAAAAACAAATTAGTAAACTCGTTTTGACCTGTTAAATTTTGAGGATTTAATTCTATGAATTTAAACGATTTAAATTTTTTAGTAAATTTATCTTTATTATTATCAATATAATCTTTTATTGCTTTTGATGAACTATCTATTTTTTTTTTATAGACATCATTAAGGTTTATAACTTTTACCTCTCGACTTTGATTTTCGTAATTGTAAATCTTATTTACCATATATTCTGAAGAACTAATTCCACCACCAATAAAGTCATAAAGCATTCTATTTATCTCTTGGTTTTTTAAATTTTGTTCAAAATTAGCTGGAGATAAATTACTTGAAATTAAAAATTTTTCATATTTAGTTCTTGAAAATTTATTATTATCCATAAACGTTTTTTCATTTTTAATAATTTTGGCTAAAGATTTTTCACTAATATTAATTCCTAATTTTTCTGACTCCATTTGCAATAATTTTTTACTAACAAATTGTTGAAGAGCATTATCTACAAATCTATCTAAATCATCTTTGTATTTGTTCTTATCAAGATTAAAAGAATTTATATAATTGACAAAATCATTTACTAAAATTTTTTCTTTATTAATTTCTGCTATAATATTTTTATTTCCTTTTAAAAAAACATCTCCCATTCCCCAGAATAAAAAAGGCATAATAATTAAGAAAGTTATTACTTTAGCACTTCTAGTAGTTGAAAATTTTCTAATTGAATGAAGCATTTTTATATTTTCTTATTTGATTTATAATTTACTTCTCTATAAATTAAAAAATAAAAAATGACAAATAAATTTAAATATTTTATTGCTAATTGGAAAATGTATGGGGATTTATCTTCATTTCAAATCATTAAATCTGTTAACGCTTACTTAAAGATTGAAAAATACAAAAAAAATCCTAAAAAAATTATATTTTGTTTACCCAATACTTTAATCCATCCTTTTGCAAAAAAAGTTAAAAATAGAAAAATTTATGTTGGTGCCCAAGATTGTCATTATTTGGAAAAACAAGGATCATTTACAGGTTCAGTAAGTCCGTACATGTTAAAAAAAGTTGGAGCTAAATATGTTATAATAGGTCATTCTGAAAATAGAAAAATTAATGATAATTATAAGATTCTAAAAAATAAAATTTTAGCTGCATCTAATCAAAATCTTAAAATTATTTTTTGTATTGGTGAGTCTAAAAAAGAAAAACTTAATAATAAAACTTTTCATGTTTTAAAAAAACAAATTATAAATTCTATTTCAAAAGGTACTAATTTGAAAAATATAATATTTGCTTATGAACCTATTTGGTCTATTGGTGGGAATAAAATTCCTGAAATTAAAAGTTTAAATAATATAACTGTTTTTATTAAAAATTTTGTTAAAAAAAATTATAAAGTCTCTTTTTATCCCAAAGTTGTATATGGAGGTGCTGTAGATAGTAAAAAGATGAGTTTATTGCAAAAAGTTTCGAAAATCGATGGTTTTCTTATAGGTAGAGCTTCACAATCATCAAATAATTTTATTGCTATATTGAAAAATTATTATAAACAATCGTAATGGAAAATATTTTTTTAATTATAAATATCATTCTAGCTTTCTTCCTAGTAGTTTCTATACTTTTGCAAAAATCAGAAGGTGGTGCTTTAGGAATAGGTGTTTCACAAGAAAGTTTTGTATCATCTAGATCTGCAGGTAATTTTTTAAGTAAATTTACAGCTGTATTAGCAACACTTTTTATTATTTGTAGTATTTTTTTAACAATATTATCAAAAAAAGATCTTCCTAGTTCTTCAGTTATAGATAAAACTGAACAAAAACAAGATTCGTCATTACCAGAAGTACCTAAAACAAATAATTAATTTACTTTTAAATTAAAGAAAATTTATATATAATATACTTCCATGGCGCGATATATATTTGTCACTGGCGGCGTGGTTTCATCTTTAGGTAAAGGTCTTTCTTCTGCTTCATTAGCTTATTTATTACAGTCTAGAGGATTTAAAGTTAGAATTAGAAAATTAGATCCATATTTAAATGTTGATCCAGGCACAATGAGTCCATTTCAGCATGGTGAAGTTTTTGTGACAGATGATGGCGCTGAAACAGATTTAGATTTAGGTCATTACGAAAGGTTTTCAGGAATTTCTGCTAAAAAAACCGATAATATTACAACAGGAAAAATTTATAGTGATGTTTTAAAAAAGGAACGTAAAGGAAAGTATTTGGGCAAAACTGTTCAAGTAATTCCACATATCACAAATCGTATAAAAGAATTTATAAAAAAGGATGTTAATAAAGAAGATTTTGTAATTTGTGAAATAGGAGGAACAGTTGGCGACATTGAAAGCTTACCTTTTATAGAAGCAATAAGACAATTTTCAAATGATGTAGGTAAAAAAAATACTTTATTTATTCATCTTACTTTAGTTCCTTACATGAAAGCTTCAGATGAAATTAAAACCAAGCCAACACAACATTCGGTCAAAGAACTTAGAAGCATAGGAATCCAACCAGATATCATTATTTGTAGATCTGAAAGATCTATTCCATTGGATCAAAGAAAAAAAATATCATTATTTTGTAATGTAGATATTAAAAATGTAATTCAAACAGTTGACGTAAAAACTATATATGAAGCACCAATTAGTTTTAATAATGAAAAATTGGACACACAAGTTTTAAACTATTTTAATATCAAGTCTAAAAAAAATGTTAATTTGAATCCTTGGAAAAAGATTACTAAAATAATTTTACATACCAAAAAATCAGTAAATATTGGTATAATTGGAAAATATGTTAATTTAAAAGATGCTTATAAATCTTTAGATGAAGCTTTAACACATGGAGGAATCTATAATAATTTAAAAGTAAATTTGATAAGAATTGAGTCAGATAATTTAAGACCATCTGATATTAAAAATAAACTACAAGATGTTTCAGGTATTCTTATTCCAGGAGGTTTTGGAAAAAGAGGCACAGAAGGAAAAATTGCTGCTATTTCTTATTCAAGAAAACACAATATACCTTTTTTGGGTATTTGCTTTGGTATGCAATTAGCAATAATCGAATTTGCCAGAAATAAACTAAATATTAAAAAAGCTACTTCTAGTGAATTTAAATCTAAAGGTATACCAATCGTTGGTTTAATAAATGAATGGAATAAAAATGGTAAACTAATAAAAGGTACAGATAAAGATTTAGGTGGAACAATGAGACTAGGTCTTTATGAATCCAAACTAAAAGAAGACTCTTTAGTAAGAAAAATATATAACTCAAAATCTATTAAAGAAAGACACAGACATAGATATGAGGTTAATATTAATTATAAAGAAAAATTTGAAAAAAATGGCATGATATTTTCTGGTCTATCACCTGATAATAAGTTACCAGAAGTAATTGAGCTAAAGAATCATAAGTGGTTTATTGGAGTTCAATTTCACCCAGAATTTAAATCTAGACCTTTAGCACCACATCCATTATTCTCTTCATTTATAAAAGCTGCAAAAAATCATAAATGAAAAATATTACCGTAAATTGTGAAAATATAGAAATTTCAAATAATAAAAATATTTGTTTGATAGCTGGACCGTGTCAGCTTGAAACAGAACAACATGCTATGGATATGGCTGGTCAAATAAAAGAAATTACTTCAAAATTTAAGATGGGTTTTATTTATAAAACTTCATTTGATAAGGCTAATCGCACAAGTTTATCAGGAAAAAGAGGAGCTGGTCTTGAACAATCATTACCTATTTTTGATAAAATTAAAAAACAACTTAATTTACCTATACTCACAGATATTCATAACGCTGAACAGTGCTCAATAATTTCTAAACATGTTGATATTTTACAAATTCCTGCTTTTCTTTGTCGGCAAACAGATCTTTTAATTGCTGCAGCAAAAACAAAAAAAATTATTAATGTTAAGAAAGGACAATTTTTAGCTCCTTGGGACATGGTAAATGTTACAAAAAAAATTTCTGAGTCAGGTAATAACAATATTTTAGTTACAGAACGAGGAGCTAGTTTTGGATATAATACATTAGTTTCAGATATGAGATCGTTACCCATTATGGCAAAAAATGGTTACCCTGTAATTTTTGATGCAACACACTCAGTTCAACAACCAGGTGGTTTAGGTGAAAAAAGTGGTGGTCAAAGAGAATTTGTAGAATATTTAGCCAGAGCTGCAGTTGCAGTTGGAGTAGCTGGTGTTTTTATAGAGACACATCAAGATCCAGATAACGCTCCATCAGATGGACCAAATATGGTTCCATTAAAAAATTTAGAAAATTTACTTAATCAATTATTTGAGATAGACAATTTAATTAAAAATAAATGAATAAAATCTCTAAGATTTTAGCACGACAAGTGTTTGATAGTAGAGGCAATCCTACTATAGAAGCAGAAGTTTTTCTTCAAGATGGAACATTTGGTTCCGCTATAGTTCCTTCTGGTGCATCAACAGGATCATATGAAGCCTTTGAATTAAAAGATAAACAAAACAAAGATTATTTGGGTAAAAGTGTTTTTAAAGCAGTGAACAATATAAACGATATTATTTCAAAAAAACTAAAAAATTTTGATGTTTTGGATCAATTTAATCTAGATAAAGCTCTTATTGACCTTGATGGAACAAAACAAAAAAATAATTTAGGAGCCAATTCTATATTAGCTGTATCTATTGCTTCATTTAAAGCTTCAGCTAAATTTAAAAAGATTCCTATTTATAAAAATTTTAAAGAAGAAAAAGATTTGTTCATGCCAAAACCTTTAATGAATATAATAAATGGTGGAGCGCATGCCAATAACTCATTAAAAATTCAAGAATTTATGATTAGACCAGAGAGTTCAAAAAGTTTTAATGAGTCTATCAGAATGTGTTTTTTGATTATTCAAAAATTAAAACTAATATTAGAAAAAAAAAATTATACAACCACTGTTGGTGACGAGGGTGGTTTTGCCCCATCTTTGTCAAGCAATGAAGATGCTATTGAATTAATTATTGAGTCTATAGATGAAGCAGGCTTCAAACCAGGTTTTGATGTATCCATATGCTTAGATATTGCTGCTAACGAATTATACAAAGATGGTAAATACTCTATAAGATCTTCTAACTTTGAAAGTTCTGACAAAACTATTGAATATTACAAAAATTTAATAAAAGAATTTCCAATTAGCTCAATAGAAGATCCATTTTTTGAAGATGATTGGGATTCTTTTTCAACTTTTAAAAAAAGCTTAAGAGATCATAATTCTAATATTCAAATTGTTGGAGATGATTTATTTGTAACTAATCGTGAAAGATTAATGAAAGGAATTAAACAAAAAGCAGCAAATGCAATTTTGATTAAACCTAACCAAATAGGCACAGTTTCAGAAACAATTGAGGTTATAGATCATGCCCATTTAAAAGGATTTAATACTATAATGTCGCACAGATCTGGAGATACTGAAGACTCATTTATAGCTGATTTTGCCGTAGGTATGAATTGTAGTCAAATTAAAACAGGTTCTTTATCTAGGTCTGAAAGGGTATCAAAATATAATAGATTAATAAAAATTGAAGAAGAACTTGGAAAATCTACAAAAATGGCTAAAGTTATAAAATGATTTTTTTTAAAATAATAAATAAACAAAAATTGTTAATGTTTAGTTTTTTTATAATTATATTTTTGTTTTCTAATATGTTTTATGGTGAAAGAGGATTAATTTCTTACTTTAAAAATTTAAAAATTAAAGATCAATTAGTAGCTGAAAAAACATATATTGAAAATGAGCTTAATATTGTTGAAAAAAAAAATAATCTTTTAAGAGTGGATTTAGATTTGGATTATCTTGAGATTTTATATAGAAAAATGTTTGTCGTCGGTAAAAAAGATGAAAAAATATTTACTTATAATTATTTTAAATGAAACCCAGACATCCAGAGAAAATTAACAAACCAATTAATCCAATAAAGAAAAAGCCTTATTGGATAAGATCAAAACTTTCAAATAGCAAAGAGTTTTTTATTACCAAAACTGTTGTAAATAAAAACAACCTCGTAACAGTTTGCCAAGAAGCCAACTGTCCTAATATTACAGAATGTTGGAGTAAAAGACACGCTACATTTATGATAATGGGAGATACTTGTACCAGAGCATGTGCATTTTGTGATGTTAAAACTGGTAAACCTACCTCTCTAGATTTACTTGAACCTTTTAAAATTTCTAATGCAGTAAAGAAACTCAATTTAAAACACGTTGTTATTACTTCTGTTGATAGAGATGATTTAGATGATGGTGGCTCAAGTCATTTTTATGAAGTAATTATACAAATAAGAAAAAAAAACCCCAATACGTCTATTGAAGTTTTAACTCCAGATTTTTTAAGAAAAGATGATGCATACAAAAAAGTGTTAGAAGCAAATCCAGATGTATTTAACCATAACATAGAAACAGTTCCAAAGCTTTATTTAAAAGTAAGACCTGGAGCTAGATATTTTTCATCCCTTGAATTACTAAAAAATGCAAAAAAAATTAACAATAAAGTATTTACTAAATCTGGATTGATGGTTGGGTTAGGTGAAACAAAAGATGAAATTATTCAAGTTATGGATGATTTAATTTCTGCTAATGTTGATTTTTTGACAATTGGTCAATACCTTCAGCCATCTGTTAAACATCATCCTTTAGATAGATACTACGATCCTAGTGAATTTAAAGAATTAGAAACAATAGCAAAAGTTAAAGGATTTTTGTTAGTTTCATCATCTCCATTAACCAGATCTTCTTATCATGCAGACGAAGATTTTAAAAAGTTACAAAACAAAAGATTACAAAACTAATGCCACAAGCTTCAATTAAGCGATTAATTGAATGTAAAAAAGAACAATTAATCGAACTTGTTTTGGATATAAGTAAATATCCAGATTTTATTCCATATTGTATAAATTCAAAAATTTATGAAAAAAAAGATTTGAACAACCAAGTATTAATCATTGCAGACTTAACAATAGGTAAGGGACCCTTTAAAGACACTTACAAAAGTGATGTAAGGTATGATAAAAAAAATCATTCTATATATGTAACAAATTTAAATGGCCCTCTCAAGTATTTAAAAAATAGATGGCATTTTATTCAAATAGGAAAAAAAACTGAAATATCTTTTGATGTTGACTTTGAATTAGAAAATAAATTTTTAAATACAGTTATGGCTAAATCTTTTAATTATGGCCTTAGTAAAATTGCAGATGCTTTTGAGGAAAGAGCTAATATATTACTCAATAGATCTTAAAATTAAATCTAATGATTTTTTTACAGTTGTTTTTTGAACATAGAAACGTCCTTTATTTTTAAACAAAAACTTATTTATTTTAATTTTATTGTTATTTTTGATTCCAATATAAACCAAACCAACAGGCTTTGTTTTTGTACCACCTTTCGGTCCAGCAATACCAGTAATAGAAACACATATATTAGATTTGCTTATTCTGCTGAGGTTTTTGAGCATTGATAAACAACATTTTTCACTTACTGCTCCATTTTTTTTGATTAGTTGTTTAGGAATTTTTAGTAAAATATTTTTTGCTTCATTAGAATATGTTATCAACCCCATGGTAAAAGATTTAGATGATCCACTAACAGAAGTAATTGCAGCTGAAAGCATACCACCAGTACAAGACTCAGCGAAAGATAATTTCAATTTTTTTTTTTTTAATTTACTAATAATTTTTTTAACTAAAATTTTCATTAAATAAAATAATTTTTCATAATCATAAAACAGATTAAAGATAAAACAACATAAAATCCTGCACAAACATCATCAAAAATTACACCAAAACTATTCTTAAAATTTTTATCAAAAAAACTTACAGGAAAAGGTTTCATGATATCAAAATACCTAAAAAGTATAAAAATAACCAAATAATAAATCATAGCTTCGTTATTTTCTTTTACTGAATTATGAGAAATTTCATAAAGATAAATTGGTATAGACTGTCCAATGAATTCATCAATCACAATTTCAGTTGGATCTTTGTTTTTTGAATTATCAATGTAAAAAGCAATAGCATAAAATGAGTATAAAAAAATTATAACTAAAAGTATTAAAATAATTATTGGAGAAATATTTATTACATGAAAAAGATAAAAAAGGATAATTATTGTTGCTAAAGATCCTATCGTACCAGGTATGAGTTTAATCTTACCCAAACCAAACATTGTCACAAATAAATAATTAAATAATTTAATCATTTTTAATTACAGAAGCTATTACTTCACATGCTATAGCTTTTTTCTTTCCTATTAAACCTAGTTTTTCAGTAGTTTTACCTTTTATGTTTACTTGAGTTTTTGAAATTTCACATAATTTTGAAATTATCACCATCATTTTATTTTTATATTTTTGAACTTTAGGTGTTTGTGTAATTATATTTATATCTAGATTGTTTATATAATAATTTTTAAATTTTATTTCATTAATAACTTTTTTTAATAAAATTGTAGACCTAATATTTTTAAATTTCTTATCTTTATCAGAAAATTTTTGACCTATGTCACCCATCTTACAAGCACCCAATAATGCATCTATAATTGCATGTAATAAAGGATCTCCATCCGAATGTCCCAATGTACCTAAATTTGATTTTATTTTTAAACCTCCAATATATAATTTTTTTTTTGGAACTAAACGATGAACATCAAATCCAATTCCATAAGAAATATTTTTTGATTTATCTTTTCTAAAAATTTCTAAATCTTGTTGTTCAGTAATTTTGTAATTATTTTTATTTCCATTAATAGAAAAAATTTCATCACTTTTAGGATTAAATAAGCTAGAATCATCATCAAATGATTCTTTAGATTTATTTTTATGTTTTGTTATTAGTTTTTTAAAATTAAATCCCTGTGGTGTTTGTGTTAATTTTAAGTAATTTTTGTTCAAACTTGAAATTATTAAATTCTTATCAGTAATTTTTATTGCATCATTAATATTTATTAATGGAATAACAATATCTTTCTTTTTAAGTTTATAAATAATTCTTTTGATTAAATCTTTGTCTATATTTGCTCTAGCAACATCATGAATTAATACTTTATCACATTTCATATTTTTTATTTTCTTTAAAGCATTATAAACAGATTTTTGTCTATTATTTCCACCAAGAATCTTTATGCAATTTTTATTTAACTTAATTTTATCTAATCTTTTTTTGTGTTTTTTATTGTAGACAACGATAGTTTTTTTGATTTCTTTAAAACTCTTAAAAGCATTAATATTATATTCTAGTAAGTTTTTGCCGTTTATATTAACATATGCTTTAGGAATTCTAGCGTTTAGTCTCTTTCCTTCGCCTGCTGCTAGTAGTATAAGAAATAATTTCATTTTATTTTATATTACAATTGTTTAAATAATCTAATATTATTAGTTTTTATGATAAGTACATTAAAAAATATTAAATGGATATTATTAATATCTTTAGTCTGCATTTTATTAGGAATATTAACATTTTTTACATTTATTAATCAAAGTTTTGTTAAACTAACAGAGGAAAATTTACAATTTCTTCTTATACTTGATTTAATTTCTGTTTTATTTTTTTTTATTTTAATTTTAGGCAAAACTATAAATATTATTAGAGTTAGAAAAAAACAAAAAATTGGCTCCAAAACTAATTTAAAATATATTTATTTTTTTTCTTTCGCAACATTATTGCCGTCCTTTCTAATCGCTCTTTTTTCTTTATATTTATTTAATGTAGGACTTCAAAAGTATTTTGATAAACAAATTAAATCTGCAGTAAATAATTCTTATGATGTAGCTAAAAACTATGTTGAAGAATCAAGAAATGCTATACAAGCTGACACATTATTAATTGCTATAGACATAAATAGAAGTTCAAATCTTTTTTATGACAATGTTAATCAATTTAATAATATTCTAAAAAATCAAAGATTATTAAGAAGAGTTGATGAAGTTCATCTAGTTGATGGTGCGGGGAATATTATTATTTCTGATTTAATTGACACTACAAAAGAATTTGTGCCCCCACCTGAAGAAGCATTTAACAAAGCAGTAACTGGTATGCCTATAAGAATAACAGATGCTATTACAAATAGAACTTCATCACTTTTAAAATTAGGAAACTTTATAGATACTTATTTGTATATAGTAAGATTTATGGATCCAAAAGTGATAAATTATCTTAAAGAAACTGAACAGGCAATTAATTTTTATTATAATGTAGAAAATAGAAAGACAGGAATAAAAATTACTTTTGCATTAATTTACCTAGTCTTGGTGTCATTATTGCTTTTCATTTCAGTTAATATAGCCATCAGTTTTGCTACACAACTTATTACACCTATTATAAATTTGATAAGTGCTTCAGAAAGAATTAGCAGAGGTGATTTAACAACAAAAGTTCCCGTTACAAAATCAAATACTGAAATCGATGCTTTAAATGAAAATTTTAACTTCATGATCGAAAAATTGAAAAAACAACAAGATAAACTTCTTTTATCAGAAAGACATGAAGCTTGGGAAAGTGTGGCCAGAAAGTTGGCTCATGAAATTAAAAACCCCCTTACGCCTATACAATTATCTACAGATCGAATAAAAGACAAATACTTACATATGGTTAAAGGTAATGAGAAAGATTTTTCTTCTTATCTAAATACAATAAACAAACAAATAAAATATATTGAACATTTACTTAATGAATTCTCAGACTTTGCAAGAATGCCAAAACCTGTTTTTAGAAATATTGATCTAAAAGATATAATAGTCAGATCAGTTAAATTAAATGAACTTTCACAATCTAAAATTAAAATTAATGTTAATAGCTCAAAGGATGAGAAATATATTATTGAAGGTGATGAGGAACAATTAAATAGAGTATATATTAATTTAATAAAAAATTCGATGGAGTCTTTGCATGATAAGATTGAAAAAAACAGCAGTTTTGCTGGTAAAATTGATATAGAAATTTATACTGATAAGGATTATATATACAGCGTAATTCATGACAATGGAATCGGTTTTAATACAATTGATATTAAAAAAATGTTAACTCCATATTATACTACAAAAAAAGAAGGAACTGGTCTTGGCTTAGCTATAGTTAACAAAATAATTAATGATCATAATGGAAATATAAATTTTAGTTCAAAAAACGGTGCAAAAGTTGAAATTTTAATACCAAAAAAAAATGATTAAAGAAATATTAGTAGTAGACGATAATTCAGATATAAGACTTTTGATTGCTGACTTGCTAAAAGATAATGGTTTTACTGTAAGACAAGCAGCTAATTTTGAACAAGCTATAAATGAAATTAATAAAAAGCTACCAACAATAGCAATTTTTGATGTTAAATTAGATAAGGGTGACAATGATGGTATTGAATTATTATCTTATATAAAAAAAATTGATAATGATATTCCAGTTATTATGATCTCAGGTCATGCAAATATACAAATGGCTGTTAATTCTGTAAAATTAGGAGCTTTTGAATTTATTCAAAAACCTTTTGAGACTGAGAGAATTTTAAATTTTGTTAATAGAGCTATTGAACATTTTAATCTTAAAAAAGAGAATCAAAGTTTAAATAGTAAATTATTTCATTCGTATGAGATTATAGGGGAAAGTTTAGCTATTAAAAAAATTAAAGATTTAATTATAAAACTTGGTAATGCAGAAAGCAGAGTTTTTATTACTGGTCCTGCTGGCTCTGGTAAAGAACTAGTTGCTAGAAAAATACATAAAAACTCTTATAGATCAAAAAAACCTTTTTTAATTGTTAATGGAGCATTATTAGATCCAGAAAAATATGAACAAGAATTGTTTGGTTCTGAAAATAAAGATGGAACTATAAATCATGGTTTTTTTGAAGCAGCAACAGGTGGAACTTTACTAATAGATGAAGTATCAGAAATACCTCTCGAAACTCAAGCCAAAATTTTAAGAGTTTTAATTGATCAAAAATTTAAAAGAGTTAATGGTGTAGAAGAAATTAATGTAAATATTCGACTTATAAGTACGTCTAGCAAAGATATTCGTACAGAAATTGATAATGGAAATTTTAGGGAAGATTTATTTCATAGACTTAATGTAGTTCCTATCTATCTACCAGCTTTAATGGATAGAACTGAAGATATACCTTTATTGTTAAAATATTTTTCTAAAAAAATTGCTGAAATAAATGGTGTTAAAGAAATCAGTATAGATACTCAGTTTAGTTTATTATATAATTATCGTTGGCCTGGAAATGTTAGAGAGTTGAGGAACTTAGTTGAAAGAATAACTATTTTATCTCTTAATGAAAATAAAATTGATATTAATAAGTTAATAGGGGACTCCCTAGACAACAATCAAGACACACATGATATAATTGCAAATACTTTATCTTTCCCATTAAAACAGGCTAGAGAAAATTTTGAAAAAGATTATCTGATTTCTCAACTAAAAAGACATCAAGGAAATATATCTAAAACGGCAGAATTTGTTGGTATGGAACGTTCTGCTCTTCATAGAAAACTTAAAAATTTGGGTATTAAAGGTTTAAACTAAATGAATATAATTATTTGTGGTGCTGGAAGAGTAGGTTTTTCTATTTCGAAACAATTATCAGCACAAGGCCACTCAATAACTGTTATTGATCAATCAAGTGAATTTATCCAAAATATTAATAAATCTCAAGATGTAAAGGGAATAGTTGGTACAGCTACATTTCCTTCAGTTTTAGAAAAAGCTAATGCAGCAGAAGCGGATATGATTATTGCAGTTACAAAAAATGACGAAACAAATATGATAGTATGCCAAGTTGCTCATTCTATTTTTAATATATCAAAAAAAATTGCTAGAATTAGATCTCAAGAGTTTCTTGGTTCAAAATGGTCTAAGTTATACAGTAAATCAAATCTCCCAATAGATGTTATAATTTCGCCTGAACTTGAAGTTGCAAAATCATTACAAAGAAAATTAGAAGCTCCTGGAGCTCTTGATAATGTTCCATTTGCTGAGAATAAAATTACAGTTTTAGAAATTGCAATTGAAAAGAAATGTCCTGTTATAAATACACCTCTAGAAAAATTAACAACTTCTTATCCAAATTTAAATGCTAATGTTTTAGGTGTTATAAGAAATAATCAATTTGTAATATTAAAAAAAAAAGATGAACTTAAGGTAGATGATAAAGCTTATGTAGTTATTAGCACATCTCAAATAGATAAAACATTATCCATCTTTGGGCACGAAGAAAAAATATCTAAAAATATTTTAATCATAGGTGGTGGTAATATTGGTTTTAATTTAGCAAAAAACTTAGAAACTGATTTAGAAGGTGCAAGAGTAAAAATTATAGAAAAAAGTAAAGAAAGAGCAGAACATATTGCTAACGAACTTAACAACACTATAGTAATTAATGGAAATGGCTTAGATGAAGAAGTTTTAAAAGAAGCAAATATAGAAGAAATAGAAACTGTTTTATGTTTAACGAACGATGATGAAGATAATATAATGGCTAGTGTTTTAGCTGAAAAAAATAATTCTAATAAAAGAACTATTGCAATTGTAAATAAGCAAAATTATAGTTTATTACAATCGTCATTAAAAATAGACGATCTAGTAGATCCTAGGATGACTACTGTTTCAACAATTTTAAAACACGTTCACAAAGGAACCATTGAAACTGTTTATAGTTTACTCGACGGCGAATATGAATTTATAGAAGCTGAAGTTAATGAAAATTCAGAGTTAATTGATAAAAATTTTAAAGAATCAAATTTACCTGAACATATTAGAATAGGTGCAATCTTAAGAAAGGACAAAGTCATTATTCCAGATTCAAAATTTAAATTTGAAAAAAAAGATTTAGTAATTTTTTTAACAAAAAGAGATTATTTAGACAAAGTAGAAAATTTATTCAAAGTTAGCTCTTTATAAGATGAATGTTAGAGGAATATTATTTTTTTTTGGTATCTACTCATTAAGTGTATCTTTTTTTTCTATATTAAATATTCTTTATTCTATATATTTTGATTTTAGTTTAAATATAAACTCTTATTTTATAGTTTTTTTTATATCATTAATTTTTGGTTTTCCTTTTTGTTACTTGAATTTGAATATTAATAAAAACTTAAATCTCACAGAACAAATTTTATTAATTTTTTTAACTTTCTTATTAATACCTTTGTTATTTAGTATTCCATACTTTTTATCTAGTTATAATTATTCTTTTTTGGACTCATATTTTGAGTCTGTTTCAGGTTTTACTGGTACAGGTTTTTCTATTAGCAAAAATATCAATTTCATTGATGAACCATTACTAATTTGGCGTTCTAGCTCTCAATGGTTAGGTGGATTGATATTCCTAATATCTTTGGTGGGAACTCTTGGTTTAAAAGAGAATAAATTTAAACCTTTGTATTTAGTTTCTTCAATTACTGAAAGAGGAAATTTTTATAGCAATTTCTTAAAAAATGTATCACCAATAACTTTATTCTATTCAATATTAACGATATTTATTTTTCTTGTATATTTATTTGGAGGTTTAAGAATTTTTGATGCATTTAACTTAGCTTTTACTGTAAGTTCATCTGGAGGATTTCTTTCAAAAGATCATTTATTTCAAGTTATTTCTGGTAATAAACAGCTCTTTATTTTATCAATAACTATTATTATTTCTTCTCTAAATATTTTATTAATTATAAAAACATTTTCAAATAAATTTAAACTGAGAGACTTTATTGAAGATATACATATTATTTCTATTTTATGTATTTTTGTTTTTATTGTATATTTTTTCATTATACCTGAAGAAAATTTTTTAAATATTTTATTAATAATAGCTAGTTCATTATCAACTTCTGGAATAGGAATTTATTCTTCAAATACAGACTTATCATTACTATTAATTTTATTAACTATTATTGGTGGATCTGTTTTTTCTACATCTTCTGGTTTAAAATATATAAGAATATACATTTTATTTAAAACATCATTAAAAGAAATGAATAAACTTTTTAAACCTCTTCAAATAACTAGTCATTATATTTTTAAACCTGATTTGAAAATAACTGAAGATGATACAAAAATGTCATTTTTAATTTTTATATTTTTTATTTTATCTATATTCATTTTATCTAGTATATTAACTATTGATGATTTAAATTTTGAAAATTCATTTAAATTGTCTATATTAACTTTAACAAATACTGTAACATCATCAATGTATGGACTTGGTAGTTTTGATTTCTACACATTAAAAGACTTTACAAAAATTAGTTTAATTATTTTTATGGTCTTAGGTAAGGTTGAGTTAGTTTCTTTTTTTATATTAATTAAAAAGATTATATATAAGGACTAAATGAGTAAAATTGTTATTTTAGGTGCTGGAGCAATGGGAACTGCGTTTGCCTATCCCTGTTTAGATAATAATCATGAAATTTCTATAGTAGGCACACATTTAGAAAATGAATTTATTGATAAAATTAAACAAGATTTTTTTCATTCGGGTTTAAATCTGAAAATTTCTACCAAGATTAATTTTTTTAAATATGAAGAAATTAAAAACATTTTCTTATCAAAAATAGACTTGATAGTTTTAGGAGTTAGCTCAAAAGGTATCAATTGGGCCGCAAAAGAACTTAAAAAAATTTCTAAAAATAATACTATTCCACCTTTATTAATGTTGACAAAAGGTTTGAGTGTAAAGGACGAAAAATATGAACTTTTAATTGATAAATTAGAAAGATTGTTAAATATTGAGGGAATAAAGAATCTAAACTTATCAGCAGTTGGTGGACCTTGTTTAGCCGCTGGTTTAGCTAATAGAGTCCATAGTGGAGTTGTTATTGCTAATAAAAATTTAAATTATGCAAATATATTAAAAGATATGCTTTCTACAGATTATTATCATATCTCCACAAGTAAAGATATTAGTGGAGTTGAAGTTTGTGCAGCTATTAAAAATATTTTTTCTATGGCTATTGGTGCTGCTCCTGGTCTAAATAAAAATAATCAAGCAAGCAACATATATTTAAATACTTCAGCTACGTTGGTAAGACAATCAATTCATGAAATGGAATTATTTGTTGATTTTTTAAATGGCAACAAAGAAACTGTAAAAGGCTTAGCTGGTTTAGGAGATTTATATGTAAGTTCTGCGGGAGGAAGAAATAGCAAAATGGGGTCTTTAATCGGTGAAGGATTTACTTTTTCTGAAGCAAAAAAAAATAAAATGCCCACTGTAACTGTTGAAGGAGCTGAATTAATTTTTGAAATCGGTAAAAAAGTTAAAAAAGATTTTGATGAAACAAAACTTCCATTAATGATAGCTATGATTAATGCTATTTTAGATGATAAAAAATTAGAGATTAAATGGGAAAATTTTAGTTAAAATGAAAAAATTTATTATTTCAATAGACCAAGGTACGACCTCAACTAGATCAATATTATTTGATCTAAAAGGAAATCCTATTTTTTCATCTCAAAAAGAATTTACTCAATATTTTCCTAAAAATGGTTGGGTAGAGCATGATCCAGAAGAAATTTGGAATACAACAAAAAAAACCCTCAGAGATGTAATAAATAAAGCAAAAAATGCAAGAGGTAAAATCTTAACTATTGGTATCACTAATCAAAGAGAAACTACAATTTTATGGAATAAAAAAACAGGAAAAACAATATACAAAGCTATAGTTTGGCAAGATAGAAGAACTGAAGAATTTTGTAAAAGATTAAGAAAACAAAACAGAGAAACAACAATATTTAATAAAACTGGTTTGCTAATTGATCCTTATTTTTCAGGTTCAAAAATCAAGTGGATTATTGATAATGTTCCTTTAGCAAAAAAATTAATTGCCAAAAAAGAATTACTTTTTGGAACTATTGATAGCTTTATTATTTGGCGATTAACAAATGGGAAAGTTCATGCAACTGATGCTACAAATGCAAGCAGAACTATGATTTATAATATATCTACAAATAAATGGGATGATAATATTTTAAAAATATTTAAAATTCCAAAACACATATTACCTACCGTTAAAAACTCTGCTGATGATTTTGGAATGACAGATCCAAGTATTACTGGAAAATCTATTCCTATTTCTGGTGTAGTAGGAGATCAACAAGCAGCAACAATTGGTCAATGTTGTTTTGAAGCAGGTTCTTTAAAAAGTACCTATGGTACAGGTGCGTTTGTTTTATTAAATACTGGAAATAAAAAAATTTACTCAAAAAATCGATTATTAACTACTATAGCTTATAGAATAAAAGGTAAAACAACTTACGCTATGGAAGGATCAATTTTTATAGCTGGTGCAGGTGTTCAGTGGCTTAGAGATAGAATGAAATTTATAAAAAAAGCTTCAGAAACAGAAAAAATAATTAAATCTTTAAAAAATAATAAAAATGTTTATTTGGTTCCAGCATTTACTGGTTTAGGTGCACCCCATTGGAATGCTAATGCAAGAGGCCTTTTAAGTGGATTAACTAGAGATACAAGTCCAAAGGAAATAGTTAGAGCCGTTATAGAATCTGTGGCTTATCAAACTTATGATCTTTTTGAAGCAATGAAACATGACGGTTTAAGACCAAAAATTGTTAAAGTTGATGGAGGTATGGTTATGAATAATTGGTTTTCACAATTTTTGTCAGATATAATTAATGTAAAAGTTCTAAGGCCCAAAGTTCAAGAAACAACAGCTCTAGGAGCTGCTTTAATGGCAGGTTTACAAATTGGCGTATATAAATCTTTAAAAGATATATCTAGAAATTGGTCTTTAGATAAAAAGTTTGCTCCAAAGATGAATTCTAAAAATAGAACTATTCTAATTAGAGGTTGGGAAAAGGCGATTAAAAAGACTTTATCTAACTAAAATACAATTCTTAATTGAAAATAGTTTTCCTTTACAATCACTAACTATTTAGCTTTAATTAGACTGATAAATTAACAATAACAATAAAAAGGATAAATATGTTTAAAACATTAAAGACTATTTTAGCTGTTGCTGTTACATCAACTTTATTATCGTCTACTGTTTATGCAGATGCTATAGACAAATGGGCGAAAGGTGAATTTAGCCTTTCAACTATTTCTGAAAAAGAAAGAGTTAAAGAACTAAAATGGTTTCAAAATGCTGCTAAGCCATTCAAAGGAATGTCTATTAAAGTGTTATCAGAAACTATACCTACTCATGTATATGAGTCTGAAGTCCTTACAAAAGCTTTTGAAGAAATTACTGGTATTAAAGTAACTCATCAATTGCTTGGTGAAGGTGATGTAGTAATGGCGGTTCAAACACAAATGCAAACTAACGTTAGTATTTATGATGCCTACATCAATGATTCAGATTTGATTGGTACTCACGCTAGAATGCAACAAGCTGTTAACTTAACTGATTGGATGGCTGGAGAAGGTAAAGATGTTACTTTACCAACTTTAGATCTTGATGATTTTATTGGTAAGCAGTTCACTACAGGTCCAGATGGTGATTTATACCAAATGCCTGATCAACAGTTTGCTAATCTTTATTGGTTTAGAAAAGATTGGTTTGATAGACCTGAAATTAAAAAAGCTTTTAAGAAAAAGTATGGTTATGATTTAGGTGTTCCAGTTAACTGGTCTGCTTATGAAGATATCGCAGCTTTTTTTACTAACGACGTTAAAGAAATTGATGGAGTTAGAATTTACGGTCACATGGATTATGGCAAAAGAGCTCCTGACTTAGGTTGGAGAATGACTGATGCATGGTTGTCAATGGCTGGAGCAGGTGACGTAGGTAAACCTAATGGAATACCTGTAGACGAATGGGGTATTAGAATGGAAAAAGGTTCTTGTAACCCAGTTGGAGCTTCAGTAACAAGAGGTGGAGCTGCCAATGGTCCTGCTGCTGTATATGCAATTAGAAAATGGGATGAGTGGTTAAGATCTTACGCACCTCCAGGTGCTGCGGCTATGGACTTTTATCAGTCTCTACCATCTCTGTCTTCAGGAAACGTTGCTCAGCAAATTTTCTGGTACACAGCGTTCACAGCATCTTTAGTAGGAAAGAATCCTAACAACAAAGTTGTTGATGGTAACGGTATGCCATTATGGAGAATGGGTCCATCACCAAAAGGACCTTATTGGGAAGAAGGCATGAAGCTTGGATATCAAGATGCTGGATCATGGA
>NZIO01000013.1 GCA_002689925.1 Candidatus Pelagibacter sp.
CATACATTAAATCAATCCTTCCTTTTTAAATTTAGTTTTCCATTTAGACCAATTCTTTTGGCCAAACTTTTCTGCTTCTATCTCATACTTGTTGTCTTTGTATTCATCTTTACCTTTGGCTATCTGTAAGTTCATTTCCATTTCATACATTTCTTTGAACTTCTTCCAACCATATTTCTTAGCATCCATCGCGTGATAGATTTCGTGAAGTATTGTAATCAAGAACTCTTTCAGTTGACTATTCTTAATCGTTTTATATTTTGTAGATAATTCCAATGTTCCTCTATCTACATCATAATGTGCATGATTCTTCATTGACTTTAATTTAACTCTAACACTACCAACTTTGTAGTGTTTTAATAAATCTGAAATCATTTTATTTTTATTTGTTTCTGATATAAATTCTCTTATTAACATTATATACTCTTTATTACTTTTGTCCAGCGACTACCACTAAATTGTGGTTCACCTTCTCCGTTTTCATCTAAGAATGGACTGTTTTCATGTATACTAACCACACTACCTGAAATATCACTTGGGTTATCAACATAGTTTTCAACAACCTTTTTAGCTTCATCAACTATTTCTTTTTGTAGTTTTTCTAATTCTTCTTTTTGTTCTTTTGTTAAATCATCACTCATTATAAAAAACTCGCACTTACTTGACCATATTGAACCCACCAAAGTTTTCCACTTCTGTCCTGAACTTGAACTTTTGATTTATCGAGAGCCTCAACTTTACAAATGGTGTTTTTGTACAACATACCATTAACTGATGATATATCCTCTTGAATACAAACTCTCTTACCTATCTTTAACATTGTACCTTTTATGTCTTTCACTACAACCTCCCTATTTATTTACAAAACTTTTTTGCACTTGGAAAATATGCATTAAATGAATAGTAACAATTAGCACATAATAATCTAATGTTATCATTCAACCAATTCTTACTGTCACCATCTTTGAAATCTACCCCTAAACATACTTTACCTGTTTCTAAGTTAGTTTCATTATACCCACAATGATGACAATCTTCTGTCCAATAACCTTTATCAATCAACTCTTTCTTTACAGTCGATTGACTCCATTTTCTTGGAACTTTACGATTACCTAAGATAATCTCTTCTACATTCGTAGTTCTTGTAGCCCAACCTTTTGTTATTCCAACACCAGTTTGATTCTTGTGTTGTTCAAATACCTTATAATATCTAGCCCATTTCCTATAAGTGGTATAACATACATTCATCCATCTAGCCGCAGCCATATTAGACTTGGTATGTTTCTGAGCCTCCAAAATCATATTCTTGGTTATGACTTTTCGTCTACCAGGTATATTTAGCGGACGATTTGCACTCATTATATTTTCTGAAAAACTTTTGTTTTTAGATTAAAGTTATGAAGTTTTTGAGTTTTTAGATTCTTACCTTGAGTTTGATTTTCTTTTCTCCACGGGTTAGATTCTTCTGGCCTATTAGTTTGCCAAAACAGTTCACCTACTTCAAGTTCACCAAATTGAAATTCTTCAAAATCTACACTATTAACTCCAGCTGGATTATATCTATCATTTACTTGATTATTGTTAGGCATTATTGCACCTCTTCCCAAGTTCCACTATTTTCTACTATACCAGCTATAGCTTGAAACTCATCTTTAACTTCATTAAATACATTTTTTGATGTGTATTTAGTACCACTTTTTGTATATACTGTAGTATCCAATTTATCAAACATTGTATCTAATGCATTTTTGATTACTTGTATCTGTTCATAACCTTCTTTACTTATCTTTGACATTTTTTTTGTCCTCCTGTAATAACTTTTTTTCTGTTTCTTTTATTTTATCAATATTATCTTTTGTATGTTTTCTGATAAAATCATTTACATCAACATTAAGTCTTCTTAATTCACTTAATGCTAATTCTTTAACAAACTCTTCTTGTTCTGAATCAAGAACAGTTGTCATTAATTTTGAAATATAACTTCCTAATTTATTCATCTATTATTATCCTTATTGTATTTAAATATTGTTCACCATAGTTATCATAGTAACCACAATAAACATTTATTGTGTCTCCAATATGTTCTTGATAGACACCTATCATCTGATTAGCTATTCCATCACTACCTGAATAACTAACTGGATTTACAACATCACTACATTCCGTGTGATTCCACATTTCAACACAATGTTCTGTATCCGATTCCCATCCAAGATATGCATAACCAATTCCTACATACGCTTCTAACTTAGCAAAAGTTTGTATATAGTCTTCATTAAACTCTAAATGATAATAATTACTCTCATCCATAGTTAATTCAGGTATACTTAATTCTAAAACACAATCATCACATATCCCACTTGTTCCAACTATGTTATTATTACATCCTATACATATCAATAATGATATATATATAAATATATGTTTAATCATCTTTTTTAACATATTTCTTTTTTCTCCTTTTGTTTTTAGCTTCTTTAAGACTTTTTCTTCTTTTAACTCTTTTTTGTCTTTTTCTATCTTCTTTTAAATCATCATAATTTAAATAATCTATCTTAGACATTTATATCTCCTATAATATACAATACTTTTTGCATGTAAGTCAAGCTTTTTCTTTATTTAATTCATCTACTAATTTTAGAACTTTATCTAATTTATCTTGATAAAATTTTTTGTATTCTTTTGTATGATGTGGTGAGTTTGCTTTTAAACTCCACCGCATTAATATTTCATCCATTTCCACTTCATTCATCTGTTACAGCTCTTCCTTTAAGTTCTTCCCAATCTTTTTCTGGACGGACTTTTAAATTAGTTTTCCATACACTCTGTAAAGTGTGTAAATACAATCTCATATCTTTAGACAGAGCGATTAACGCATTAATATCTTTTGGAAAACAACTCCCACCAAAACCCATTTTCCCATCAGGACCTGGAACTGCCCAATGTGATTTACCTAATCTTTCATCATATGTAGAATACTCTACAACTTTATCATAATCTATTTTTAACTCATCACATATTAATTTCATCTCATTTGCAAATGATACCTTTGTAGCCAAAAACGTATTAGTCATATACTTAACCATTTCAGCTGTCTTAGAACCTGTTTTAACTATGGTAGCATCAGGAAATACTAATGAATACACTTGTCTTAACTTTGTTGTTGATGGTCTTTCACCACCAATTATGATTCTATTCTGATTTTTGAAATCATCAATGAAATTAGCCTCTGTTAAAAACTCAGGATTAAATATTACTGATATGTTTTTATATTTTTTGTTTAATCTATTTGTAGTTCCAGGTGGTATCGTAGATTTAATAGCGACTATTTTATCAGTAATGTCCACATCATCTATTTCATTAATTACACCCTCAACTATACTTGTATCACAACTACCATCTTTTTTCATTGGTGTTGGAACACATACAAAAATAATATCCGACTTGTCAACTAAATTTTCTATATCTGTACAATTACATTTACCATTTAAGTCAAATGTATTTGTTTCATAGTGTTTACTGAACACCTCTTTGACTGCAGTTCCTACATAACCTTGTCCTACTATTCCTATTTTCATAATTGTTCCTTTATCCAATCTTTTAAATTAATTTTTGGCTCCCATTTTAATTTTTTTCTAGCCAACTCTGATTTACATAATGTATTTCTTGTTTCACCAGGTATTGGGTCTATATATTTTATAGGTGGTGTATCATGTGGTAAATCACCAAATCTAAACATTTTAGCTACCTCATTGATAGAATGATTCTTACCTCTACCTAATTCATAAGTGTTACCCCACTTGTTACAATATACAACTCTCATCATAGCATCAACTATATCATCAACATGTGTGAAATCTCTTCTTTGTTCTCCATCACCTGTAATTGTTAATGATTCACCATTTTTATATTGTTCTAAAAATATTGATAATGCTAATTTGTATTCACCTTTTGTTGACATACAATCACCATACACATTATAAAATCTACATATAGTTATTGGTAATCCATATATCTGTTCATACATCTTACATAACTCTTCACCTTGCCATTTACTAAATGTATATGGATTTTTATATACTCCACCCCAAAATGAACTTGAACCAGCATAGATTACAGGTGTTTCAGTTTTACGAGCATATTCAAGAACATTCTGTGTTCCTTTAACATTTACATCAAAAACTTCTTTTGGATTATCAAATGATGGTTTTATTCTTGGTAGTGCAGCTAAATGAAATATAACATCAACTTGTACCATATCTAAAGGTTTTCTTATGTCAATGTCATAATATGTACAACCAGTCTGTTCGTTATTTTTAAAACCTGTTGAATAATTATCAAAAGAAATTACTTCGTGTTCTTCTTTCAATAATCTTTTAATCAAATTAGTTCCTATAAAACCTACTCCACCTGTCACTAATATTTTCATTTAACCTATCCCCTTCCAAGTTGCACCATTATTTGTGTAATGGTGGTGACATATTGTACCTGAATCATAATAAGATTTCATACCCTCCCCAATCCTATCGTTAATCCAATATCTATCTTCTTTGGTGTGTTTCTTTTCATCAAACGGATATTTAATTAAAATGTCTTTTTTATAGAATGCAAATGCATTATGTAAAAAGTATCTATTTTCATTGTTACTAAAAAGATTCGTACCATCTTTATCTATAAAATTAGACCATATATATCTTCTACTTATTTTTTTACCATTCCATATTGGTATTTGTTTACCACCCACTACACAATATTCGTCTAATAAACCTTTTATTTTTACAAACTCGCAATTCATAATTTGTGAATGGGCTGATAAAATCAACACATAATCATTAGAACATTTTGTTACACCATAGTTTATAGATTTACCTGGTGTGTAAGAGGTTACATCATAAATTTTTATATCACTAAATGTAAAACTTTTAACTATATTTATAGAATCATCGTTAGATTTATTATTAACAACCACTATTTCAGGTTTATCAAATGTATCCAATACTGATTGTATAGCATAACCAATATATCTCTCTTCATTTCTATTTCTTATTATAACTGATATATTATCCATTGAATCTTCCTGTATAATTTTTTCTTGAATCTAATTCACAATTTTGATAATCTACACCTTTAAAATTCATAACCTTATCAGATATTTTAATATACTCACTAAGTCTTTTCATCTTATCAGGCAATATAGCAAATTTGTTGTCTCTACCAGGTAAGTCATTGTCTATAGTAAAATGTTTTTCTATATAGTCAACACCATACACAAGTGATAATACAGAAGCTTCAATACCTTGAGTATGGTCACTAAACCCAACAGAATGAGATAAGTTTTTTAGTGACCCCATTCTTGGTAAATTTACAATATCAAAACTACAAGGATAAGATGACACACAATGTAACAAGGTAAATCTATCTTGTGGAATACTGACAAGTGTTGACCTCATTTCATTATAAGTTGATGTACCAGTCGATATTAACAAATGTCTAAAATGTTTTAAACAATAATGAATTAACTCTACATTTCTTGATTCAAAACTCGGTATCTTGACATAGTCTGTAACTACATTCTTTAACAATTTAGCATCTTCTATAGAAAAAACAGAAGACATAAATCCTATACCAATTTCATCACAATAGTTTTTTAAATCAAGATGATTGTCAAAACTTAATTCAGCATTCTCATATATTTCTCTTCTACCATCTGTATCCCAAGAACCTCTTTTTAGTCTACTCACACTCCAAGTTTGAAACTTGGCAAAATCGGCACCACTTTCTTTTGCTGCTGTAATCATATCTTTAGCTAATACCATATCACCCATATGATTCCAACCTATTTCTGCTATTAATTTTGTCATCAATAACCCCTCTTTAAATTAATTATATTTAACATTTCTTTTGAATTTTTATATCTATTAAAATTATCTTTAAATAATTTATATTGTTTATCCCAATAACTTTTACTTAATCCTGCTATGTGAGGTGTTAAAATAACATTGTCTAGTTTCCACAATTCAGAATCATTAGACAATGGTTCTTTTTCAAACACATCCAATCCCGCACCAGCTATAAGATTATTTTTTAAAACATATATTAAATCTTCTTCAACTACCGTCTGTCCTCTTCCTACATTAATAAAATACGAATTATTTTTCATTTTTCCAAACACTTTTTTATTAAATATTGATTTAGTTTTATTAGTGTATGGTAACAAATTGACAACAACATCTGAATTTATTAAATAATCATCCAATTTATTTATATTGTCACTTGTTATTCCAATCACTTTCATATCTAATGATTCTAATATAGTTTTTAATTTATTGCCGATACTACCCATACCAACAATTAAACAAGTTTGATTACTAATGTCTTGTACCTTATGAAAATATTCATCAAATTTATATCTATCTAACTTATCTTTAATACAGTAGTTTATTCCTCTTGATAATGAAAATAAAAAACCAAGTGTAGTTGATATTATAGAGCTATCCATTATACCTTTACTATTTGTTATAATTATATCATCTCTATCCAATCCAATTAATTTATCAAATCCAACAGAAGTTAAATGAATCCATTTTAAATTTGGAAATCCATCTATAATGTGTTTATTAATTCTATCACCTAAATAAATCTCTACATCATTTGATTTTGGTGGATTGTTAGGGTCGATAAAAAATATATCATTACGAAATTTTTCAAATTTTTCAATTGGAAGCTTATACATTCTTAAATCTCTTATTAAATCACAAGCTATCATTTTATTTTATAACCACTATTTTTTACAAATGGATAAGATTGTTTCACATCATTTGTAAGTTTTATACCCAATCCATTGTTTAATGTGATGTCTTTGTTTAAAATCATTTTCTTCAATTCTGTAAATTCGTTGGATAGTAAATCTAAACTAACCATAGGAATTTCAAACCAATCAACTCCCATAGATAATGCTAAATGTAAATTAGATATTAAAGATATTCCACTACCCCATATATGTAGTGAAACTTTAATTCCATTTTTCTTAGCCTGTTCTATTATCTTTTTTGTTCTCATAAAACCACCACAATGAGTTACATCTGGTTGAATAATATCAATACATTTAGAATCTAAATAAGAATCAAAATCAAGTTTTCCACTCAATCCCTCACCCGTTGCTATTGGTATATTAACCATATCATATACCGACTTCAACTCCTTTAATTTAGAGGGATGTAATGGTTCTTCAATCCAAGTTAAATTATATTGTTCTAATTGTTTTGAATTATACACTAAATTATATTGATGCCAATTATTTAAAGTTCCTTGTATAGCATCAACCATTAAATTATTATCACCAAGTTCATTTCTAGCAGTCTTTACTCTGTCAATATCTTCTTTCCAATCTTTAACCCCAACTCTCATTTTATAAGAATTAAATCCTTGTGAAAGTATCTTACTAACATCATCTTTAATATCATCAGTAGAAAATGATACTGAACCACCACTTGCATATACACCAAAGTCATCTGTATATGTATCACTTAATAACTCATATATAGGTTTCTCTTCAACTTGCCCTTTAATGTCCCACAATGCTATTTCAATCGCTCCAATGATACTTCTAACAAAACCATTCATAGAAACAAATGGTATTTCCATTGAGTTATATACATCTTCTATGTCTAATGGATTTTTACCAATCACCAGTGATTCAATAGTTTTTACTATTGGTTCTATAAGTTCAGGAACATAAACTCCTGTATATGTTTCTCCTATGCCAACCAATCCACTGTCTGTATGAACCTCAACTAATCCTATACTCTTAACACCCTCTGGTTGTCCAAACACATTACCATCACCATATGTAGAAGATAGACAATAACCATTTACTTTAATTATTTTCACTTAATAAACCTCTTATATTTTTAATATATTTTTCAGTAGAATTAAAATTTATACCACCATTGATAGTATTTTTTATAAAATTATTATCTCTTCCAAGTGATATTTCTTTTTCTACTCTATTTAATATAATATCTTTGTTTAATTCTACCAATCCACGATAATCACAGAAATTACCAACAGTTCCAGCACCTTTTATTAATATAGTTGGAATACCTTTTTGTATAGGTTTTAATGCAAATGTAGATGGTGCAGAAATTACTAAAAATGCACCACAAATTAATTGATTGTGGTCAGGAAAATCCATTATTATTTCATAATCTAATTCTTTTGGAACTACACTATTAAGATAATCAAAATCTTTCTGTGGATATGGATGGTCAGCTCTACTTTTTAATTTAAAGACAATCTTTTTATGATATTTATTTTGTAACTCCAACAATCCACTTGTGTTGATAAATTTTTCATCGACTTGAATGTTGTAAAGACTTGGCATATTACGATTACCTAAGAAATTAACAATTACTAATATAAAATCATTTGTTCTGTCATAGTATTTTAATTCGTCATTTGATGGAATACCACCATCTAAAACAAAATCATTAAATTCATAAGAGTTTTTTTCTTTTGCACCAAACACCGAAACATAATTAAATGATTTATTATATGACTTTGTTATGTTATTTTTTTCTGGAAACCCATCCAATGAACTCCACCAATTTCCATGAACATTACCAATCATCGGTATTTTATTTTTTATTTGTTCAAAAATATACCAAACTCCGTGTCTATTTCTATCATCATCATAAATAACTAAATCATATTTATCAATATTTAAATTTTTAATCACATCACACGGTGTTTCATTTCTAGCACCATAATGTTCAATTGAAGAACTACCACCATCAAAAATATTGTCAAAATATTTTTCATACTTACTATTAAAAGTAATACGTGGATCATTTGTACCATACCAATTCATATCTGAACTCATTTCATTTACTTTGAGTAAATCAATATCAGAAAATTCATATAATTTAGGTATTATTGGATGTATTCTTTCCCCAATTCTATACACTGTGACTATAAATAATATTTTTTTCTTGAGCACTAAAGTTTTTTCCTTAAATTTATTTTAAGATTATTTTTGCTAGTTCTAAATCTCGTGGTTCATCAATATTTATTGTTCTTTCTTCTGACATAATGTATGGTCTCACATCCTTACCAATCCTTAGTTTTTTATTTACAATCTGTTTATATGTCATAGCATAAATAGAACCGTTCCTAACATACGCAGGTGGTGTTAAATCTTGTCTTCTTGCATTTGGTACATCTGGATTCTCATTACCATAAAAATTCATAAGTCTATCATTTTCTATATATTTGATACGAAGTGGGTGGTTATCCCATACTCTAACCACAGACACAACAGAATCAGCTCCTGTTTCATTCAATTTTTCTATAACTCCATCTATATCTTCAACTGTCTTTAGTGGATTGGTACACATAACCTCAACTACATAATCATATTTTTCATAATAATCTAAAACCTCCAACAAACCTTCAGCGGTTGTTTGTGTATCAGAAGCTTTTTTTCTTCTAAAAACATTTACATTTAGGTTATTACAAACTTCCTCTATTTCATCACTGTCTGTAGAAACCACATAGTCATCAATATATTTACTCTTAACTATCTCATCCGTTGTATATTGTAAAAGTGGTTTATTGTTGATACTAACAATATTTTTTTTTGATATTCCTCTACTGTCACCCCTTGCAAGTGTTATAGCTAAAATATTCTTCTTACCTATCATACATCAAAAGTCCTTAATGGGCCCGTTATAGGATCATGATGATAAAATTCCCATAACAAAGTATCTTTATAGTGTTCTTTGATACTTTCAAAAGTATTTCTATCTCCATATTCGAATCCCCATCTTTTTTTCCAAACTTCGTGATGACCCCATTTACTATAATAATGGTTTCTTTTGTCTCCTGATTTTGGAGAATTACTTGGTATACCAAATTCTTCTTTAGACAGTTGATGATGTTTTACATCGAAATGTGGTAAACAAATATTATAAATATTTTTATATAAAAATTGAAATGCTATATCATCCCATGCATGAAAAAAGTGATAATCATCGGTGGGTATAATATGTTTCATATACATATTTAGATTAACTGCTGCAGCATACCAAGCTACTGATTCTACTGCAAATGGTTTTTCCCACTTTTTATCGTAATCAACTCTTGAATTTGGCCAATACTCTTTTCTTCTGTACCACATATCACCAACCTCTAAAGGAGTCCTAGCAGTATCATTTAGTTCTCTAACACCAGAGTCGTATCTTTGATGTGCAATTTGTTTGTGATGAGAATTAAATCCTATTACCCCAAACTCATTTAATTTTTCTTCATCTATTAGATTATTAAATTCAGTAAAAAAATTGTTGTTAAGTGGAAAACAATCATGCTGAAACCAGATTACATATTCAATTCCCTTTGGTTTAAAATAATTACAAGCAGTTACAATATTATTCTGCATTCCTCTTTTTTCTCTATCCATATAAACTATATTATGTTTAGAACAAACATCCTTACCAATCTCTTTATTTTTCTCTATAGAATCTTCATCTATACTTAATACTGAAAAGTTTTCAGTATCAACTTTGTTCATCCAATTATCCAATAATTCATAATTATTTCTACTTGTAAACAATATACCTAATTTTTTACTCATCTAATAAACCTCCCCATTTAAATTCTTTTAACCAATAATTAATCATTTCATCTAACATTGTTTCAAATGTATACTTATGATTCCAACCTAAAAGTTTTTTTGCTTTAGAACAATCACCTTTCAACACATCTAACTCCTCAGGTCTCATAAATTTTTCATCTTGGCCAACGAAGTCTTTCCAATTTGGCATGTCAAGTTTATTAAAGACATAGTCAACTAAATCTCTAACTGTATGTGACACACCCGTTGAACATACAAAATCATCTGGTTCATCATGTTGCAGTATTAACCACATACAGTACACATAATCTTTTGCATGTCCCCAATCTCTAGCAGCATCTAAATTTCCTAAATAAAATTTGTTTGACATCCCACATCTAATTTTACATGCTTCTTTAACAACTTTATTAGTTACGAAGTTTGTTCCCCGTCTTGGTGATTCGTGATTAAATAAAATACCATTACTTAAAAATAATCCGTATGAATTTCTATAGTTCCTAACCAAGTTATATCCAAACACTTTTGCACAACCATAAGGTGAAACAGGATTCATTGGTGTTGTTTCTCTTTGATAACCATCTGTATCAATATTATTACCAAACATCTCAGATGATGACGCTTGATACATTTTAGCAGTAGGACATACCAATCGTATTGCTTCTAATAAATTCATTACCCCTATAGCAACTGTTTGTGCTGTGTAAATTGGTTGGTCAAATGATATTCTAACATGTGATTGAGCAGCTAAATTATATATTTCATCAGGTTGAACATCTTGTAATACCTTTATTAATGATGCCATATCTGTCATATCTGCATATTGAAGATGTAATTTTGAAAATATATTATCTAATCTAGCAGTTTGATTTTCTGCTACTGAATTTCGTTTTAAAATTCCGTGAACTTCATAACCCTTTTCTAACAATAACTCTGCTAAATAAGAACCATCTTGTCCGTTTATTCCTGTTATCAAAGCTTTTTTCATTCTTTAATACCTTTATTTATAATGTGACTAATTAACATTATTTCTGCACTTTTTAAATGAGGATGATTTGGTATGTAAAATCCATATTTATCAATTATAGATGCATTAGGTAATTCTAATCTACCATATTTTTTAGTATAAAATGGTTGTGTTCCCATTGAACCACATATCATTGGTCTAACTTCTATATTGTTCTTTTGTAATTCTTTAACAATTTTATCTCTATTAGGATGGATTATAGGATATGCAAAATTTGATATAAATGAATCTTCTTGTGGTTTTACTTTCC
>NZIO01000014.1 GCA_002689925.1 Candidatus Pelagibacter sp.
AATAAGAATAATAAATTGGAAACATTATCAAATGGTTTAGATGAGAATTTGATAAATAATTTAGTAATAATACCTTACAATAATTACGATGAGTCTATTAAAATCTTAAACAAACATTTGAAAAATATTTGCTGTGTGATGTGTGAACCAATTCAGGGGGGTTTACCTGATGAAAGAGGTTCTAAATATATTGACAAAAATCTTAATTTTAAAAACTTCTTTATAAATACAGATACTCCATTTAATAAAAATTTAATAAAAAAAATATTTGCTTATATAAAAATTTTTTTTGCATTAATTAAATCATTTTATATTTTATTAAAAATAAGACCAAATTTAATTATAGGCATGGGTGGCTATGTTTCATTTCCAATTTGTTTAGTATCAGCGATATTAAAGATTCCAGTTGTTCTTTATGAAAGTAATTTAATTTTAGGGAGATCTAATAAGTTTTTATTACCAATCTGTAAAAAAGTAATTATAAGTACTGATTATTTAGAGGATATACCAAAAAAATATGAACATAAATTTATTTCTGTAGGTCATATAATTAGAGAAGAGCTTTATAATATCAAAAATTTTAATAAAGGAAGCATTAAAACAAATAATATTTTAATTATTGGAGGAAGCCAAGGTGCTGAAATATTTGGAAAAATTATTCCAAGAGTAATTAATCAAATCAAAAAAGATATTTCAGATATTAAAATATTTCAACAATGCTTAAATACTCAAATTGAAGAAATAAAGAGTTTTTATAAAAATAATAATATTGAAGCTGAAGTATTTAGTTTTAAAAAGGATATCTATAAGACTATTTTAAATACCAAGTTAGCAATTACAAGATGTGGATCATCTACATTAGCTGAGTTAGTTCACACACAAACACCATTTATCGCAATTCCATACCCCTTTGCTTTAGATGACCATCAATATAAAAATGCTAAATATTATGAAAGAAAAGGCTATTGCGTATTAATTGAACAAAACAACTTTAATGAAAAAATTTTATTTGAATTGATGCTAAATATGATTAAAGATAAAAATAATCTAATCGAAGCTTCTAACAAAATGTATAATAAAAAAAAAGAAAAAGTTTTTTATAAAATTCAATCTATAATTGATAATTTAATTTATGATTAAAATAAATATAGCAAGCAAAGAGGTAATCCATTTTATTGGAATAGGAGGCATAGGAATGAGTGGATTAGCCCAGATAATGAAAAATACAGGTTTTAAAGTTCAAGGCAGTGACATTAGTAATAATAAAAATATTGAAAGATTGAAAAAAGTAGGTATCAAAATATTTATTGGTCACTATAAAAAAAATATTTCTGGAGTTACTTTAGTAGTTGTTTCTTCCGCAATTAAAAAAAATAATCCTGAGTTAGTAGCATTAAAAAAAAAAAAGAATACCAATTTTTTCTCGAGGAGATATGTTGGCAAATATTGTTTCTTTAAAAAAAAATATAGTAATTTCTGGATCACACGGTAAAACAACCACAACTTCTTTAGTTTCAAATATATTACTTGAGTCTAAATTGGATCCAACTGTAATAAATGGGGGAATAATTAATTCACTTAAAAATACTGCAAAACTTGGTAAGGGAGATTGGGCAGTAATAGAATCAGACGAGTCTGACGGAAGTTTTTTAAAACTACCTATTACATACTCTATAGTTACTAATATTGATAAAGAACATTTAGATTATTATAAAAATTTTTCAATATTAAAAAAATCTTTTCAAAAATTTATTGAAAAAACTCCATCTTTTGGAAAAAGTTTTATTTGTTATGATGATAAAAATTCCAACGATATTATTAAATTATGTAAATCAAAAAATTTTTTAACATATGGATTTAATAAAAAATCTAATTTTAGAATAATAAATGTTAAAAAAAATTTAACTTACTCTAAGTTTGATTTGAAAATAAATATTTATGGTCAAAAAGAAGTTTTAATAAAAAATATATATTTAAAATTGTTAGGAGATCATAATATTTTAAATGCAACAGCTGCTATTGGTGTTACTTTGAATATTGGAGTTAAGACATCTATTATTAAAAAAGCATTAAAAAATTTTACTGGAATACAAAGAAGGTTTACAAAAGTCTTTTCTTATAAAAAAATAGATTTTTTTGACGATTATGCTCACCATCCATCTGAAATTAAAGCCTTATTAAAATCAGCTAAAGAGACATTTAAAAAAAGAAAAATAATTTCTATTTTTCAACCTCATAGATTTTCAAGAGTAAATCAACTCAAAAAAGAATTTAGTCTATCTTTCAAAAATAGTGATGAAGTTGTTCTTTGTCCAGTTTATTCTGCCGGGGAAAAACAGGAGTATAACTTTAATCAAAAAAAATTTTCAAATTTGATTTTTAAAAATTCAAACGTACAGGTTATTAACATTAACGATGAAAAAGATTTATACAATTTTTTTAAGTCTAATCTCTATAAAAATGAACTGGTTATTTGTATGGGAGCTGGAAGTATATCAAGTTGGATAAAAAATATTTCTTTAAAGCTATGAGTTTAAATAAAAAAATAGAAAAAATAAAAGATCTAATAGAGGGAAAACTGATTTATGATTATAATTTATCTAAATCTTCCTGGTTTAATATAGGTGGAAACGCTAAAATTTTTTTTAAACCAGAAAATATTAAAGAATTATCACTATTTATTAAGACAATTGCTAATGAATTGCCCATCTATGTAATAGGCAGAGGTTCAAATCTTTTAATAAGAGACGGGGGTTTTGATGGCGCTGTGATAAAACTTGGAAAATCTTTTTCTCATTTATCTCTTTTTAGTGAAAATACTTTAATTGCAGGAGCCTCGGCACTTGATAAAACGGTATCAAAATTTGCATATGACAACAGTATCTCTGGGTTTGAATTTTTATCCTGTATCCCAGGCTCTATAGGAGGTGCTATAAGAATGAATTCAGGATGCTACAAAGAAGACATGTCACAAAAAATATTATCTATTCAAGCAATGGATATAAATGGAATAGTAACAACAATCCCTTCAACCAAAGTAAATTTTTTTTACAGAGGCTGTGATCTTAGTGAAGATTTAATTTTTTTAAGTGTTACATTAAAAGGAAATATAAAACAAAAAAAAGAAATTAATGAAAAAATGAAAAAATTTATTAATGATAAAGAAAAATCTCAACCAAATAAAATAAAAACCTGTGGAAGTACATTTAAAAACCCAAATGAAAAAAATAATAAAAAGGCATGGGAATTAATTAAATTTGCAAAATGTGATAATTTCAAAGTAGGTGGAGCTAAAATTTCAGAACAACATTGTAATTTTTTTTTAAATGATGGATCTGCTAAAGCAAAAGACTTAGAAAGTTTAATTAATAAAGTAAAAAAAGAAGTATTTGAAAAAACAGGTGTTAATCTGGAACCGGAGTTAAAAATTATAGGAAATGAATAAAAAGAAAGATACAATTGCAATACTTATGGGAGGTCTTTCTGATGAAAGAAATATAAGTATATTAACGGGAAAAGCCTGTTGCAAAGCTTTAATAAAAAAAGGATACAAAATAAATAAAATTGATCCTAAAGATAATCTTTTATATGAATTAAAAAAAACTAAACCAAAAAAAGTATTTAATGCTTTACATGGAAGATATGGAGAAGATGGTTTTGTTCAAAATATTTTAGAATATTTGAAAATTCCATATACTCACTCGGGTGTTTTAGCATCAACTTTGGCTATGGATAAAGTATTATCAAAAATAATTTTTATCAAAAACAATTTTTTAGTACCAAAATATATTTTACTAGAAAATGTATCTAAAAATGAAATAAGCAAAAAACTTAAGACTAAAAATATTAAATTTCCTACAGTTATTAAGCCTACAAATGAAGGCTCTAGTCTAGGTGTTTATATTTGTAAAAATTTAAGTGAGCTTTATAAAAATTATAAAAAGTTAAGAAATTATAAAAAAGTTATTGTAGAGCAATATATACCAGGTAGAGAAATTCAAGTAGCTGTAAAGGGCAATAAAGCCTTAGGTGCAATAGAGTTAGTTCCTAAAAGAAAATTTTATGATTATAAGGCTAAATATTCAACAAGAGCTAATACAAAACATATAATGCCAGCACCAATTAATAAAAAAAAATATAATGAAGTTCTTTTAATTGCCAAAAAAGCTCACAAAGTTCTTGGCTGTAAAGGAATTACTAGATCAGATTTTAGATTTTATAAAAATAAGTTTTATTTATTAGAACTTAATACTCAACCTGGGATGACAAATTTATCATTAGTTCCAGAAATTGCGTTAAATCAGGGAATTAAGTTTGAAGAATTGATTGATTGGATGATTAAAGATGCAAGTCTTAATAGATAAAAAAAATAGGATATTAATATATCTTTTAATTTTTATTTTATTATCGTCATATAATAACTCTAAATATAAATTTCTTAATAATTTTGATTTATTTAGAATTTCATCCATTCAAATTGAAGGTAATTCTTTATTGTTAAAAAAGGAAATCATCCAATTAATTGGAAATATATTTGAACAAAATATTTTTTTTTTAAAAAAATCAGAAATTGATGAAAAATTAAAAAGTGTCAGCATAATTCATTCATTTGATATAAAAAAAAAATACCCAGATACAATCATTATTAATATTTATGAAGAAAAGCCACTTGGTATATTAATTGAAAAAGATAAACATATTATAACCCAGGAAAATAATATAATTTCATATAATTTAGATATAGATAAAAGTAACTTGCCTTTAATTTATGGCAAAGAAGCTGAAATTTTCTTTTTAGAATTTTACAATCTGTTAAAAAAATATGATTTTCCACTGAATAAAATTTCAAGTTTTCACTTTTTTCAAATCGGTAGATGGGATTTAAAACTAAAAAATGAAAAAATTATAAAATTACCTTACGAAAATATAGAAAGATCTATTATTCAAACAATTACATATTTAAATGAAGAAAAACTAAAAGAATATAATATTATAGATTTAAGAATAGATGGAAAAATAATAGTTCAGTAATGAATACACAAAAGATTATAAGTATTTTAGAAATTGGAAATTTATTTTTAAAATGCATATTAGCAAAGATAGATGAAGAGGGTAACTTTGAAATTATTGGTAAATCAATAAGTGAGTCAAAAGGATTTAACAATGGAAGTGTAATTAATTTAAACGCAGCAACAGAATCAACTAGAAAATGTATTGCAGATATTGAACAGCAAACAAATATAAATATTAAAAAAATATTTATTATTTTTGAATCTATAGAAATTTTAAGCACAAAACTTTCAAAATATAAAAAAATTGGAGGTTCAAAAATTGATAAAGATGATATTAGTTTTTTATTAAAAGAAGCAAAAAATCAAATTCAAAATAATAATTTAAAAGAGTTTATTATTCATATCTTTAATTTTAATTATATTATCGATAAAAAAAGATATGATAAAATTCCAATTGAAATTTATGCTGATTTTTTAAAACATGATCTTAATATAATAACAGTTCCAGCTAATATTGTTAAAAACTTAAACCAAGTTTTGATTGACTGTGATATCGAAGTAGAAAAATTTATTTCAAGTACTTTTGCTTTAGGTGTTGAATGTTTAAGAGAAAATGATTTAAAATTAGGATCTACAATTATAGACATAGGTTATGAAAAGATAACTATAGCAGTGTTTAGTAATTTTGCATTAATTCATCTTAAATCTTATCCTATTGGATCTAATCATATAACAAAAGATATATCTAGAGTGTGTTCATTAAGTTTAGATGAATCAGAAAATATAAAAAAAGATTTTGGTTTATATTTAAAACAAGATGTAAAAAATAGTGAATTAGAAAATAATTACGTGCCAAAAGATTATTTTAAAGATTCAAAATTTAGAAAAATAAGTATTAAACTTATCCAAGATATTATTAAAGCAAGGATTGATGAAATTTTTGAACTATCTAAAAATGAAATAATTTTTTCTAATATCAAGCTAGATAAATCTCATGATGTTTACTTTTTAGGAGGAGGATCTCTATTAAAAAATTTATCCCAATATGGCTCTGAATATTTTCTCTCAAATATTAAAAATATCGAAAATAATACTTTAGATCAGCCATTAGCTTGTTTTGGAGCTCTTAAAATTATAATAAATGGCTTTGAAACTGAAGCTATACCCAAGAAAATTGACAAAAAACCAGGCAAGATTGGTTTATTGTCCAAATTATTAGGCTTTAAAGATTAATTAAAATTGTAATTTTTAGTAACAAAGATTGTCTTTAAAGGTAAGAAAAGAACAATAATATCTAATTAATGTTTTCAAATTTTCAAAAAACTATAAGAAGCGAAATAACTTTTAAAGGTATTGGCTTACATACAGGTAAAGATGTTAACTTAAAACTAAGTCCATCTAACCAAGATACTGGAATAGTTTTTAGAAGAACAGATATTGAAAATTCAAAAAATATTATATTTGCTAACTATGCTAATGTTATTTCTGCTAAGTTTTGTACTAAACTTCAAAATAAATTTGGAATATCTATTTCAACAGTGGAGCACTTATTAGGTGCATTATATGGAGAAGGAATTGATAATTTATTAATAGAAGTAGATGGACCTGAAATTCCAATATTAGACGGTTCTGCAATTAAGTTTTTACATGGAATAAGATCAGTTGGCATACAGAAGCAAGCAGCAATTAGAAAAATTATTAATGTTGAGCGTAAAGTAGAAATAAAATCTGGATCCAAATATATTTCGATAGAGCCAAAAGAAAAAAATCTTGAAATTGATTTTGAACTGATTTATGAAAATAAGTTAATTGGAAAACAACGAGAAACTGTCGATTTTCAAAAAGATGACTTATCTCAAATATATAATTCAAGAACTTTTTGTTTATACGAGGACATAGAAAAAATTAAAACAATTGGTCTAGCTAAGGGTGGTTCTCTTGATAATGCAATTGTAGTTAAAGATGATAAGATAATTAATGAAGAAGGTTTAAGACACAAAAATGAATTTGTTAAGCATAAAATATTAGATTGTATGGGAGATATAATGTTAGCAGGAAATAGAATTCATGGTCTAATCAGATGTAGCCAAGGTGGACATCAACTTACAAATGAATTATTAAAGAAATTTTTTATAAATAAAGAAAATTGGACAATTATATCTTCTGAGAAGGAAAAAAATAATACCAATAAATCATTTTTCCCCAAATCTGTTGCAGTCAATGCGTAAGTAATTATTTGAAGCATTTGTAATAAAACTACATTTTGATAAAGTGTTTTATCATTCATGTTAAAAAAAATATTAATTATACTTTTTGTATCTGTTGTTTTTTATTCCTGTTCTAATAAGAATAAAAAAGATTTAGTAATAGCTCCTTCAGATGAAGAAAATATTTTGGCTATTTACAAAGAAGCTGCTGAGGCATTAGAAGATGGAGATGGTTTTTATGCGTCTAAGAAATTTAGAGAGGCAGAAAATTTATTTCCTCAATCAAATTGGGCTCCTAAAGCAGCATTGATGGCATCGTATGCTTTATATTCAATAAACTTTTATTCTGACTCAATTTTTAGTTTAGAAAGATATTTGCAAAATTATCCTTTTGATAAAGATGCAGTTTATGCACACTATTTAATAGCTATGTGTTATTTTGAACAAATCTTAGATGAAAAAAAAGATCTAAAACCAGTTTTAAAAGCAAAAGAAAAAATAGAATTTGTTATAAATAATTATCCAAATACAGATTATGCAAATGATGCTCAGTATAAACTTGATTTGATAATAGATCAATTGGCTGCAAAAGAAATGTATATAGGTAGATATTATATTAAAGTGGAAAAATGGATTGCTGCTATTAATAGATTTAAAATTGTAGTTAAAGATTATGAAAAAACAGTTTATATAGAAGAAGCGCTACATCGACTTGTAGAAATTTATTATAAAATTGGGTTAGTAGAGGAAGCTGAAAAAATCGCAAAAGTACTGGGCTATAACTATGAATCAGGAGAATGGTACGAAAATAGTTATAAAGTTTTTAATAAAAAATATGAGACTAAAAAAATTGCAAAAGAAAAAAAAGATGGTTTTATTAAAAGAAAAATAAAATCTCTTTTTGAGTAATAGCATGAAAAAAGAATTGATAAAAAAAGAATATGACTCGAAAATAGATTTAGCCAAAAAGTATAATAAAGCTTATTTTGATGAAGATAAGCCACTAGTATCAGATAGAGAATACGATTTACTAAAAATAAGTATTTTAGAGTTAGAAAAAAAATATTTTTTTTTGAAAGATAAATATTCTCCTTCAGCAAACGTTGGTTACAAACCGTCTAATAAATTTCAAAAGATTAACCATGAAAAACCTATGCTTTCATTGTCAAATGCTTTTAATAAACAAGACATGAAAGATTTTTTGAGTAAAATTTCTAATTTTTTGAATAGCCAAGAATCGAATATTGCACTTTCATCTGAACCTAAAATAGATGGTATATCAGCCTCGTTAACATATAAAAATGGATTATTATCTAAAGGATTATCAAGAGGAGATGGCATTGTTGGAGAAGACATACTTCAAAATTTATTAACAATTAAAAATATTCCTAAAAAAATTATTGGCAAAAATATACCAAAAATTCTTGAGATAAGAGGAGAGATTTACATAGGTAAAAAAGATTTTGAAACAATCAAAAATAATTTTGCAAACCCTAGAAATGCTGCAGGTGGCTCATTAAGACAAAAAGACTCAAGAGAAACAGCAAAAATACCTTTAAAATATTTTGTATATGGATTTGGTATTATAGAGCCTTCTTTTTTTAAAACCCAAATAGAATTTATTGAAAAAATGAGAGATTGGGGTTTTTCAGTAAATCCATTAAATAAAGTAGTACAAAGTTTAGATGATATAGAGAAACAACATAAACTTATAGAAGAAAATAGAATTAATTTAGATTATGATATAGACGGTTTAGTTTTTAAAGTTAATGATCTTGAACTACAGTCTCGCTTAGGCAACACTTCAAATTCTCCAAGATGGGCTATAGCCTATAAATTTTCTTCTGAAAAAGCTGTTACTAAAATTAAAGATATTGTCATTCAAGTTGGAAGAACTGGTGCAATTACTCCAGTAGCAAAAGTAGAACCAGTAACAGTAGGCGGTGTTGTTGTTTCAAATGCTACTTTACATAATGAAGATGAGATTAACAGAAAAGATATACGTATTGGTGACGTCATAATTATTCAGAGAGCAGGTGATGTAATTCCACAAGTTGTTTCTGTAGATAAAACTAAAAGACATAAAAAAAATAAAAAATATAATTTTCCAACAAAATGTCTTTGCGGATCAATAACTAAAAAAGAAATTAACTTATTAACTAATAAAGAAGATTCAGTTAGAAGATGTATAAAAGGGTATGAGTGCAGTTATATAGCGAAAGAAAAATTAAAGCATATTGTTTCTAAAGAAGCTTTTAACATAGATGGACTTGGAAAAAAAGTAATAGATAAATTTTGGGATTTAAAAATTATTAAGTTTCCATCAGATATATTTAAAATAAACTATGAAAAAATTGGTCATTTAGAAGGATGGGGCGAGCTTTCTATTAAAAATTTAAAAAAAGCAATAGAGAAGGCAAAAACTGTTTCATTAAATAGATTTATTTACTCTATAGGAATTAGACATATAGGACAAGAAAATGCAAAAATTCTTTCAGGATTTTTTGGTTCTATAAAAAGATTTTCATTATTATTTATTTTATCTAAGAGAAAGAAAATTTTAAAGAATTTAAATGATTTAGATGGAATAGGAGACACTCAAATTAAATCAATTGAAAATTTTTTTTCAAACTTAAAAAATGTTGAAGTCGTTAAATTATTAATTTTAGAACTAAATATTAAAGACTTTAAAATTTTAAATAAAAAAGGCAAATTTAACAATAAAAGTGTTATGTTTACAGGTGGATTTGATAAAATAAGCAGATCTGAAGCCAAGGTTTTAGTTGAAGATAATGGCGGCAAGGTTTTAAGTACAATATCAAAAAAATTAGATATATTAGTTGTTGGGGACTCTAAACCCATTAAGAAAAAAATTGAAAAAGCAAAAGAATTAAAAGTTAAAATTTTAAATGAGAAAGAATGGTATAAATTAAATAATTTATGAACAAAAAAATAAAAAAGATTCTAGAGATGAAGAATAAAAAAAAAATCACATGTCTTACATCTTATACAACTGGAATTGCTTCAATAGTTGACAAATATTGTGATATAATTTTAGTTGGAGACTCATTGGGAATGGTTCTTTATGGAAATAAAAATACAAGATTAGTTAATCTTGATACAATGATCTTACACGGAAAAAGTGTTGTTAAGGCTGCTAAAAAAAGTCTTGTAGTTATCGATATGCCATTTGGAACCTATGATAATAAATTTATAGCCTACAAAAATGCAAAAAAAATTATCACTAAAACTAAATGTGATGCAGTTAAATTAGAAGGAGGAAAAAATATTTACGAGATAGTAAAATATTTGATCTCAAAAAAAATTTCTGTTATGGGGCATATAGGATTACTTCCTCAATTTACTAAAGCAGGATTTAAAATTCAAGGCCGAAACATTAAACAACAAAAAAAGTTATTAACTGATGCAGAATCTTTATCAAAGGCAGGAGCTTTTTCAATAGTTATAGAATGTGTAATGGAAAGTTTGGCAAGAAAAATTTCTAAAAAAATTTCGATACCTACTATTGGTATAGGTGCGTCAAAAGAATGTGATGGGCAAATACTAGTAATAGATGATATTATTGGATTAAGCAGTTTTTATCCTAAATTTGTAAAAAAATATTCTAATGTTGCTGCAATTATTGAAAAATCTGTTAAAAAATACTGCATAGAAGTTAAAAATAATAAATTTCCTGGAAAAAAACACACCTATGTTTAAAAAGGATAAAACTTATGAATGAAGATATTATAGCAACTGAACAAGCGCTTAAAAGAGATAAAGTATTTAATTTTTTACAAAAAAATAAACTTAAAATAATAGTAATTACTGTAGCAATAATTTTAGCTGTTTCATCATTTTCTATTTATTCTTTTTTAAAAGAAAAAAAAAAAATTAATCTCTCAAATACATATATTGAAGCAACCGTAATGCTAAAACAGGATGAGCTAGATAAAGCAGAGGAAAACCTAAAAAAATTAGTTTTGAGCAAAGATCCTTTTTACTCAATGATTGCCTTAAACTTAATAATAAATAAAGGTTTGTTTAAAAAGAATATAGAAGTAGTAGATTTTTTTGATTATTTAATTGAAAGTAAAAGTTTTGATAGTGAACAAAAAAACCTACTTATATACAAAAAAAGTATTTTTATGTTGGACTTTATTTTAGAAAATGAACTATTAAACCAACTAAATCCTATTATAAACACAGATTCTGTTTGGAAAGTTAATTCATTAATATTGATAGCAGATTATTTTTTTCATCAGAAAAATTATTTAAAATCAAAAGAATTTTATGAAAAAATCTTTTCTTTGAAAGATTCTACCAGTGAACAAATTAATTATGCTAAATCTCAATTGAACAAGATTTAAAGTGATTAAAAATAAAATAATAATTTTTTTGTTATTAACTATTGTATCTAGCTGTTCTTTAGATAAAGACTCTGGTTTTTGGAATGGAGCAACTATTGAAAAACGTAAAAAAGATAGAGCTGAAAGAGATGCTAACCCTAATAATGAGACAGTATTTAGTAAAAAAAAATTTTTTTCTAAAGAAATAATAGGAAATCAGACAGTTTCACTAGGAAAGATAATAGAAAAAGAAAAATGGCATGTTTCAGGCTCAAATCCTTCCAATTTTACAGGTAATATTGAATTTTCTGGTTTGTTAAAAAAACAAACTAAAAAAAAGATTGGCAAAAACAAATTTAAATTTTTCTTATCAAACAACCCACCAATAGTTTACCAAAATTCTGTTTTATCCAGTGATAATAGAGGAACAATTTATAGTTTAAATGATTTAAACCAAATTAATTGGAAAATAAATATCTACAAAAAGATAGATAAAAAAAAATATAAAAGTTTATCATACACATATTTTAATAATGTGATTTATGTTTCAGATAATCTTGGATATTTATATGCTCTCAGTGCAAATACTGGAAAACTTATATGGTTAAAAAATTATAAAATACCTTTTAGGTCTAAAATAAAAATTTTTAATGATAAGATTTATTTAGTCAACAATATTAATAAATTATTTTGTTTTAAAATTTCTGATGGTTCAATATTATGGGAACATTCTACAGTAGATACAAGAATTAAATCTCAATCTTTTTTAGCCTTATCTATAGATAAGAAAGGAAAGATTTTTTTTATTAATTCAGCTGGAGAAATTACTAGTATAAATTCTTCTAATGGAAGTTTTTTTTGGTCGTTCCCAACCTTAGATAGTATAATGGAACATAAATCAGATTTCTTTCAAACATCGGATATCGTTATAGATAATGAAACTTTGTATTTTTCTAATATGAATACAAACACTTACTCAATTAATTCCAAAACAGGTTTTTTAAATTGGAAACAAAATATTGAATCTAGTTTAACTCCAATTATAAGTGGAAAAAGTTTATTTATCTTATCACACAAAGGTTTTTTAGTTAACATTGATAAAAAAACTGGTCAATTATTGTGGTCTAAGAAAATTTTTAAAGATAAACGAAATCCATTTTCAACAGGAATAATTATGGGTTCAAATAAAATTTATGCAACAAATTCTGAAGGATATATTTCAGTTATATCAGCAACTTCGGGAGATATTTTGGTACAAAAAAAAATAGCTAAATCAATTTATTCCAATCCTATTATTGTTAATAGTAAACTTTATATATTAACTGGAAATTCTAAATTATTAATTTTTGAATAGGAATATTTTATAATTTTTGACCCAACAACGATAGTTGATTTTCTTTAAAACTTTTATCATTAGCATCTATAGGTTTTATAGGATAATCCCCTGTAAAGCAGTGATCTGTAAATTGAGGATAAGTTGAATTTCTCTTTTCATAACCCATCGACTTATATAAACCTTCTATTGATAAGAATTGTAAAGTTTTTGCATCAACAAATTTCCTCATCTGTTCCAAACTAAATTTTGATGCTAATAATTCATTAATATCTGGTGTATCTACACCATAAAAATCTGGATATTTAATTGGTGGAGATGCAATTCTCATATGAACTTCTTTAGCTCCACAATCATATAACATTTTTACAATTTTTACTGAAGTAGTACCTCTTACCAAAGAATCATCAATTAAAATTAAAGATTTATTTTTTATTAAAGATTTATTAATGCTGTGTTTTAATTTTACACCTAAACTTCTTATTTGCTGTGTAGGTTCGATAAAAGTTCTTCCAACATAATGGTTCCTAATAATTCCGAGTTCTATATTTTTATTTATTTTTTCAGCATAGCCAATTGCTGCAGGAACACCTGAATCTGGAACAGGTACAATTAGATCAGAATCAATATGACTTTCTTTAGCTAATTCAGCCCCCAATTTTTTTCTATATTCGTATATACTTTTATTATTAATGATGCTATCTGGCCTTGAAAAATATATGTATTCAAATATGCAAGGTCTAGATTTAATTTTAGGAAATGGTTTTATACTTTCTAATCCATCATTTGTAATTACTACAATTTCTCCATTTTCTACTTCTCTAATAAATTTAGCTCCAATTATATCTAAAGCACAAGTTTCTGACGCAAGAATATAAGATTTATTCAGTTTTCCAATTACTAAAGGCCTAATTCCAAATGGATCTCTAATACCTATAAGTTTTTTATTAGTTAAAATTGTTAAAGCATAACCTCCTTGAATCTTAAATAGAGCATCAATTATTCTATCTATTATTTTTGGTCTTTTAGACTTTGCTATTAACTGAACTATGGTTTCAGTATCTGAGGTTGTTTGAAAAATTGATCCATTTTTTACTAATTCTTTTCTTAAATACAGCGCATTACTTAAATTTCCATTATGTGCAATACTGAGTCCACCATTATGAAGATCAGCATAAAAAGGTTGAACGTTTTTAATTAAATTATTTCCAGAAGTTGAATATCGATTATGACCAATTGAATGATTACCAGGTAATTTTTTTAAAACCTTTCCTTTTGTGAAATTATCTCCAACTAAACCCAATCTTCGTTCAGCAAAAAATTGCTTACCATCAAAGGAAACAATACCACAGCCTTCTTGGCCCCTATGTTGCAAAGCATGTAGCCCTAAGGCAGTTAGAGCGGCAGCATCTTTATTATTAAAGATACCAAAAACGCCACATTCCTCTTTTAATTTTCCCATTTATATTTTTTCAATTTTTTTTTTAGTTTTATTTATATCTTTTTGTCTCTCTGGAAGTTCTTTAATTAATACTCTGCTTCCTTCATAAATCATAGGAAAAGTTAGAGCTTTTTCAGTTTCGATGGGCCATTTTTTATATGGATAAAACCAATTTAATATTGAAAAAATACAAATACAGACAATGTAGCCTTTAAAAATTCCAAAAATTGAACCAAAAGTTTTATCTGCAACACCAAGTCCAGTCCAAACTACTGCTTTACTGATTCCTTTAGCAACAATGATTACTATAAATAATGATATTAAAAATAAAAAAATACCAAGCCCTACATCAGTAATAAAGTCTGACTCAAAATAATTAGAAACCCAAGGTTTTAACTTAGGAACAAATATTATAGTAAAAATTAAAGCAATTAACCATTTAGAAAAAGACAGGAGACTCAAAGTAAACCCTTTTATTGAACATCTTACTATAAAAAAAATGATTAATAAAAAAACTATTAGGTCAAAAATATTTAAAAATTCTTCAAAAAAAAATAAAAATTTTTCCATCTTAAAATGGCTTAGTAACTAAAATTAATTTAGGTAAAAGAGTTAAAACAGAGATCATTGCAAGAAGCATTGCTATACCAGTAAAAATACCAAAATAAATTGTAGGAATAAAGTTAGAAAATACAAGTATAGAAAAACCAAACACAATTGTTATTGAAGTATTTAGAATAGCAACACCAACTGTTGAGTGACATAGTTTTAAAGTTTTTTCATAATCTTGGTTTTGTGTAAATTCTTCTTTAAATCTATATATATAGTGGATACTATTATCTACAGCAATTCCAATAGTTATTGCAGCAATAGTTATCGTCATCATATCAAGAGGTATTCTTAGTAGACCAATTATTCCTAATATAAAAAATGCAGCAATAAAATTTGGAACAACACCTATTAATGAAATTTTTAAATTTTTGAATAATACTAAAAACATAGCAAATATTCCTATCATCACAAAACCAAGTGTTAATATTTGTGATTTAAATAAACTTTGAAGAAGATTATTAAATAAAATTAAAACGCCTGTTAATTTAAATTCATTTTCTTTAAGTTTTAATTCATTTTTTAGGTCGTATTTAATTTTTTTGATTAGTTCATTTCTTCTTAAATCTTCTTGAGAATCTTTAATTCTTAAGCTTATACGAGCCTCGTTGTCTTTAATTGAAATATACGGATCAATTATTTCCTTTTTAATTTCGTCTGGAATTTTAGTATAAAGAACACCCATTTCTAAGGTTCCAAGAGGTTTATCATTATTTAGCTGAGTTGCGACTTTTATTATTGATGAAAAAGATAAAACTTTTCCTACATGATCTAGGTTTTCTAAATAGTTGTGAACTTTTTTTATTTTTTCTATTTTATCTTTAGTAAACCAATATTTATCGTCGTTTTGATTATTATCTTCACCCCAATCTTCAAAGTCATCGTCTTCATTTAATTCAGGTTGTTCTAATTTTTTTTTTGAAAATTTCAAAATAACTTCAAGAGGAGTGGTACCACCTAATTTGTCATCAATTAGTTTCATTCCTTTATATATTTCAGTATTTTTATTAAAATAATTTATAAAACTATTTTCAACTTCTAATCGACTTATACCTGTTATACTTAAAAAAATTATTAGAGCTGTTGTTAAAAAAATAAACTTTCCATTATTTATAGAAATTTTTGCAAAATAACTTGTTATTTTAGAATCTTTTTCTTTAATTTCTGTTTTTTCATCAGGCATAAAACTTAATAAAGTTGGAAGGAGTGCAAAAGTTACAATAAATGCTGTAATTAACCCAAGTGTCATCATCCACCCAAAGTCGATAATTGGTTTAATTTCACTAAAGACTAAAGATAAAAAGGCACAAATTGTTGTTAAAACAGTATAGATAATAGGCCAAAACATTTTAGAAGTGGTCATTAAAATAATTTCTGAATTTTTTATTTCAGGATTATTTTTCCTTAATTGTAAAAAACGAGTACTCATATGAATATTCATAGCCATAGTTAAAATTAACATTAAGGCAATAAAGTTTGATGATATGACCGTTACTTTCCAACCTAAAAGACCAAGTAATCCCGTCATAATTATTACTGAAAAAAAACAACTACTTATTGGAATAATTATCCAAATCAATTTTCTAAAAATAAACCATAGAGTAGCAATAATAAAAATAAGCACACCAACACCAAATACAATAATATCATTTTTAATATAAGTCATCATATCATCAGCAATCATTGGTATTCCGCCCAAATAGATTTTTCCTACATCTTTATAAGTTTTAATTATTTCTCTTATTTCAATTATATTTTCATGATTTTTTTTCTTAATCGTGTCTTTATATTTTTCTATCTCATTTCTATTTTTAAAATTTATTAACTCTTTATCTTTTTTAATATTAACTATAATTCCAGTAGTTTTTCCATCTTCACTTATTACAAAGTTTCTAAAGACTGGACTATTTAAAATTTCATTAAAACCTCTTTTTTTATCAATTCCTTCACTTTTTAATGTGCTAAAATTTTGAAGTCTTTCTGTTAATGTTTTATCTGTACTATTCAACAAAGGTATATCTAGAAGTGTTATTACGCTGTGAACCCACGTTAAGCTTTGCAGTTTATATTTAAGACTTAGTAAATTATTAATTGAATTTTCAGAAGTCATGGCTTCTTTTGGAGTATAAGTTAAAACTAAAAAATCTTTTGCTCCATATCTCTTAGTAACTTCTTTTAAATACTTAAGATCTGGGTCCCCTTCGATTAATAGTGTATCTGATGAAGCATCCAATCTAAAATCTTTAGAAAAATAACCAAACCCTAATAAAGCAACTATTAAGAATAAAAAAACTAGTTTTGGACTTTTAATAATTAAATTTTGATAAATTTTTTTATACATATTTTTAAATAATTATAAATTATCAAATTTAAACTATTTTATTAAAAACTTAAAGTTTTAGCTTGATTGTAAATCTTTAAATTTAGTATACATAGCCTCAAATTCAACTCTTACATTACCTGTTGGTCCATGTCTTTGTTTGGCTATAATAATTTCAGCTAACGTAGCGACTTCATTCATCTTAACTTGCCACTCCGCATGCTCTGCAGTTGCAGGCCTGGGTTCTTTTCTTTCTAAATAATAGGCTTCTCTAAAAACAAACATTACAACATCTGCATCTTGTTCAATTGATCCAGATTCCCTTAAATCCGCTAGTTGCGGTTTTTTATCATCTCTTTGTTCAACAGCCCTAGATAATTGAGATAAAGCCAAAACAGGTGTATTTAACTCTTTAGCTAAAGCTTTTAAACCTTGTGTAATTTCTGAAATTTCTTGAACCCTACCTTCATTTTTAATATTTCCAGACCTCATAAGCTGAATATAGTCAATGACAATTAGATCTAATCCAAAAAGTCTTTTAATTCTTCTTGCTCTATTACTAAGAGCAGAAATAGTTATTGCAGGAGTTTCGTCTATATAAAGAGGTAAGTCAGCAATATTTTTTGATGCTTCAATAAATTGCTCAAACTGTTCTTCTGAAACATTACCTTTTCTTATATTATTTGAAGTTATTTTTGCTTGTTCAGATAATATTCTTGTAGAAAGTTGCTCTGATGACATTTCCAAAGAAAAGAAAGCAACTGTAGATTTGATAGATTTTTTTTGTAAATTTTGTGCTGCATGAAAAGCTATATTAGTAGCCAATGCAGTTTTACCCATTGAAGGTCTTCCAGCAATTATAACTAAGTCTTGATTATGTAATCCACCCAGTCTCGAATCTAACTCAGAAAGTCCTGTTGGTATGCCAACAATACCTTCATCATTTTGATAGGCCTTTCTAGCCATTTCAATTGTTTGTTTAAGAGCATTTTCAAATTTAACAAATGATCTATAAAATTGACCTCTTTCTGCTAAGTCAAATAAAGTTTTTTCAGTTGATTCTATAATTTCTTCTCCAGAGGAACTAACTTCTTTATTTGAAGCTTTGTCTAAAATATCCTCAGAAACTTTAACTAGCTCCCTTCTAATATGCATGTCATGAATTATTTTTGCATAATCAATAGCTTGTCTAGCAGAAGATGAAAATTTAGTAATTTTAACAAGATATTCCTGTCCTCCTAGTTCTTTTAGTCCCTCGTCATTTTCAAAATAATTTTTTAATGTAATAGGATTTACCAGAAGACCTTTTGCTATAAGCTTTTCAATAGCTGAAAATATTTTTATATGTATTGGGTCAAAAAATTTTTGAGAATCAATTATGGAGCTAATTTCATCATAGATATCATTAGAAACTAAAATTGAACCCAGAACACCTTGCTCCGCCTCTATATTGCAAGGCAATTGTTTAAAAGATCCTTTTATTACTGAAAATTTTTCACTACTCATTTTTATTGTATTTATATATATAAACAGCCAAAAAATAGTTACAGCAATAAAAAAATTAAATTATATTTTAATCTGTGGAGTATTTGTGGAAAAAATATTAAACTTTTTCACCTTCTTTTACAACCTCAATAAGAATTTTTGCTTGAATTTCAGGGTGTAAATTTACTTTAGCAAAATAAGAGCCTACTTTTTTAATTTCATTGTTAAGTTCAATTATTACTGGTTTAATTTCTATTTTGCTATTTTCATAAATTACTTTAGATATTTCTTTGGGTTTGATTGATCCATATAATTCATCATTTTCCATTGCTCTTTTAGAAAATAAAAATTGTTTTTGATTAATAACATCAAATTTCTTTTTTGCATCCTTTTTTTGTTCAATATTTTTTTTATTGAGTTCTTCTTTCTTCTTATTAACCAAGGTAATATTTTCTTTGGAGGCATTCAATGCTTTCCCATATTTCAATAAATAATTTCTTGCAAATCCTCTTTTTACTTTTACGACCTCTCCTATTTGACCAAGTTTTTTAATATTTTCTAAAAGTATCACTTCCATAAGCATTTAAATCAAAGCTAATATTCTTGCTCTTTTAATTGACTTTGATAGTTCCTTTTGTTTTTTTTGAGAAATTGAAGTAATTCTAGATGGCAACATTTTTCCATTTTCTGAAATATATCTTTTCAATAGTTTAATGTTTTTGTAATCAACAATAGGAGCATTTTTAGCCGATAAAACACATGACTTAACTGTTCTAATTCCAGGTTTTTTAAATAAACTAAGTTGAGAAAAATCATTTCCTCCTCGACGTTGTTTATTTTTTGATCCTTTTCTTCTATTTTGTTTCATTATCTTTTGTTTTGTTTGTTAATCCTTCTTGAGGATTTTTTAAAGTAAAATAATTTGACTCAAGGTCATGTTTTTTTACTTTGACTGTTAAAAATCTTAAAATACTACTATTAATACTCTCATTTTTTTCTAGTTCTAAAATGTTTTCTCCTGGGCATTCAATTTTAAGGTGACTATAAAACCCTTTTTTAGTCTTTTTAATTGGTTGTGAAAAATTTAACATGCCCCATTCTTCAATTTTTATTATTTTACCTGAATTTTTTTCTATTAATGATTTTAAGCTATTATGAACTTCTTCTAATTGACTTTTAGTAAGATTTGGCTTTGTTATAATTGTGTGTTCGTATAATTTCATATTTTTTTTGGTTTAACTAAATTTTTATTTAGATAATCCCCTTTTTATTGGAGAAAAAAAATGTTTTATACTATTATTAATTTAAATATACAATAATTAAATTAAAATATATTAAGTAAATAATTTATGTTTTCTGTTATTTTTCCTGGTCAAGGCTCTCAATACGTTGGTATGGGTCAAGATTTACACCAAAAGTTTAGCTTAGTTAGAGAAATATTTGAAAAAGTTGACAACAAGCTTAATTACTCTTTAAGTAATATTATCTTAAATGGCCCCGAATTGGATTTGAGATCTACTAAAAATACTCAGCCCGCTATAATGACAATAGGTGTTTGCATCTTTGAAGTATTAAAAAAAGAATTCAACCTAGACTTAAATAAAGCAGGTTTTTTTGCAGGACATTCTTTAGGTGAATATACAGCACTTGTATGTTCTGGAGCTCTAAAAATTGAAAATGCTGCCTATCTACTTAGTGAAAGAGGAAAAGCAATGCAAGATTCTTCACCAGAAGACTCAGGAGCTATGACTGCAGTTATAGGTATGACAATTAATGAAATAGATGAAGAAATTAAATTATTAAAAGGTGAAGGTATTTGCGAAATAGCCAATGATAATTGTTATGGGCAAGTTGTAGTAAGTGGAACAAAATCAAAAATTGAAAATTTAAATATTAATTTAAAAAGTAAAAAAAAAAGAAGTATTATGCTTCCAGTAAGCGCACCATTTCATTCCTCATTAATGGAACCAGCATCAAAAAAAATGAAAGATAAAATTCAAAATACTAATTTTTTGTTACCAAAGCCAAATATTATAAGCAATGTTACAGCAAAAGAGGAAAATAATGTTGATAAAATAAAATTATTGTTAGTTGAACAAATTACGTCTAGGGTTAGATGGAGAGAAAGTGTAGAGTATATGATAAAAAAAGGTGTTAAAGAATTTATTGAGATTGGTCCTGGTAAAATTTTGTCAGGTTTAATAAAAAAAATAAATAAAGAAGTAGAAATAAAAAGTATTTCTAATATAGATGATATAATAAAATATTATAAAAAATGATTAATTTTAAAAATAGAAATATTTTAATAACAGGAGCAAGTGGTGGTATAGGAAATGAATTAGTTAAAAAATTTATTTCACTTGGTGGTAACGTGCTAGGAAGTGGAACCAAAAATGAAAAATTAGATTTATTAAAAAAAACAAACCCCAATGTAAAAATTAAAAAGTTTGATATTTCTGATCACTCAAGAATTGAATCATTTATAGATGAAGTATTTTTAGAATTAGGAGGTCTTGATATTGTAATTAATAACGCTGGAAAAAATATAGACAATCTTTCTTTAAGAATGAAAGAAGAAGAATGGAAAAAAGTAATTGATATTAATTTAACATCTACATTTTTACTTTCTAAGTATTCAATAAAAAAAATGTTAAAAAATAAATTTGGTAGAATTGTAAACATTACATCAGTAGTTGGTCACACAGGCAATTTAGGTCAAGCAAACTACGCGGCCTCTAAAGCTGGAATTATTGGGATGTCTAAAAGTCTTGCTATTGAATATGCTAAAAAAGATATTACTGTAAATTGTGTATCTCCAGGATTTATAGTTTCTAATATGACCTCAAACATAGCTGAAAAGGTAAAACTATACCTTACTTCAAGAATTCCAATGGGAAAGCTAGGATCTGGGGAAGATGTATCAAATTGTGTTGCATTTTTATCTTCAGAACAGGCTGGCTACATAACAGGTGAAACTTTGCATGTAAATGGGGGCATGTATATGTCTTGACAAAACATATTAATAATTTATTAAAGTTTAAATAATCAATTTAAGGAATTACAATGACAAAAGATGTAAGTGGTAAAGTAAAAAAAATGGTTGCAGATCATTTAGGTATAGATGAGTCAAAGGTACTAGAAGAATCTAGTTTCATTGATGATCTAGGTGCAGACAGTCTTGATACTGTAGAATTAGTAATGGCTTTTGAAGAAGAGTTTGGTTCAGAAATATCTGACGGAGAAGCTGAAAAAATTCTTACAGTTGGAGATGCTGTTAAATTTATTGAAGGCAAGCAAAACTAATCAAAAGCTAAAAAAATTTTAAACTATTAGCTTTTTCAAAATGAGCATTATAAGACCAGTAATGGGTCAACTTGTAGTCTTATCTTCCCCCTCTGGGGCAGGAAAAACCACATTGTCTAAAATGTTGGCAAAACAAAATTCTAACTTTGTAATTTCAATTTCACACACAACCAGAAAGCCAAGACCAGACGAAGTTGATGGCAAAGACTATTACTTTATAGATAAAAAAAATTTTGAAAACTTAGTAAAAGAAAAAAGTTTTTTTGAATATGCTTCTATTTTTGATAATTATTATGGAACACAAAAAGAAACTGTAATTAAGAATCTATCTAATGGAAAGGATGTTTTATTAGATATTGACTGGCAAGGAACACAACAGCTTAAAAAGAAAATAAAAAATTTAAAATTAGTTACAATTTTTATATTACCTCCTAGCATAGATATTCTTAAACAAAGATTAATAAACAGAAATCAAGATGGAAAAAAATTAGCTGATAAGAGAATGAAAAAATTTTCAGAAGAGATTTCACACTGGAAAGAATATGATTATGTAGTTGTAAATGATAATATTGATAGTTGTTATAATCTTATTATATCAATAATTAATTCTGAAAAAAATGGAATAAAATTTGTTTATAATGATAAAGAAATCAAAAATACAATAAACAAATTAATTAGCTAATTTTTCGTATTTTTGTGCTAGTTTATAATAAATTTCCATTTTAAGATTAGCAGGCCTAAGGTTTAAGTTCAAATTTAAATCACTTATTATTTTTTTGTCATTTTGAAAAGTTCTATTAAAAGCTTTATTAATCATTTTTCTTTTGTTAGAAAAAAAAATTCTAGTTATTTGTTCTAATTTTTTTGGATCATTTAATTGAAAATAATCTTTTTTGATTGGAACAAAAGTTAACAAAGTAGAGTCAACTTTTGGTTTTGGAAAGAAACAATCTTTAGAAATGTCAAAATGTTTTTTAATATCTAGTCTCCAATTACTTAATATAGATAACCTTCCATAATCCCTAGAACCGAACTTTGCAATAATTCTATCAGCAACTTCTTTTTGAAACATTAATATAAGTTTATTGTACCATGGAGGCCATTTTTTAATTAAAATCCATTTAGCTAATAATTGACTTGAAATATTGTAAGGTAAATTACCAAATAAAATTATTTGGTCATTTTCAAATTTTTTTTCATCAAATTTAAGAGCATCTTCGTTAAATAAAAAAATATTTTTATCATTTCTAAATTTATCTTTAAGCTCTTGGTAAAGATTTTTATCCTTTTCAATTAAATAAATTTTTTTAGGATTCTTATTAATTATTTCATTTGTTAAATTACCTGTACCAGGGCCAATTTCCAATAAAACAGTGTTTGACTTTATGTTGCCAATCTCAACAATTTTTTTGATAATATTTTTGTCTTTTAAAAAATTTTGTCCTAAGCTTTTTTTTGGATACATTTTATTTAATTAAATTAAAAAATTTAATTGATTCAATTAAACTTTGATGATTAGCTATTTTTTTTCCCATTATATCTTCACCAACTCCATGATCTGGAGATATTCTTATAAAAGGTAATCCAAGTGTTATATTAATTGCATTAAATTTAAATATAGATTTCATTCCAGTTAAAACTTGATCATGATACATACCAATTAAAATATCAATTTTTTTATTTTTATAATATACAAAACTTGTATCTGGAGAAATCGGTCCTATCACATTAATTTTTTTATTCTTCAAAAACTTTATAGCTGGAATTATTATTTTTTCTTCTTCAGAGTAATTATTATCTGAATAGTTGTGAGGGTTTAATCCTAAAATACCAATTTTAATTTTTTTATTTAATTTTTTTTTATAAAAATTATTAACTATTTCCACTTTTTTTATAATTAATTTCTTTTTAATTAAATTAGCTACTTTTCTTAAAGGAATGTGGGTTGTTATTGGCACAACAGATAAATTAGAATTATAAATTAACATAACTTCATTATTTTTTTTGTTAATTTTTTTAGAAATATATTCTGTAACACCTTGATAATTTTTTTTAAATAAATTTTCTTTTGAAATAGGACAATTAATAAAACCTTCAATTTTTTTTTCTTTAAGAAAATCTAAACATACATTAAAACAAGAAAAAATAAATTTATTAGATTTTTTAGAAATTTTTTGAAAAGGTTTAGTTTGATTATATTTCACATCATAAACAGGTAAATAATTACCAAATAATTCCTTACGAGTAAAATTTTTTGATATTTCTTTAATCTTTAATTTAAATCTTAATTTTTGTTTTTGTTTTTCAAGTAGGTTTTTATTTCCTATAATAAAAAAAGGTTTATGTTTATATTTTCTTTTATCTTTCCATGCTTTAAAAATTATTTCTGAAGATATACTGTTTGGTTCTCCCAATATGATAGCTATACACCTTTTCATTAATTATACTTTACCAAAGTTGAATTTTTTATATTCTGAAAATGCAAAGAAGAATACGTGTTAAACTGTTTATTTTTTTGAACATTAACTAAATTTTGTTTTTCTTTTTCTAAATCTATTTTAATCTTAATCTCTCTTTTATCATTAATTTTAAATATTATAACACCCTCAGGTAAAGAAACTGCTTTAGTAACAGAGCCGACTTTAGTTTTTGAAATTTCTTTTTTGACTTCTCCATATAGTTGTTTTTCATTAATCCAACCTAAGTTACCACCATTTTGAGCTGTACCAGATGTACTCATTGCTATTGCAGTTTGATTAAAGCCATTAACTTTAATGCTGTCTTTAATCTTTTTAATTTCTGAATTAAAGTCTTCTCCACTAATTTTCTCAAGCACTATTTCAGATAACAAATATTCATTAAAAAATTTTCTTTTTTTTATTTTATTTAGTTTCTCTATTATTTCATTGTCATTAATCTTAATTCTATTTTTATAATATTGATAAATAAAAGAATTCCACTTTAATTCTGAAGCAATTCTTTTTTCTAAATAAGCAAAAGGGACGTTGTTATTTTGAAAAACTTTTTTTAATTGATTTTTATCTATTTCAAGGTTTTTACAAATTATTTGAATTTCTTCTTCAACTACAGCTTGACTAAAACGGTTTGCATTAAATTTATCTATTTCAATTTGTTTGATCATTCTATCTACCAAAGATCTCAAACCTATTCTTTGTAGTATTTTAGGTTCTTGATTAGAGAGAGCTCCTTTGTTTATTATATTAAGTAATTTTATTTCATTTATAAGGTCCACGGATGTGACTGGTTTATCTCCTACAGTTGCTATGATTTTACCCACCACAAGCGCATTACATTTAAAAGATATTATAAAAAAGAATAACGCACTAAACAAAAACAAATTCTTTTTATTCTTTATCATTTTAATTTTTCTAATTGTTTACCCGTATTACTTAAATTTCCGGTTGTATACTGATAATATGGAAGGATTGAAAAAGTCATTTTTAAACTATCTGATGGTTCAACATCTTGATCTGAATAAAAAGTTCTATTGAATTCAAGTCTTGCTCTAAAACAATCATTTAAGTATTGCCAGTACATATTATGATATTCTGTACTGCTTGTTTGAAAATTTTTTCTTGTACTAAAGCTTAAAGAATTAGTGTCGGTAATATTTACCGTTAACCCTCCTTTCATGTAATTTGTGTCACCTCTGTCATCTTCTTCTTCAAGGTAATCTACATTTAAAGTAGCAAACCCATAATTTAAACTTGTTGAGAGCTCATTGTAAGTAAGGGTGGACATGTTATTGTCAATTGAAAATTTATAATTTACATTACTTTCTTCATTAAAATTATATTTTAAATTTCCAACAGTGTCAGACATAGATCTGTTTAAACTAGACATTGATGACATGTCTGGATTTTTTTCTAAATTATATATTTGACCTAAAGAAGCTTCAAATTTTTTACTTATTAAAAATTTCTCTTGTGATTTTTCAGCAGTATTAAAATCTACTCCAAAAATTATACTAGATCCAGACTCTATTACATCTGATTGTCCAAGTTTATTAGTTGCAAAAAGATTAGTAGCCGAAAGTGTTGTTGTGTTATCTCCAAGATCTCTCATGTGCCCAGGTGCGTATCTAAACTTAATTTTTGGTGTCAAAGTATTTATTGAAAGTTTATCTTCTTTTTGTAAAGGCAAAGATCTTGTTAAACTAAAAACACCTGAAATTTCGTGATTTGGATGGTCACTCTTATATCCTGATCCATCAGCATCATAATTGACATTCTTAATTATTGTTTCCATTTCTGTTAAATAACCTTTTTTGCTTATTTTTTGATTAGCATTCCAAGTAATATCATTAATTAACATCGATGTTTCTTGATCAACACTGTAATTTCTATGATAACTTTGTGTATCCCACCAAAAACTACCTACTTTATCGGAGCTATAAAGTTTATTTCCTATATTGAATGTTGGCAGTATATATTCATACCTTGTATTTGAAGAAACAGTAATATCTTCATAAACATTTCCTTGCAAAGTCAAATAAAATGAATCTTTTTTAAGATTTAACTTAATTTCATTCTCTAAAGTTGTATCACCCATTTCAACTAAACCTGTTGCCCCCGCATCTTTTGCAGTATTGATGTCATAGATTGTAAAATAAGTAGAGTTATTTGCTCGCTGAATTTTTAAATTTAAATCACTAGTATCAAATTTACTCATATCTAAATCAAGATCAGACTTAAGATACATGTGATTTCTTGATCCCTTTGTTCTTTTAGATGTATTTGATTTGTAACCTTGGGCATAACCAAAATCTAAAACTGTACTAGAATTTTTTGTTACATGTCTATACTCAGCCAAAAAAAGAGGATTTTCCTCTAAAAAAAATTTAGGTGTAAATGTTAAATCTTTATTTTTTCCTAAATCAAAAAAGTAAGGTAAAGCAACTCCACTCCCCATAATGTCAGACTCAGTAAATGATGGTCTTAAAAAACCTGATTGTCTATCTACACTGGGATCTGGATGAAAAAATTTAGGAAAGTAAAATACTGGTATATCATAAATTTTTACCCATGAATTATCATAATAAATTGTTTTTTTCTTTTTATCGTGAGTAATTTTTTTGGCTTGCAATGTCCATGGAGGACATTTACCATTTGCTCTTTTTCTACATAAAGTATAAGCACCACCTTTATAAAAAGATTTGTTTGTTGTAATCACTGCCGAATTGGCAACAAACCTAGGGTGGTTTTCTTTATTTGCTTCTATTATATTATTTCTGTTTAAATTAACTCTAACCCTGGAACCAGTTAATTTCTTTTTACCAGTATCTAAATAAACTTCATCAAAATAATGCTTGTTCTTTAAATTATCTATAAACTCAATAAGTCCTTTAGAGGCAAATATTTTTTTAATTGTAGAGTATTGAAACATTTCTACAGAAAGTGATTGATCTTCTAAATCAATAAGATTTGAATATTCATTTGATGAAATTTGATCATTAAGAGTGTCATATATCAGACTATCAGATGTTACTTCATAGCCATCATCTAAAAATACTTTAGAATTATCAAATGTATATATTTTTCCAGTTTTTTGATCATACATAACTTTATCAGAGGTTATTTTATTATTTTTTGTATCAGTTATTACAACAGAACCGTAAGCTTCCAACACCTCTTCTTTTTTAAAGTATTTACTCTCATCTGCAGTAATTATATTACCAATATCATCTGTTACCACTACTGAACCTTCCGCTTGAACAGTTTCATTTTCTTTGTCAACATTTATAACTGAAGCGGTCATCTCAAATTCATCAGAATGAGTAATAAAGATATTTGTGCTAAATAAAAATATTAATACTAAGTAATGTAATATCTTTTTATTTTTGATTGACATGAATTAATCCTATAGAACTAAAGACAAATATAATCAAGACGGGCATCCATACAGCTACTTGAATAGGCAATTTATCTGTTTCTCCTAAAGCTTTTGAAAAATCATTGAAATAATAAATTATCACCGAAGAAACTATTGCAAAAAATATATAACCTACATATTTCCCTCTAAATCTTAAACCCATAATACTTACACCTGCTAAAAAAACCATGCTTAAAAGAAAGAATGGAAACGCAATTGCTCTATGAAATTTGCTCTCAATTTCTTTCGTTGAATAACCTCTTTTTTGATAAACTGAACTTAATTTTTTTAAATTCCAAAATGAGACAGTTTCCAGATTTGAATAGAGATTTTTAATACTTTTTATGTCATAGGCACTTAAATACTGCATTTCATTGATTTTTTTAACATCTATATTTTCATCTTTTTGATAAATTTTTACATTTTTAAGAGTCCACATTTTATTTTTTATATCAGCTTCTTCAGCCTCAATTCTTAAAAGAGGATTATTTTCTAGATCAAATTGATATATTGAAACCTCTGTTAGTTTTGAATCGGTTAGGGTTGCAGACCTAATGTAACTATAATTATTTTGATTTTTTTCTTTAATCCAAATACCATTAACTGTAATTGCAGCTAAAAAATCATTATTTTTAACATAACCACCTTTTAAACTAAAATATTTTTGTGCCAACGTTGATGTTATTGGAGTTAAACCTAACACAAAAAACACACCCACTCCAAAAGCAATTAAACAGGGAGATAAAATAATTTTAGCATTTGAAATACCACCAATTTTAATCGCTGTCATTTCATCATCACGAATAAATTTTAAAAATAACCAAATTGAAGATATTAAAATTATAAATGGAAACAATTTATAAATTAAATGTGGAACTTTAAATAAGGACATTAATAAAGGAAGTAAAACTCCAACATCGAAGTCTTTAAAAAAATTAATTTCTTCAAATAGATTTAAAATAATTCCTAAACCAAAAAATGATAATGTGACGACAATTATTTTATGTAAAAACTCTTTAAAAAAATATCTATTTAATATTGAAAATAAGGGCATATAATTTTTTATTTTGTCAAGTTTTCATATTTAAAAACCCTAAACAAGTTCAAGTAATTTAATACAATTAATAAAATGGGTAATAAATAATATGATATAGCTATATAATTAACTTTACCAGAATATCTCACTGCAATTTCAGCAAAAATCAATACTGAAAAACCTATAAGAAAATACATAAATTTAATTAATTTTTGATTCTTACTCTCACGTCTTGAGGATAATAAGTAGCAACCTATTAATGCTAGCAAAGGAATATAAAGAGGCATACCAAATCTTCTATTTAGTTCATTGGAAACTTCAATTGTTGGATAGGGACATTTTTCTATATTTTTTACATTTAATAATTTTTTAAATAAATTTTCAATATTTGAAAAATAAGAAAGTTCAAAATTTTTATATGAAAAGAAACAATCAAAAAGAATAGTAGTTGGATTTTCTTGAATTTTTGGCCACGAGCTACTTTTATTTTTATATTTTGATAAATTTAATTCAAATTTATCAAAATAAATAAAACTAATTTTACCTTCTTTTTCTTTTTGAATGACTCCATCAAACAGCACTAAAATACTCGATTTGTTAATTTTTTTTAAAAAACCTTTTTTTGCAAATGTTGTTGATGACTCTTTGTTTAGTCCTTCTTCTCTTAAAAATATATTCTCAATCGCACCATTTTTTTTCTTTTCATTTACAAATATAGTTAAAGATTTTACTGTATCATTAAATTTTTTTTCTTGAAGCAAAGCAGGTATAATATTCATATTAGAGCCTGTTAATAAAGATCTAGAAACATTCAAAGATTTTGGTGAAAAAGTACTTGAAGTTATTAATTGAATGATGGTTACAAAAATAGAGATTAAGAAAATTATATTTACAATTTTCATTTTATTTAAGCCAGATGTCCACAAAACTAACAATTCATTATTTTCTTCAAGCTTAAGAATTGTTAACATTATAGATCCCAAGAAGGAAAACGGCATTAATTTTGAAATAATTTTTGGAATCCCTAGAATGGAGTATGAAAAATATGTATAAAATGCATGGCCATCTTCAGTAACAAAATCTAAATAATTTACTGCTTGTACGGTCCAAACTATCGCAGTGAGAGTAAAGAGGATAATAGCAAAAAAGGCAAAAAACTCTTTAAAAAAATAATAGTAAATTTTGTTTTTCATTTAAGGGTAAATATTATATATAACTAATAAAACAACTTCGATTAGAATTCAATCTATAGGTTAAGGGTAGGAAAAAAATGTTAATTTTCGACAATAATTTGGGAAAGAATAGTGATGCTTTAGCTATTTTTGTATCTGAAAAATATGATTATAAGGATCCAAGAGGTCTTTTATCAAAGGAAGTAGTTAGTAAAATAAATTCATTTTTAAAAATATTAAAAGGAAAAAATGAAAAAGATGAAATAAATTCACTTGATATTTCAGATAAAAAAAAATGTTTTATAATAAAAATTAAAAAAAAATATGAAAAATATTATCCTGAAGAAATTGGGGGAACTTTCTTTTCATATATTAAAAATTTTAAACATATTAATTCAATAGATTTATATGCTGACAGTTTAAGTGAAAATAAGGAAAGAACTATAAAATTTATTTCTGAATTTACTTTTGGATTTCAACTTAAAAGCTATACATTTAATAAATATAAAACTTTAAACAAAGATAAGATTAACAAAAAAATCAACTTTAAAGTTATTACATCTTATAAAGAAAAAGTTAAAAAAGAATATAAATATTATGATGCTATAAAAGAAGGTGTTTTTTTAAGCAGAGATTTAGTTTCAGAACCTCCAAATGTATTAAACCCAAAAAAATACACCGAAGAAATAAAAAAACTTTCTAAATTAGGATTAAAAATAGAAATTCTAAATGAAGCAAAGTTAAAAAAAATGGGCATGAATTCACTTTTGGGTGTTGGTCAAGGAAGTGAAAATGAAACTTTTTTAGTAGTTATAAAATGGAATGGAGCAAAAAATAATTTTGGAAAACCCTTAGCGTTTGTTGGAAAAGGCGTTTGTTTTGATACTGGTGGTATTTCTTTAAAACCAGCTAGATTTATGGAAGAGATGAAATATGACATGGGTGGTTCAGCAGTAGTTGTTGGATTAATGAAAAGTCTTGCAATACGTAAAGCAAAAATTAATGCTGTAGGTGTAGTTGGTTTAGTTGAAAATATGCCAGATGGTAATGCACAAAGACCAGGTGATATAGTTAAATCTTACTCAGGTAAAACAATTGAAGTTCTTAACACAGATGCAGAAGGAAGACTTGTGCTAGCAGATGCATTAACTTATACAGAAGAAAGATTTAAACCTAAATTCATAATAGATTTGGCAACATTGACCGGTGCTATTATAATGGCTTTGGGAGAAGAGTATGCGGGTCTATTTTCTAATGATGACGAATTATCAAAAAATATTTTTAAATCAAGTGAAAATGTTAATGAAAAAGTTTGGAGACTACCTCTACATAAAAATTATGACAAATTAATGGACTCGCCAATTGCTGATGTGCAAAATATAAATTACGCAGGTGGAGCTGGATCAATAACAGCTGCACAATTTTTACAAAGATTTATTTTAAACAAAACTCCTTGGGCACATTTAGACATTGCAGGAATGGCATTTTCAAAAAAAGCTGCAAATTTAAATCCTGGTGGAGCCACAGGTTTTGGAGTTAGGTTATTAAATAATTTAATAAAAGAATTTTATGAGTAACTAATATGATTGAAAAAACTTTATCAATAATTAAACCAGATGCGGTAGAAAGAGAATTAGGAGATAGTATAAAAAAAATTTTTCTAAATAACGGTTTAAATATTTCAAAATCTAAAAAAGTAAAAATAACAAAACAAGAAGCATCAGAATTTTACAAGGTTCATGAAACAAAACCTTTCTATGAAGAGCTATGTGCCTATTTATCATCAGGACCCATAATAGTGATGATTTTAGAGGGTGAAAACGCAATTTTAAAAAATAGAGAAATTATGGGCGCAACAAACCCAAAAGATGCCGCTGAAGGAACTATAAGAAAATTATATGGCATTTCTATCGACAAAAATTCAGTACATGGCTCAGATAGCCTAGACAATGCAACAAAGGAAATAAATTTTTTCTTTAAAAATTAATTTTTAAATATTCTTTTTATAGCCAGGGAATAAGCAATATATTCAAGTTTAAGAATTTTTTTATTTAGAGATTTATGAGTATCTTTTTTTTGAATCTTAATTTTTTTTTGAAGAATTATCTTTCCAGAGTCTAATTTTTTATTTACAAAATGAACAGTACATCCACTAAACTTTTCTTTATTTTTAATTACCCTCATATGGGTATTTAATCCTTTATACTTAGGTAATAACGAAGGGTGTATATTTAAGATTTTATACTTAAATTGTGTTATAAATTTTGAAGATAAAATTTTCATAAATCCAGCTAAACAAATTAATTTAATATTATTTTTTTTTAATAATATTAAAGAATTTTTTTCAAAACTCTTTTGATTTATATATTTAATACACTTTACTTTTATATTATTTTTTTTAGCAAAAATTATACCTTTTGCTTTTGCATTGTTTGATATAACTAAATCAATTTTAATGGGAAAATTTTTATTTTTAGAGTTTTTAAAAATTTTTTTTAAATTAGTCCCATTTCCAGAAATAAAAACACATGTAGATACTTTTTTCTTTTTTACCATTTAATTTTTCCATATATATTAGTCAACATTTTACCTTTAGATATGTATCCTATTTCATATGGTTTAAATTCTTTAGAAAAATGATTTTTTATTTTAGATATATTTTTTTTATCTGTTATTATACAAAAGCCAACTCCACAATTAAAAGTATTAATCATTTCTTTATCTTGTATTCCTCTACTTTTTAACCAACTAAATATTTTTTTAGTTTTAATCTTACCCAAATCAATATTTAAAACATGGTTTTTAGGAATTACCCTAATGATATTATCTATTAATCCTCCACCAGTAATATTGGCACATCCATTGATTAATCTTTTATCATTGAGTGCTAATATTTCTTTTACATAAATTTTTGTAGGTTTTATTAGTTCTTTGTTTAGTTGTTTATTAGAAAAATAATATTTTTTTGAATCTTTGTTGTGTATTTTTTTACTTAATACTTTTCTTACTAAAGAAAAACCATTTGAGTGTAATCCTGAAGAAGGAACTGCCAAAATAATATTATTTTTTTTAATTTTAGATTTAATTAATAATTTACTTTTTTCAACTATACCTACAGAAAACCCTGCTATATCAAATTTTCCTTTAGAATATGTTCCAGGCATTTCTGCTGTTTCACCACCAACAAGAGAACAACCTGAAATTTTGCATCCTTTTACTATCCCATTTATTAAATTTTTTATTTTTGGAATATTTAATTTTTCAATTGATATATAATCTAAAAAAAAAAGTGGTTTTGCACCTTGAACAATCAAATCATTTACACACATTGCAACCAAATCAATACCTATAGTATTAAATTTATTGATTTTATTTGCTACTTCAATTTTAGTGCCAACTCCATCTGTAGAGGAAACTATAATCGGGTTTTTATACTTTAATCTCGATAAGTCATATATTGCCCCAAAACTGCCTATATTTTTAAAGGATTTTGAATTTTGTTGCTTTTTTTCTGTTTTTTTTGAGGCTTTGGATATGTATTTAACCAATTTATCTGCTAATCCAATATTAACACCGCTTTTTTTATAAGTATAATAGGTTTTTTTCACTGAGTTTAACTAATGATTAATTTAACAAAATATTCAATTAAACAATATAGTTTAATTTTTTTAACAGCAACTATATTTTTATTAATATCTGTAAAACTTTCATTTTCAAGGGAAAATATTTTTTTTGTAGAAAATATTGAAGTTTCAAAACAGATGGATATTACATTTTCTAGAGATAAAGCCATAGAAGATGGTTTAAAGAAAGCATTTAAAAAACTTTTATTAAAAGTTTTATTATCAAAGGATCAAAATAAAATTAAATCACTACAATCAAAAGAATTAAAAAAACTAGTTAATAGTTTTGTAATAAGAAATGAAAGTTTTAGTAACAATGAATATAAAGCTATTTTTGATGTAATTTTTAAAGAAAGAGATTTAAGTATTTTTTTAGAACAAAAAGGACTATTATTTTCTAATCCAAAAAAAATTTCATTACTATTTTTTCCAATTTTTATTGATAATGGAGAAATAAAAATTTATGACGAAAATATTTTTTTTAAAGATTGGGAAAATATATATAAAGAACAAGAATTGATAAACTTTATTTTACCAATTGAAGATTTAGTAGAAGTTTCTGATATTCAAAAATTTAAAAATTCAATAGAAAATTTTGAAATTCAAAATATAGCTAAAAAATATAGTATAGATAATTATGTAATTTCTATAATAGAATTAAATAATGATAAGCTTGATATTTTTTTAAAGATGAATTTAACAGATAATAAATATAATAAGTCGATCGTTTATGATAATGATTTTTCTATTGAAGATAAAAATGAAATTAACAAATTAATCAAGATCATTAAGCTAAATATAATTGATACGTGGAAAAAAGTAAATTTGATCAATTACTCAACGCCACTTTCGCTTGAATTTACTTACAAGAATATTGATTTAAAAAAATTATACGATTTAGAGATGTCAATTCAAAAAATCACAACTATTAAAAATTATTCTATAAAAAAATTTAGTGTTAATAAAACAATTTTTAAGCTGGAATATTTTGGCAGTCCCAAAAAACTTTACAAAGAATTTGAGTATTATGATTATTCTTTAAAAGAAAATAAAGGAGTTTGGTTTTTAATTAAAAATGAATGAACAATTAATATTTAAATTTCCTTATAAAAAAATTTTTTTAAAAGAAGATTTTTATGTTTCAAAAAGTAATTTTGAAGCTTTTAAACTAATAGAATCATGGCCGAAATGGTTAAAAAAATCTGTAAATATTTCTGGGCCAAAAGGTTCTGGCAAAAGTCATTTAGCTTCTATACTTAAAAGAAAAAGCTCTTCATTAATAATTAATAGTAAAGATATTAATGATGGTGTTTTTTTGAAGTTTAAATTAAAAGAAATTTTAATAATAGAAGATTTAACTCAAAAGATACCAGAAAATATTTTATACTCATTATTTAATATGGCTTCACAAGATAATAAATTTTTTTTAATAACCTCTGAAAAACCTATATCAACATTTAATTTTAAATTACCAGATTTAAAATCAAGGGTAAAAAGTAGTTCTATTTTAAAAATATCTCTACCTGGTGATGATTTAATAAAAGCAATTTTATCTAAAAGTTTTTCAGATAAACAAATTTTTGTAGATAAAAAATATATAGATTTTATAGCGAAAAGAATTGAAAGATCTTATGATAAGATATTAAAATTTGTTAATATTTTAGATAGATTTTCTTTAAAAAGTGGTAAATCACTTAACTTTAAGGTAATAAAAGAGTCCTTGAAAATGTTAAATAAATAGACAAGGTGTAAATTTGCATAAATATAGAACTCATACTTGTAACGAATTAAATATAAAAAATAAAAATGAAAAAATTATTTTATCAGGTTGGATTAATAAAAAACGTGATCATGGAAACCTATTATTTATTGATTTAAGAGATAATTATGGTTTAACGCAGTGTGTTATAGACAATAGTAGTAAATTTTTCAAAGAGTTAGAAAAATTACAATTAGAAACTGTTATTAAAATTGAAGGTACTGTAGTAGAACGAACAAAAGAAACCATTAACACTGAATTAGACACAGGAGAGGTTGAAGTTAAAATACTATCTTTTGAAACACTTGGGCAGTGTAAAGAACTACCAATGCCAGTTTTTAGTGACCAAGAATATGCTGAGGATATTAGATTAAAATATAGATTTTTAGACTTAAGAAGAAAAAAAATTCATGAAAATATAATTTTAAGATCTAAAGTAATTGCTTTTATAAGATCAGAAATGACAAAATTAGGTTTTTTAGAATATCAAACTCCAATTTTGACATCTTCAAGTCCAGAGGGAGCCAGAGATTTTTTAGTGCCAAGTAGATTAAACCCAGGTAATTTTTATGCACTTCCACAAGCACCACAACAATTCAAACAATTAATTATGATTGCTGGGTTTGATAAATATTTTCAAATAGCTCCATGCTTTAGAGATGAAGATGCTCGTGCTGACAGAAGCCCAGGTGAATTTTATCAACTTGATTTAGAAATGTCTTTTGTTGAACAAGAGGACATATTTAATGTCGTAGAAAAATTAATGGTTAATTTATTTAAAAAGTTTTCAAATAAAAAAATAAAATCTGAAAAATTTGTAAAGATCTCTTACGAAGATTCTATGCTTAATTATGGAACTGATAAACCAGATTTAAGAAATCCTTTGATTATATCAGATTTAACAAAAATCTTCTCAAGAGATGATGTTACATTTGAGATATTTAAAAAATTAGTGAAATCTGGATCTCAAGTAAGAGCAATTGTTACAAAAAATACCAAAGATAAACCAAGAAGTTTTTTTGACAGCATTGATAAATGGGCTAAAGAAGAAGGAGCCTCAGGCCTTGCTTATTTTACTTTTGAAAAAAATGAAACTATATCAGCGAAAGGTCCTGTTGGAAAATTATTTTCAGAGGAATCATTAAAAGAAATTATGAAAATAACTTCTGCTGAAATTGGAGACAGTATATTTTTAGCATGTGGCAAAAAAGATGATGTCGAAAAAATTACTGCTTTAGCAAGAGATAAAATAGGTCAAGAACTAAAACTAATTAATAAAGACGAATTTGCTTTTTGTTGGATAGTTGACTATCCTATGTTTGAAAAAGATTTAATTACAAAAAAAATTAAATTTAGTCACAACCCTTTTTCAATGCCCCAAGGAAATATTAAAAATATTGACTTTAATAATCCTTTAAAAATAAAAGCGTTCCAGTATGATATTGTTTGCAACGGTGTTGAGTTATCATCAGGAGCTATTAGAAATCATATACCTGATTTAATGTATAAATTATTTTCAATCGCTGGATATGATAAGAAACATGTAAATGAAAAATTCAGTGGAATGATTAATGCATTGAGTTATGGCGCTCCTCCACATGGCGGTATTGCACCGGGCATTGATAGAATAGTTATGTTACTGGCAAATGAAAAAAATATTAGAGAGGTTACAATGTTTCCAATGAATCAAAATGCACAAGATTTGATGATGAAAGCCCCTTCAGAGGTTGACGAAGATCAATTAAAAGAGCTGAATTTAAAAATTAATAAAAAAAATTCTTGAAGAAAAATTAAAAATATCTTTTAAAAGTCTCATTAATTGACAATACTCCAAAATCATTTAGTCCACCTATAATAAGCTGTATGGCTACTATAATAATTACTGCTAAACCTATATATCCAATCCATTTGTGATTTTGTATATATTTTGCAAAATAAGTAGCTAAAGTTCCAATTAAAACAACAGATAAAACCAAACCAAATATCATTAGAAAAAATTGATCTTTTGCAGCCCCAACGACAGCAATTACGTTATCAAAACTTAAAGTTATGTCAGCAAAAATTACTTTATATATACTTTGTAAATAAGATGGTTCTTTAGATACTTTAGTTGGTGATTTAATCTTTTTTGTATGAAATAAATCTTTTTGCAGGTCATGTACCATCCAAATTAAAAGCAACCCACCTATAATTTTAATAAAAGGAAATCCAAATAAAAAAGTTGCTGAAAGAGCAAAAATAATTCTAAATACTAAGGCTGCAAGCACACCCCAAAAAATTATTTGTTTTCTATGTTTTGGAGCAAAGTTTGATGCTATAAGACCTATAATTATTGCATTATCAGCAGCCATGATAATATCAATAAAGATAATTTGAATTAATATGATGGATTGTTCTAACACCATTAATTTATATATATTATAATGATTAAAATTTAAAGCAATTTGATTTTTTAAAAAATATTACTTTATTAAAAATGAAAAAAAAATACATTAATCAATTTGGAAATGAAATATTATTTTCTAAATCAGAATACCAAGAAAGAGTTAATAAAGTTAAAGCGAAGATGCTTGATAACAATATTGATTTATTGTTAGTTTCAAGTCCAGCAAATCAATTTTATTTGACAGGATATGATGGCTGGTCTTTTTATACACCCCAAATGGTAGTTATTACAATTGATGAAGATCAGCCTTATTGGATTGGAAGACAAATGGATTCAGTCGGGGCAAAATTTACAGCTTACTTGGATAAAAATCATATAATTCCCTATCCTGACACTTTTGTAGCTTCACAACTTATACATCCGATGAATTTTTTAGTTGATTTTATCAAAGAAAAAAAATGGGATAAAAAAAATATAGGTGTCGAAATGGATGATTACTATTACACAGCAAAATGGAATAATATTTTAATAAAAAATCTTCCAGAAGCAAAATTTCAAGATGCCTTTTTATTAATAAACTGGATTAGAATGACAAAGTCAAATCAAGAAATAATCTATATGAAAGAGGCAGGTAAAATTGCTAATCTAGCTATGCAAAAAGCTTTGCAAAAAGCAAAGATTGGTGTTCGCCAATGTGATGTTATAGCTGAGCTTAATAAGACTACCACCAGCGGTACTAAAAAAATTGGAGGCACTTTTACATGTAAACCACCTAACGCTATGGTAGGAAAATATTGCAGTGCACCACATTTAAGTTGGACTGATAAAAAATTAAAAAAAAATGAAATTTTTTATATAGAGTTAGGTGGAGCCAAACATAGATACCATGTTCCATTAGCTAGATGTATTTATATGGGAAAAACACCTAAAAAAATTAAAGATACAGCAAATATTATATGTGAGGGACTTAATGCGGTTTTAGCAAAAGTTAAACCGGGTATTACTGGACACGAGTTAGAAAAAACTTGGAGAGAAGTTATAAGCAAATATGGTTTAAAAAAAGATTCTAGAATAGGTTATCCAGTTGGTATTGGTTTTCCACCAACTTGGGGAGAGTTAACCACAAGTTTTAGAAAAGGTGATAAAAACATAATAAAAGAAAATATGACATTTCATTGCATACCTGCTTTATGGTTAGAAGAGTATGGAATCGTAATTAGTGAAACTTTTGTAGTAAAAGAAAAAGGTGCAGAAAGACTAACCAATTTCCAGCAAAAATTATTTGATTTAGAAAATTTTAAATGAGATTAAAAACCAAATATGGAATGGTAGTTAGTGGCCACAGAGATGCCACCAAAGCTGGAATGAAAATATTAAAAAAGGGAGGAAATGCTATAGATGCTGCAATAGCAACAGCCTCAACACTTGCTGTAGTAATTCCAAATATGAATGGATTGGGAGGTGACAGTATTGCACTCTGGTATGATGCTAAAAAAAATAAGGTAAAGGTTATAAATGGATCTGGTAAATCACCCATAAAAGCATCAAAAAAATATTTTAAATCTATAGGTTTAAAAAAAATACCCCAAAGAGGACCTTTATCAATTTCTATACCAGGGGTAGTGCACGCATGGGAAACATCTTTAAAAAAATATGGTAAAAAAAATTTTAAAGAAGTATTAAAAGATGCAATTAATTTTGCTGAAAAGGGTATTACTATAAACAAATATCTAAAAGATTTCTTAGAGGGTAAAGTTTACAAAAGTTTAATTAAGAATAATAAAAACTTATCTTCAATTTTTGGAGAAAAAAAAATTTTTAAAATTGGATCCAAAATTAAGCAAAAAAATTTAGCAAAAACCCTTAGAATACTATCTAAAGATGGAGCTAAATCATTCTATAAAGGAAAACTATCCAAAATTATAGTTGAAGATATAAAAAAACAAGGATCAATTATAACAGAAACAGATTTTAAAAATCACTTAACATTAATTCAAAAACCAATCGTAACAAATTATTATAAAAAAAAAGTATATACAGCACCACCTAACTCTCAAGGTTTAGCCTTATTAATATTATGTAATTTATTTCAGAATATAAACAAAAAATCAGAAAAAATAAATTTATACAGCTACTTTAAAAATAAGAAAATTGCTTTTAATAATAGAGATTTTTATTGTATAGATCCAACTATTTCAAAAATTAATTTTAAAAAAATTAAAGATTTAAAAAAAAATATATATTTTAAAAAAAAGGATTATAAAAAAAATATATCTGGAGATACAAGTACACTTGTAGTTGTTGACAAACATGGTAATGCTGTGAGTTGGGTGCAAAGTTTATTTGAAGAGTTTGGGAGTGGGATTGTTTCATCAAGAACTGGTGTTATATTACATAATAGATTATATTTAGAAAAAATTGATAACTCTATTAATTATTTAAAACCTAATAAAAGACCATTCCATACACTATGTCCATCCATAGTTTCAAATGGAAAAAGGTGTGATTTAACAATTGCAACACCTGGTGATCATGGTCAACCACAAACTATTTTTCAAATTTTACACCATGTATATAAAAATAATATTCAAATACAAAAAGCAATTGATTTACCACGTGTAAGACATAATAGTGCAAATACTATTCTAGTAGAAAAAAACTACCTTGATAAATTTAATTATAAAAAAAAAGATAAGATATTAAAAATATATAAATATAAGAAAAAAAATAGAATATTTGGTGGTGTCACAGCAATAAAAATAAATTCAAATAAAACTTTATCCCGTGGTGCTGATAAAAGAAGAAATTGTTATTAAATAATAGCTTGTCCCAAAACTATTATAGCACTTATAAAACATATTATCAGTATAAGTTTTTTTAGATTTATGTTTACATAATCTTTAACAATTTTTTGTCTACCTAATATTATTCCAAATATAATTCCAGGGACTAGCAATAAACATCTCACTACTTCTCTAAAATTTATTAGATCAATATAAATTAATACTAAAACAGAAAATAAAGCTCCAATACCAAAAAACATATTTAAAGTAGCAACAACATTTTTAGAAGAACTATTTTGATACACGATTGCCATAGGAGGACCTCCTACACCAGTAAGAGTTCCCATAAAGCCAGAACAAGCTCCAGCAACTGTTATATTTCTTTTTGTAGCTATAATATTCCATTTTTTAGCACTTAAAAATACCGTGATTAAAAGCAATATACCAAAAATTATTAAAAAACTTTTTGTACCAAATGTTAATGAAATTAAAGGAACCGAAAGTAAAGTTCCAAAAACTCTTCCTGAGAACGAATAAGCTAAATCTTTCAGGATAACATCTTTTAAACTTAGTAATGCGTTACTAAAGGCTAAAAATGTACCCATTAAAACAATACAACTAGGAACCATAGTAGGCTCAAAAAGAATTAAAAAACAAGCGGGAATACCAAAACCGATACCCACAGCACTTTGCGTTGTTGCTCCAATAACTATTAGAAACAAAGCTAAATAATAAAATTCTAATGAAGAATAGTAACCAAGAATGCTAAGCACTTTTATTTTCTAGGATCATCATGATCTGGATTAAACCTTGTAGGTAACAACCCTGACTGAAACCATTCTATAAAAGTATAAATATTAAATACAGGAATGTTAAATTTTTTTCTGATATCTGCAGCAAAAGGACTCATGTTAGTACATTCCATCACTAAGGCACCAATATTAGAATTTTTTTTTAATAATTCTTCAACCGCTTCTATATGGTCTTGTCTAGCTAAATCTATATCCATTTCTTTTTCATCATTTATGATGACTCTAGTAAATTCTTTTCCATTTTCGGTCCCTATAACAGGTGTATCTAATGGAATATTAGCAGCTTTTAAATGGGCTTCTTTTAAAGAAGGTTTGTGAATAGTTAGAATCCCAACTTTTTTATTTTTTGGCAGCAAACTTTGAACCATTGGTACTTGCATTAAAGAAGAGGTTGCAACTGGAACATTTACAGCTTCAGCCATTTTTTTTTGAAACAATGATAAAAAACCACAGTTAGTTGTAATGCCATCAGCACCCATTCTAACCAATTCTTTTGCAGCACTTATAAAACCATCTAAAATTTCTTTACCTTCATCATAAACCGCCTGTTTTGGTGTTGCTCCAGGTACTATTCTATAATGCACTGGAACGCTCCATGTTCTCGCATTAGCTATATCTCCTGGTATTCTTGGAAATTGAGTATCTAGCATGCAGACACCTACAGTACCTCCGTATACAGTTTTGCCACCAACAGCTATATTTTTGATATTACTTCCAACTACCATAAATAAACCCTAATTATAATTTCCTTCTAAAGCAAGTAATTAAATTTGACAGGGACATTTTTTTATATTTAATTATACTATGTCTAAAGGCTCTAATTATTTAACAGGTGCTGAAGCACTGGTTAAACTACTAGAAAAACATGAAGTTAAATATATTTTTGGGCTTTGTGGCGATACGACTTTACCTTTTTATGATGCACTATATAGGTTAAATCACTCAATTAAGCATATTTTAACAAGGGATGAAAGAAGCGCTAGTTACATGGCAGATGCCTATGCAAGAGTTACAGGTAAAGTTGGAATTTGCGAAGGACCAAGTGGTGGTGGTGCAACTTATATAATACCAGGAATTGTTGAAGCAAATGAATCTTCAATATCAGTAATTGCAATAACAAGTGATGTTCCCACTAGTTCAATTGGTCATTTTCCTTTAACAGAATTAAATCAAAAAGAACTATTTAAACCCTTAACTAAATGGAATGAAAAAATAGATAAAGCCAAAGAGTTAGCAAAGATAATTAGAAAATCCTTTGAAGAAAGTACATCTGGCAGACCTGGAGCATGCCATCTTTGTTTTCCATATGATGTTCAAAAAGCAGAAGTGGAGGAAGAAGACTTATGGGTTAATAAAGAATTTACAAAATTTCCTGCTCAACCTAAATCACCAGATCCACAAAAAATAGATCAGATAATTGAAGAAATATTAAAATCAAAAAAACCAATGATTATCTGTGGTGGTGCTATAAAAAATTCATTTGCTGAAAAAGAATTACAAAAATTAGTTGAAAAAATTAATATTGTTCTTGCAACAAGTGTAACAGGCAAAGGAACATTAGCTGATACTCACCCAAATTGCTTAGGGGTAGTTGGAAGTAATGGTGGTTCAATATATACAAGAGAAATTACAAAAAATTCAGACTTGGTAATTTTTATTGGCTGCCGAGCTGGCTCAGTAACGACAGAAAAATGGCAATATCCCAACAAACAAACTAAAATAATTCATATAGATGCAGACCCAAAAGTTATAGAAGCAAACTACAAAACACACATTTCATTGATAGCAGATGCAAGACTTACATTAATTGAGTTAAATAAAAAAATTAAAAAATTTAATTTTGAAGGTAAAAAGATAGTAAAAGAAGTAAAAAAAAATAAATTTAAGGAATTTAATAAACTTTGTGATGAAAATAAGGGTTTAATAAAACCAGAACGTGTTGTTAAAGAGCTTAATAATACTCTTCCAGAAGATGCATATATAGTTGTCGATCCTGGTACGCCCTGTCCATATTTTGCTTCTTACTATAACTTTTCAAAATCTGGAAGGTATTTCTTAACTAATCGTGCTCATGGGGCTCTTGGCTATTCTTTATCTGCATCAATAGGAGTTCAAATTGGACAGCCAAAAAATAAAGTTGTTGCAATTATGGGCGATGGAAGTTTTGGATTTACAGTAGGTGAATTAGAAACTGCTATGAGACTTAAATTACCTATTATATTCATTGTAATTTCAAATAGTGTATATGGCTGGATAAAAGCAGGACAAAAATCTAGCTTTAATAAAAGATATTATTCAGTAGATTTTACAAGAACTGATCACGCAAAAGTTGCTGCTGCATATGGCCTCAAAACATGGACAGTAAAAAAACCAAAAGATCTTAAAAAAATAATTTTAAAAGCACTTAAACAAAAAAACCCTTGTCTAATAGATATTATAAGTCAACCCTTACAAGATGCAAAAGCACCCGTAAGTGAATGGATTGCATAATTTATAAATGAATAATCAAAAGAGAAAAATAACAATTATTGGAGCAGGTATAATTGGAATTTCTTCTGCATTAAATTTAATTAGAAGAGGTTACGATGTAACAATAATTGAAAAAGAAATTGATGGTGAGTCAGCATCTTTTGGTAATGCATCTTGGCTATCTGCACCATCTATAACACCTGTATTAACTCCTGGGATAATCTATAAAATTCCTAAAATGTTATTTTCTTCTAATGGCCCTCTTTTTTTAAGATTTCCAGGTGTAGTTAAAATTTTACCATGGTTATTTAAATATTTAACTTACTCAACAGAAAAAAAAGTGAATCATATATCAAAACATTTAGAACCTTTGCTTAGAAATAGCATAGAAGAACACAAGAAATTAGCAGAAGGGACAGATGCTATACAATGGATTAAAGAAACACCATATTTATACTTATACAAAAATAAAAATGATTACTCTAAAGATTCTTTTACTTGGAATATTCGAAAGAATTATGGCTTCACCTTAATAGAGGTTCAAAATGATGAACTTCATGAATTAGTACCAGGTCTTTCTGAGGACTATACTTTTGCAATTAAAATAGAAAATCAAGGATATATAACTAATAGTAAAAAATATTTAAAAGATTTATTAGAGGGTTTTAAAAACTTAGGTGGAAAAATTATAGAAGAAGAGGTTTTGAATATTAATTCTAATGAAAAAGATATTAAGATTAAAACTAATATCAGTGAACTTTTATCAGACAATATTTTAATTACAGCTGGTGTTTTTTCAGACACGTTGTCTAAAAAATATGGGGCTAATGTTCCATTACAGTCAGAAAGAGGTTATCACTTAGAATTAAAAAAAACAAATTTAGAACTTAAATATCCGTTGATGAACGGTTATTTAAAACTTGCAATAGCACCTAAGCCATTAAATGGAATAAGGTTTGCTGGTCTTGTAGAGTTTGGAAGCATTAAATCAAAACCAAATCATAAAGCATATGATTTACTTATGAAAAATGCACAATCTATGTTTCCTGGAATTTCATACAAAGAAAAAAGTGAGTGGTCAGGGCATAGACCAGCAACTGTAGACAGTCTTCCATTAATTGGAAAGTCACCAATAGATGAAAAAGTTTTTTTTGCTTATGGACATCACCATATTGGTTTGACAGCTGGACCAAAAACAGGTGAATTGATAACAAAAAATATTTCAAGAGATAATGATCAAATAGATTTATCAGCTTATAAGCCAAATAGATATTAATTGTTCAATTATGAGTTGTATATAATTTTATTTGAATTTTTTTTTTTTTCGTGATCAGATTGAATCAATAATAATAAAATAGAGGAGATAAAATGATAAAAAGTATTATTAAATTATTCTCAACAGTATTGTTTTCAATCGTGTTTGCATTAAATGTACAAGCGGCTGAAAAATGGGATATGCCTATGGCATATTCTGCAACAAACTTTCATAGTCAAAATGGAGTTATGTTTGCTGACGCTGTAAGAATAGCAACGGGTGGAGAGATAGATATAACAGTTCACGCAGGTGGTTCATTATTTAAAGGTGGAGAAATTAAAAAAGCAATTCAAACAGGTCAAGTACCTATTGGAGAAAGATTGCTTTCTGGACACCAAAACGAAAGTTTAATTTTTGGTACTGACTCTATTCCTTTTCTTGCAACTTCTTATGATGCATCTGATAAACTTTGGAAACATTTAAAACCAGAGTTAACAAAAATATTAGATTCTCAAGGTTTGGTACTACTTTATGGTGTGCCTTGGCCTTCACAAGGATTGTATTTTAATAAAGAAATAAATTCAGTTGCTGATACAAAGGGAATTAAATTTAGATCTTATAATAACTCGACTGCAAGAATAGCTGAACTTATGGGTATGTTACCTGTACAAGTTGAAGCTGCAGAATTATCTCAAGCTTTAGCAACAGGTGTTGCTTCATCTTTTGTTTCTTCAGGAGCAACTGGATATGATAGAAAAGTTTGGGAACATCTAAGTCATTTTTATGAAGTAAATGCTTGGTTACCTAGAAATTATGTAATGGTTAATAAAAAATCTTGGAAAAAGATTGGTAAAAAAAACCAGGATATAATTATGGGTGTTGCAGCAATGGCTGAAGCAGCTGGTACAGCAAGATCTGAGCAACTTTCTGGTTGGTATTTATCCCAGTTAGCTGCAAATGGTATGACTGTTACTGAAGCAAAAGGTCAATTAAGAAAAGACTTGGAATCAATCGGTAAAACTATGTCTGATGAGTGGATGGCTAACGCTGGCTCTGTTGGAAAAAAAATTATCGCTGGATTCAAATCTGAATAATAAAAAGAAATAGAAATAATTAAATTGAGCCCAATTAATTTTGGGCTCAGTTTTTTTTTAAAATTTTATGCAAGAAAAAAAACATCCATTAAGATCATTTTTGGATAATCTATATCAAGGTGCTGGCTACTTAGCTGCAGTTGCACTTTTAATGATATTGTTAATTATTGTTTATAATATGGTAGCTCGCTGGACGGGGAATACCGCTATGGGAGCAACAGCTTATGCTGGTTATGCAATGGCCGCCTCTGCTTTTTTTGCAATGGCTTACACTCTTAATCAAGATGGACATATAAGAGTTAAAATGCTTTTAAGTAAACTTGGAAAAAAAAGAAAATGGGGAGAAAGATGGTGCTATGGAATTGGTTCTGTCTTAACTTTGTATTATTTTTATTATGCTAGTAGAGGAGCATATTTTTCTTTTATATTGAATGATATTTCTCAACAAGATGATGCGTGGCCAATGTGGATACCTCAAATGAGTATGGTTATTGGAACTTTAATTTTAGCAGTAGCTTTTTTAGATAGATTTTATCAAATAATTTTTTTTAATTATGATGAACTAGAATCTAAATGGGAAGTAAAAGACGATAAAGCTATTGATTAGAAAAAAAATATGGAACATTTATATTTAACAATTATTTTTATTTTTACATTATTTTTCCTTTTAGGAAGTGGTGTATGGATTGGATTGGCTTTAATTGGGGTTGCTTATGTTGGGATGGAAATATTCACAGTTCGTCCTGCAGGAGATGCAATGATCACAACTATATGGACAACATCATCTAGCTGGTCTTTAACTGCATTACCATTATTTATATGGATGGGTGAAATATTATATAGAACCAAACTTTCTGAAGATTTATTTAAAGGTTTAGCTCCTTGGATGAACAATTTACCAGGAAGATTATTACACACAAATATTGTTGGATGCACTTTTTTTGCCGCAGTATCAGGTTCTTCAGCAGCTACATTAACTACAGTTGGTAAAATGTCCGTGCCAGAATTGAGGAAAAGAGGTTACCCAGAAAATATGACAATAGGAACTTTAGCTGGTTCAGCCACACTTGGTTTAATGATTCCACCATCTCTAACTTTAATAGTTTATGGAGTTACAATTAATGAATCGATAATTCAGTTATTTATGGCAGGAATTTTACCCGGCTTAGTTTTAGCCTCTCTTTTTATGGGGTATGTTGCAGTCTGGTCTACTCTCAATAAAACTAAAATGCCAGACAAGGATCCACAAATTAAGTTTTTTGAAAAAGTAAAAAGTTCAAGATTTCTAATACCAATATTTTCTTTAATCATATTTGTAATTGGATCTATGTATATGGGTTGGGCTACACCCACAGAAGCAGCAAGTTTTGGAGTTATTGGTGGATTAATACTTGCATCTTTACAAGGTTCTTTAACCGTCAAAACATTTTTAGCAAGTTTAATGGGAGCAACAAAAACATCATGCATGATAGCTTTTATTTTAGCTGGAGGAGCTTTTTTAACAATGTCAATGGGGTTCACTGGATTACCTAGAACAATTGCTGAATGGATTGGATCAATAGGTTTATCAAATTTAGAACTATTACTTTGTTTAATGGTTTTTTATATTATTCTAGGATGTTTTTTGGATGGGATTTCTTCCATAGTTTTAACAATGGCTGTAGTTGAACCCATGATTAGAGATGCGGGTATAAATGTTATATGGTTTGGAATTTATCTAACAGTTCTTGTAGAGATGGCCCAAATTACACCTCCAGTAGGTTTCAATTTGTTTGTTTTACAAGGAATGACAAAACATGAGATGTATTTTTTAGCAAAATCTGCATTACCAATGTTTTTAATGATGGTAGTTATGGTTTTTATAATGATAGCGTTTCCTGAGTTAGCTACATATTTACCAAGCACAGTACGCTCTGCTGGCGCAGGATAATTAGAGCATGAAAGATAATATTATTTTTGAAAAAAAAGATAGTATAGGAATAATAACTTTTAATCGTGAAAATGTTTTAAATGCATGGAATAAAGAAATGCGTTTAAAGATTTGTGATATTTTTGACGAAATAAAAAATAAAAATAATTTAAAAGCTATAATTTTTACAGGTTCAGGAAATAAAGCTTTTTGTGCTGGACAAGATTTAAATGAATTTAAAGATTTTGATAAAAACAAAATTGATAGCTGGATAGATGAGTTTAAAAACGTTTATACGGCAGTTAGATCAGCAGAAATACCTGTTATAAGCGCAATAAATGGAGCTGCAGTTGGCTCTGGATTTCAACTAACTTTGCTTACAGATATTAGAGTTTCTCATAAAGGCGCTAAGTTTGGACAGGTAGAAATTAATTCAGGGGTAGTAAGTGTGATAGGACCATGGATAATAACAAAAGTGCTTGGATTATCAAAAGCAATTGAACTTACATTAACTGGAAGATTAGTTATGGGTGAAGAAGCATATAAAAATGAAATTATTCATCATTTAATTAACAAAAATGAAGTAATGGGGTTTTCTATGAAGATTGCAAAAGAACTGTCAGAAAAACCTGAAAAGGCAATGAAATTTACAAAAAGAAGATTGTGGGAAAATTTTAAAAGTGGAATGGAAGAAACTTTTGAAAGTGCAAAGAAATATCACAAACTATCATTTCAATCAGGTGAACCACAAAAAATAAGTAAAAATTTTTTAAATAAATAATATTTTTAATAAATGAAAAAAAATTTACTACCAAGTAAAACTATTTCAGAATTACTTAATATTAGTTTAAAAAAAAATCCAAATTATATTGTATATAAAATCAAAAAAAAAAATATTACTAAAATTCAGTTAATAGAAAAGATTTTAAAAGTAAGAGGAGGTCTTTCCAAAAAAGGTTTAAAAAAAGGAGATAAGGTTGTTAGTGTTTTAGATAATTCATTTGAGCAAATAATTTTATTTTTTGCATGTGTAACACTTGGTGTCATTTGGGTCCCTTTAGGCAGTGAACGAAAAGGACTGGGATTAGATTATATAATAAATAAAGTTAAACCTAAGATAATATTTTCAGAAAACAAAAAACCAAAAAATTTACCCACCAAATTAATTAGTAAAGTCCTAAAGATTAATGAAAATTTAAAAAATATAGAATATAAAAAAAAAAATTTTGAACTTTTGGATCAGCACGAAACTGCCTGTATATTATTTACATCAGGAACTACAGGCCCACCAAAAGGAGTAATGGTAAGTCAAAAAATGCTACTAGTATCAGCATATGCAACAGGCATTGCTGCTAAAATAAATTATAAAGATAAATTATTTTTATGGGAATCAATGCATCATATAGGTGGATTACAATTAATAATCTTATTTTTATTAAATGATTTTTATTTAATTATTTCTAAAAAATTTTCCGCAAAAAAATTCTGGATTGATATTAGACGACATAAAATTACTAAAATTCATTATTTAGGAGGAATACTTGATATATTGCTTAAATTAAAAAAAAACAAAAAAGATAAAAAACATAATGTTAAATTAGCTTTTGGCGCCGGTTGCAGCGCAATAACATATTCTAGGTTTAAAAAAAGGTTTAATATTCCTCTAAGAGAAGTTTATGGGATGACAGAAGCGTCAAGTTTTACTTCGATAAACTTTAATAATAAAAAAGACTCTATAGGAAAACCTTTACCTTGGTTTAAGGTTAATATTAAAAAAATTAAAAATAAAAAAAATATTGGAGAAATTATAATAAAAGAAAAAGAATTTGGTTTGATTACTAAGGGGTATTTTGAAGATAAACTGGCAACAAATACTTTGTTGAAAAAAGATGGTTTGCATACAGGCGATTTAGCAACCAAAGATAAAAATAATAATCTTTATTATATAGGTCGTTTAAAAGATTCTGTTAGAGTTAAAGGTGAAAATATTTCAGCATGGGAAATTGAAACTACTTTAAACAAAAATAAAAATATTTCAGAAAGTGCAATTTTAGGTGTTAAAGCAGAGATAGGAGAGAATGAAATTGCTGCATTTTTAGTTCCAAAAATTAAAAAAATAAAAATTAAAGAACTCATAAATAGTTATAAAAAGGAATTTTCTAAATTATACTTGCCTAGATATTGGACATTCATAAATAAATTTCCAAGAACTACTACCTTAAGAGTGGATAAAAAAAATATTAAAATCAATTCTTACAGATTTTATGATTCTTTAAATGATGATTTTATTAAAATAGAAAATTAAATATTTAATATTTTGAACTTCCAAGTTCAATAGAACTTTTTAATATATTATATTCTTCACACTTGCAGTCTTCTAAAACCACAAGTCTTTCTTTAGCTTTGTCTATCCTGTTTGTTTCTAAATATAATTCTCCTAAATATTCATTTATTCCTACATGATTTGGATCTAAAGATAATCCTTTAAGATAATATTCTTCTGCAACGTCAAAATTACCAATTTTTCTTGAAGCAAAACCTAAATAATTAAGTGTATCAGGTTGATTTGGTTTTTCTTTATTAGCTTTTTGGAAATATTTTAGCGCTTTATTAAATTTTTTTTTAGCTTTTTTAATATTTTGTTTTTTTTCATATTTTTTTGCTTGTTTAATTAAAGAAGCTCCTTTTTTAAAATTATCTATCTTTATTTGATTTCCATCTCCTGAACCTGAGCTAGCAGCATAGCTTATGTTTGTCAAAATTAGACTAATCAAAATGACGATGAAATGTTTTTTAATCATTATTATATAAATTTATTCATTTTATTTAATGATTTTAACATTATACCATTTTTTTTTAAACTGTCCTTAATGACACGTGCAGTATTAAGAGAACTTTTATTGTCACCATGAATACAAACTGAATCTATTTCACAAGGAATTTTTTTTCCAGACAAACAGTTTAAAGACTGATTTTTAACCATATTCAATACATGATTTTTTGCAATTTCTGGATCTATAATTAATGCGTTTGGTTTTGATCTTGATATCAAGTTACCATTATCTTCATAGTTTCTATCTGCAAATATTTCACAAGCAATTTTCATGTTAAATTTTTTTGCAGCTATTTCCATTTTTGAACCAGTTGGCACAAGATAGATAAGGTCTTTATCAATTTCATTAATTACACTTGCAAGTGTAGTAGCTAGCTCGAGATCCTCACAAGCCATATTATTTAAAGCTCCATGAGGCTTAATATGTGTAACTTTTTCATTAAATTTTTCAGCTATATTTTGAAGAGCTTGATATTGATCAATGATTAATTTTTTTATTTCTAAAGGTTTTAAATTAATTCTTTTTCTTCCAAAATTATCGGGATCATTAAAAGAAGGGTGAGCACCTATACTTACTTCATTTTTTTTCGACATTTCAATAGTTTTTTTCATCGTTTCATTGTTTCCAGCATGATAACCACAAGCTATATTTGCAGTATTTACAATTTCTAACAGCAAGTGGTCATTTTCGGTAGAATGAAATTTTGAGCTTTCCCCTAGGTCACAATTAATATTTATTTCCATATTATAAAAACATTGTTTATTTAATAAATAATTGTAATTATTATATCAACTTATGTTCAAAAAACTAAATAATATTGGAGACAATGGAATAGTTTGTGATTTTGGCACAGAAGTTAGCAAAGAAATAAATACTAAAGTAATTGAATTATTCCAATATCTTAATAAAGACAAAAGCCTAGAAAAAGAAGTTGGTATATTAAATTGCACACCTTCGTACAACAAATTAATAATAAACTTTGATTTAAGAAAAACAAATGCAGCTGAAGTTTTTAAATTTTTAAAAGCAATTAATTATTCTAAATTAAATTTATCAAAAAAAACAACTGAATGGATTATTCCAGTATGTTACGATTTTGGACTAGATTTTGATCGCATAGAAAAAAAATTAAAAATCGACAAAGATGAAATCATTGACATACATCTAAAAACTAATTTTTTTATATATATGATAGGATTTACACCAGGACATCCTTTTATGGGAGATTTAAATTCTAAATTATTTTTAAATCGTTTAGAAACTCCAAGAGTAAAAGTTCCAGCTGGGTCTGTCGGTATAGTTGAAAAATTTTGTAATATTTATCCTCATGAAAGTCCAGGAGGTTGGAATATTATAGGAAAAACTCCTACTAAACTTTTTGATAATTTAAATGGAAAAAAACCATGTCTTTTATCACCAGGGGATACAGTGAAATTTAAAGCAATTACAAAAAATGAATTCGAAAATTTTAACAATGAATAAAAGTTTTTTTAAAGTTTTAAGGGCAGGGATTAATACAACATATCAGGATGAAGGTCGCTTTGGCCTTCAGCATTTAGGTATTGCCGCAGGCGGATGCATGGATTATAAAAATTTTTTTTTAGGAAATTCTTTAGTTAAAAATAAGAGCCAAGAGGGTGTTATAGAATTTGCTTATCAGGGACCTTTATTAAGGCTCATGAAAGGAAATACAAAAATAGCTATAACAGGCAATGTATATTTTCAAATTATTTATTCTAAAAATGATAAGAAAATTGATGGAGAGTGCTATAGAAGCTATGATTTAATGGAAGGAGATCAAATTGATATTATAGCAACTCAAAAATCAGTTTATGGCTACTTGTCAGTAGAAAATGGATTTGATGTTAAACCTTTTTTTAATAGTATTTCTACTTTGTCTAGAGCACAGATTGGTCCCAATGAAGGAAAAAAACTAAACACAGATAATGAAATATTTATTAAAGAAAATAGTAAAATTAAGAACAATTTCATTTCAAAGGTAAGTTTTAAAACTAAAAATATAATTAGAGTTTTAAAAGGGTTTCAGTATGATTATTTTTCAGAAAAAAGTAAAAAAGATTTTTTTTCTAAAAGTTATAATATTACAAATCTTACAGATAGAATGGGAATGAGATTAGAAGGAGAAACTATAAACAATATTGTTAATACAAATATAAAATCTGAAGGGATAACAAAGGGAGCGATACAAATTCCAGCTGACGGACAACCAATAATACTTTTAACTGATCACCCGACTATTGGTGGGTATCCCAAGATAGCTAATGTGATATCTGCAGATTATGACGTGTTAATTCAAAAAACACCAGGTGAAAATATAGAGTTTAAACTTATTGAGTTGAATGAGGCTGAAGAATTATATAAAGAATATCTTGCAGAAATTAAAGAAATTATAAAAGATATTAAAGAAATAAATTGACCTTAATAACAAAAATACCTGGCACACTTTTAATTTGTTTAGGTGCAATTTGCCTAAGTTTTGGAGGATTAATTGTAAAATCTTTTGAAGGAGCTAATTTATGGCAAATTCTTTTTTGGAGACAATTTTTTTTTACTATTGTTGTAGCTTTATATTTGCTTGCTACTTATAAGAAAAATTTTTTTAAATCATTTTATAATGCTGGAATTCCTGGGTTTGTAGCAGGATTATCTTTGTCAATTGGATTTTCAGCCTATGTATTTGCGATGTATTATACTACTGTTGCAAATACAAATTTTATAATTACAACTGAAACAATTTTTTTAGCATTATTTGGATATATATTTTTAAAAGAAAAAATTAATATAATCACTTTTATTTCAATACTTCTTGGAATGGCTGGAGTTTTGTTAATTGTTGGAAATTCTTTGTCAGTTCAAACAAGTCAAGAATTTTTTGGAAATATAGTTGCTTTTATAATGCCAATAACTTTTGCAATACTGGTAATCATAATTAGAAAATATCCAAATATCGATATGGTTCCTTCACAATTTATAGCAGGATTTTTTGCAGCACTTATTGGTTTTGTGATTGCAGGAAAAATATTAATTTCACCTCATGATCTTTTTTTAGCTTTTTTAGCAGGCTTTTTTCAAATAGGTTTTGGTTTTATACTTATTACCATTGGATCTCAAAAAACACCAGCTGCAGTTGTTGGAGTTTTGATGCTTACGGAAGCTGTTTTTGGTCCTATATGGGCCTGGTTATTTATCAATGAGATACCACCAATAACTGTAATAATTGGTGGATCAATAATTATTTTTGCAATTTTGTTTGAATTTTTTTTAAGTAAAAAAGTTAATTAATATTACAGAAAACTGAAAAAAAATAAAACCTATTAAAAAATCTCTTAATTTACTAATTGTAGTAATTACAAAGTGATAGACATGTGCAATATGAAAGGTTATATTTGACATTAAGATAACGGGAGAGAGTGTTGAGTATCACACCGCCGAAGGAATTAAGTTTAAGGATTCCCTAACTGTTTAGCAGTTACCTTAACCGAAAATCTCAGGCAAAAAGGACCGTACATAATAACTCTGGAAAGAAGACGTACGTCTCACCGAAGGAGCAAATCTCTCAGGTACCAGGACAGAGGGGGCAAGTTAACGAGAGTTATTATGGAAACACAGAAAACAATTTTATATAATTATCATAAAAGTTTGGGAGCTAAATTTGTATCTTTTGCTGGATATGAAATGCCAGTACAGTATTCAGCTGGAGTAGTGGCTGAACACAAAACTACCAGAAGTGAAGCCGGTTTGTTTGATGTTTCGCATATGGGGCAACTATCAATAGAAGGAGGCGATGATTTAATTTTAGCTTTAGAAAAAATAATTCCTTTAGATTTTAAAAGTATAAGAAACAATCAATCAAAATATACTTTTCTTACTAATATTAATGGCGGTATTTACGATGACTTAATTATAACAAAAGTAGAAAAAGGGTTTAATTTTATTCTTAATGCAGCCTGCAAAAAAAATGATTTTCAACTTATAAAAGATGGCCTTAATAATAAATTTAAGTTAACTTTGCATAAGGACTTGTCTTTAATTGCTTTGCAAGGGCCAAAAGCGCCTGAAATTTTAGAAAAACTGATTAAGGGCGTGTCTTTACTTAAGTTTATGAATGGTCAGAAATTTATTTATGAAACTACCAAAGTTTATATTACAAGATCTGGCTATACAGGAGAAGATGGATTTGAAATTTCAATACCAAATGATTTAGTAGAAAATTTTGCAAAAAAATTAATTTTAAATGGCGCTAAACCAACTGGATTAGGTGCAAGAGATACTTTGAGGTTAGAAGCTGGGCTATGTCTTTACGGACATGATATTAATGAAACCACAACACCAATTGAAGCAAATTTAAAATGGGCAATATCTAAAAAAAGAATGAAAGAAGGAGGATTTTTAGGCTTTGATAAAATTAAACTTGATGTGAGTGGAAAATTATCAAGATTAAGAATTGGAATTAGACCATGTGGAAAAATTATAGCAAGAGAAGGAACCAAAATTTTTTCTACCAAAGGTGAAGAAATTGGATTAATTACAAGTGGAACTTTTGGTCCAAGCGTTAACAGCTCTATAGCAATGGGTTATGTAAAATTTGATTTTGCTAAACCAGAACAAAAAATCCTTTTGGAAGTTAGAGGAAAAAAATATGAAGCTGTAGTTTCAGAACTTCCTTTTTATAAAAAAAATTATGTGAGGTAAATAAAATGAATGAAATTAAATATTCTAAAGAACATGAGTGGATTAAATTAGAAGGTGAAACAGCAACAATAGGAATTACTAAGCATGCAACAGAGATGTTAGGTGATATTGTTTTTGTAGAACTTCCTGAAAAAGGAACTTCTGTTGTAAAAGATGGAAACGCAGGAGTAGTTGAGTCCACTAAAGCTGCAAGTGATGTATATACACCTGTTTCTGGAGAAGTTGTTGAGTGCAATCAATCTATAGTCGACGATCCATCAAAAATTAATTCTGATCCTGAAAATGAAGCTTGGTTTTTTAAGTTAAAAATTAAAAATAAAGCAGAAATGGATTCTTTAATGAATAAAGAAGAATATGATAAATTTGCAAAAGAAAGTTCTAATTAAATGTTAAAAAATGCTCAAAAAGATTTTATTCAAAGGCATATAGGTTCTTCTGAAGAAGAGCAAAAAATTATGCTTAAAGAATTGGGTTACAAAAATTTAGGTGACTTAATGACCAAAACAGTTCCAGAGAAAATTTTATTAAAAGAAGATCTTAGTATTGGAGACCCTAATTCAGAATATAAAGCCCTTAGAAAATTGAAAGATATTTCAAAAAAAAATAAAGTTTATTCGAGTTTTATTGGAATGGGTTATTATGGAACTTATACCCCTTACGTAATTTTAAGAAATATTTTAGAAAACCCAGGTTGGTATACTTCTTATACCCCTTATCAGCCGGAAGTTGCTCAAGGAAGACTTGAAATGTTACTAAATTTTCAGCAAATGATAATAGATTTTACAGGAATGGATATTGCTAATGCTTCTCTTTTAGATGAAGGTACAGCTGCTGCTGAAGCTATGGGTTTAAGTTATAGAATAAACAAAAGTGAATCAAAAAAAGTTTTTGTTTCAAAAAATTGTCATCCTCAAACTATTGAAGTTATTAAAACTAGAGCTGAACCTTTGGGTTTAGAAGTAATTGTTGGAAGCGAAGATAAAGATATTAATGAAAATATTATTTGTGGGATTATACAATACCCAGGAACTTTAGGTGATATAAAAGATCCTAGTGAAGCTATTAGCAAAATACATAAGCATAATGGAAAAGCAGTTTTAGTGTGTGATCTGTTGTCTCTTGCTAAATTAAAAACACCAAGTGAATTAGGAGCTGATATAGCGGTGGGAAGCTCACAACGTTTTGGTATTCCGATGGGATATGGAGGACCACATGCAGCATTTTTTGCAACCAAAGACGAATACAAAAGAGCAATGCCAGGAAGAATAGTTGGTGTTTCTGTTGATAGAAATGGTAATAAAGCTTTTAGACTCGCCTTACAAACAAGAGAGCAACACATAAGAAGAGATAAGGCCACAAGTAATATTTGTACGGCTCAAGCTTTACTTGCAATAGTTTCAGCTGCTTATGCTATATACCATGGACCCAAAGGAATTAAAAAGATAGCTGAAAGTGTTTCTCAATTAACAAAAAATTTTGCAGATAAATTAAAACAATCTGGTTATGAACTTTATTCAGATTATTTTTTTGATACCGTTACTGTAAAGACATTAGATAAAACGGATAAGATTTATCAAAATGCTCTTGATCAACAAGTAAATATCAGAAAGGTAAATTCTGAAATGTTAGCTGTTTCATTTGATGAAAGAAAAAATCTTTATAGAGTTAATCAGCTGTTAAAAATTTTTAATTGTTCAGAAACAATTAAAGAAACGATGAATAAAAGTTTATCTAACTTGCCAAAAAATTTATTAAGAACCTCAACTTTTTTAAATCACCCAGTTTTTAATAGCTATCACTCAGAAACTGAAATGCTTAGATATTTAAAAAGATTAGAAGATTCTGATATTGCATTAAATAGATCTATGATAGCACTTGGATCATGTACCATGAAACTAAATTCAGTTTCTGAAATGATCCCAGTAACATGGAAAGAATTTTCACAACCTCACCCATTTTCTCCTGTTGAACAAATGGATGGTTTTAGAGAATTATTTACGGATTTAAAAAATTGGTTGAGATCAATAACTGGTTTTTCTGGTGTGTCTTTACAACCAAACGCAGGGGCGCAAGGAGAATTTGCTGGATTAATGGTAATTAGAAAATTTCATGAAAAAAATGGTCAAAAAAATAGAAATGTTTGTTTAATACCTAGTTCAGCTCATGGAACTAATCCAGCTAGCGCTCAAATGGTCGGCATGAAAGTGGTCGTTGTTAACTGTGATCATTATGGAAATGTAGATTATGAAGATTTAAAGAAAAAAGCAGAAACACATTCAGATAATTTAGCGGCATTAATGGTTACTTACCCATCAACACATGGAGTCTTTGAGGAAGAAATAATTAATATCTGTGACTTAATTCATAAACATGGTGGTCAAGTTTATATGGATGGAGCAAATTTAAATGCATTAGTAGGTATAGCTAAACCTGGAAATTTTGGTCCCGACGTGTGTCATATTAATTTACATAAAACTTTTTGTATTCCTCATGGTGGTGGTGGACCTGGAATGGGTCCTATAGCTTGTAAAAAACATTTAGAAATTTATTTACCTACTCATTCTATAATTAATGATTGTGGGCCTGCAACTGGTATAGGAGCCGTTTCAGCTGCCCCTTGGGGGAGTTCAAGTATATTATCTATATCATGGATGTATATAAAGATGATGGGGTCAGAAGGTTTGAAACTTGCTACTCAAAATGCAATCTTAAATGCAAACTATATAGCTCATACTCTTAAAGACCATTACCCAATTTTATATAAAGGTAAAAATGGAAATGTAGCTCATGAGTGCATTATTGATATTAGAAAAATTAAAGCTGAAACTGGGGTGACTGAAGAAGATATTGCAAAAAGATTGATCGATTTTGGTTTTCATGCTCCGACTATGTCTTGGCCTGTTCCTGGAACTATGATGATAGAACCTACTGAAAGTGAAAGTTTAAAAGAAATCAAACGTTTTTGTGATACTTTAATAAAAATCAAAGGAGAGATAAATAAAATTAAAAATGGAAAGTTTGACAAAATTGATAATCCATTAAAAAATGCTCCTCACACTCATGTAGAATTAACTGCTAATGAATGGAAACATAACTACGAGAGAGAAGTAGCTGCATATCCTTCTGCGACTTTAAAATTGTATAAGTATTGGCCTCCAGTTGCTAGGGTTGATAATGTTTATGGTGATAAAAATCTTTTTTGCTCTTGTCCTTCTATGGACGAGTATAAAGACACAGCTGCTTAAAAAAAAATATTTATGAGAATTGCTATTATCGGATCAGGCATATCCGGGCTTAGTTCGGCATATTTTTTATCAAAAAATCATAAAGTAGATTTATTTGAAAAAGAGGATCGTTTTGGAGGTCATTCTTATACAACAGAAGTTTCTGAAGAAAATTCAAAAAAACTAATTTCATTAGATTTAGGTTTTATTGTTTTTAATAAACTTACTTATCCAAACTTATTAAATTTTTTTGACGAGTTAAAAGTACCATATGAAAAAAGTAATATGTCATTTTCAGTTTCGTTAAAAAATTCAAACTTAGAATACTCAGGGAATGGTTTTACAGGATTGTTTTCAAACAAATTTAATATTTTAAATTTTAATTTTCTAAGAATGATATACGAAATTATAACTTTCTATAATGAAGCAAATAAGCTTGATATAAAAAATTATGAAGATCAAACACTTGGAGAATTTTTGAAATCAAAGAAAATGACTAAGTATTTTATTGATTATCATATCATTCCTATGGTTGCAGCTATTTGGTCAATGCCTTTAAAATTAGCTGAAGAAATGCCTTTGAAGTTATTTTTAATTTTTTTTAAGAATCACGGTCTATTTAAGATAAAGAATAGACCTCAATGGTATACATGTAGTGGTAGAAGCAAAGTCTATGTTAATAAAATTTTGGATACAATAAGTGGTGAACATTTTAAAAATTATGAAATTAAAAAAGTGTCTAGAAAAAACAATAGTGCAAGATTGTATTATGGAGAATCAAATGAGTATTTTGAATATGATCATGTGATTTTTGCTACACACGCAGATCAAACGTTAAAGATTATTGATGATCCAACTGATAATGAAAAAAATTTTTTAAGTATTTTTCAATATAAAAAAAGTATTGCTTATCTTCATAGTGACGTTAAGTTGATGCCTAATAAAAAAAATCTTTGGTCAAGCTGGAACTCTATTTTAGACAAAGATCAGCCTGAAAAAAGCTGCCTTACTTATTGGTTAAATAAATTACAAAATTTAAAGACTAAAAAAAACTATTTTCTTACATTAAACCCTATTATAGATATTGATAAATCTAAAATTATAAAAAAAATTGATTTTACTCATCCAATTTATAATAACAGAACTTTCGATACTCAAAATCAATTAATGGAACTACAAGGAGTTAATAATAGCTGGTTCTGTGGAAGTTATTTTGGTTATGGATTTCACGAAGATGGATTAAAATCAGCAATTAAAATTTCGAAACTTTTATGAAAAAATTTTCCTCTTGTATTTATTCATGCAACGTGATTCACAAAAGATTTAAACCAAAAAAACATTTTTTTAAATATAAAACCTTTTCTTTAATGATTGACTTAAAAGAACTTAAAGATTTAGAAAAAAAAGTTAATTTTTTTTCTTATAATAAGTTTAATATCTTAAGTTTTTATGATGTAGATCATGGAGGACGTGATGGAAAAAATTTGCTTGATTGGGTTAAAAAAAAATTAAAGAAATCAAAAATAGACATAAATGATGGAAAAATTAAATTATTATGTTACCCAAGATTTTTTGGTTATGTTTTTAATCCGCTAAGTATTTTTTATTGTTTTAACAAGAAAGGAAGATTAAAAGCAATTCTTTACGAGGTAAAAAATACTTTTAATGAGCAACATACATATATATTTAAAATTAATAAACCATCATATTTAGCTAAACATAGTTGTAAAAAAAAATTTTATGTTTCTCCTTTTATTAAAATGAAGACCTTTTACAACTTTAGATTGTCAAACCCAGGAAAAAATTTGAATGTATTAATTAAGCAAAGTGATATGAGTGGAATTTTATTAATCGCAAGTCAATCAGGAAAAAAAATTCAGTTAAACAGTCAAAATTTGTTATATCAATTTCTTAAAAATCCATTTATGTCATTTAAGGTTATTATGGCGATACACTTTGAAGCAGCTAGATTGTGGATTAAAGGTGTTAAAGTAGTTGTACATAAAATTAAAAAGAATGACACTTTATCTTTAGAAAACTAATGAATTTTAGCCTAAACATATTATGTGACCAGTTTATTTTTTGGCATTTAAAGAAAATTAAACATGGTTACTTAAAACTGACTAATCACAATGGAAAAGATCATTTTTTTGGTGATGAAAACAGTTATTTAAAAGCTAAAATAAAAATTAATGATCCTAATTTTTCATTAAGATTGCTTAGAAAAGCCAGTAGTGGATTAGGAGAAAGTTATATTAATAATGATTTTGAGACAGATGACTTGCCAGCATTAATAGAATTATGTGCCAAAAATATTAATATTACTTATAGATTTTCAGGCCTATTGAGCATTCCCTTTATTAAAAGGTTTTTAAACAATAATTTTTTTTCAAACACAAAACAAAGAAGCAAAAAAAATATAACTTCTCACTATGATCTAGGAAATGAATTTTTTTCAAAATGGCTCGATCAAAGTCTTACATACTCTTGCGGTATATTTAACACTTCAAATGAAAGTTTAGAAAAAGCACAAATAAACAAATACAATAAATTAATAGATTTAATTAAACCAAAAAAAGGTGACAATATATTAGAAATAGGTTGTGGTTGGGGAGGGTTCGCGGAACAATTAGCTAAAAATTATGAAATTAAATTAGATTGCATTACAATTTCAAAAAAACAATTCGAGTTTACAAAAGAAAAAATTAGAAGACAGGGACTTAACAAAAAGGTAAATGTCTACATGTTAGATTATAGAGATTTAACAAAACAATATGACAGTATCGTTTCAATTGAAATGATAGAAGCAGTGGGTGAAAAATATTTAAATCAATATTTTAAAACAATAAAAAAACATTTAGTGCCTGGCGGTAAAGCAGCAATCCAATCAATCATTATTAATGATAATCTATATGACCGTTATAAAATTAGAGAAGATTTTATACAAAAGTTTATTTTTCCAGGTGGTTTTTTGCCTTCAATAAAAGCATTACAAAAAATCTCTTTACAAACAGGATTAGAAATTAATGATCATAAATTATATGGTCAGCATTATTCAAATACTTTAAAACAATGGAGAAAAAGTTTTTTAAATTCATGGGATCAAATATCAAGACAAGGGTTTAATTTAAGTTTTAAAAATATGTGGGATTTTTACCTATCTTACTGTGAAGCAGGGTTTAAATCTAAAAATATAGATTTGATTCAGTTTTCTTTGTTTAAAAAATAGATTTGAATGAAAATTATATTTACTCTACTAATTGCAATTTTATTAACTAACTGTTCAGGTAATAATATGAAACCAATAGATTTTAAAGATCAAAAGCCCAGATTAATTATCGAGGATTATTTATCAGGAAATGTAAAAGCTTGGGGAATATTACAAAATAGATCTGGGAAAGTAATAAGGCAATTTTCTGCTGATTTGAATGGATCATGGGATGGAAAGCAATTAATTTTAAAAGAAAAATTTAATTGGAACGATGGTGAAGTTCAAAATAGAGAGTGGAAAATTAATAAGATTGATGAAAATAATTATGAAGGAACAGCTGGAGATGTTGTGGGTAAAGCAATAGGATATTCTTATGGACCAGCTTTTAAATTTGAATATGTATTATTAGTTCCTGTAAAAGGCAAAGAAATGAAAATTACTTTTGATGACTGGATATTTAAACAAGATGAAAAGGTTGCAATTAATAGAGCTACCTTGACTAAGTTTGGAATTAAAGTTGCTGAACTAACAGTTATGTTTGTTAAAGATTAGTAGTTTATTTTTTTCATACCCCTGTCAACAAATTTAAAATAAATACTACTAGGTAATATTCTTAAAAATTTTAAAAAGTATGTAAATATTTTTGGAAAGTGAATCTCAAAACTTTTTTTCTTAACTAAACCTATATAGATTTGCTCAGCAGCAAATTCAGGAGATTTTATCATCGGCATAGGAAAATCATTTTGATCTGTCATGGGTGTTTTAATAAAACCTGGACTTATTAGAGTAATTCTTACATTTTTTCTTTTCATTTCAAAATGTAGACTTTCTGCAAAACTTGTTAGAGCAGATTTTGAGGCACAATAAGCACCTGCAGCAGGCAGGCCTCTGTATCCAGCAACTGATGAAACGATGGATATTTGTCCACCTTTTTTATCTTTATAATAATCATAAACAGAGTTAATAGAATTCATGGTACCAAAATAATTTACTTCCATAATCTTTCTAATTTTTTCTAAATTAAATTCTTTTTCAGATTTTGGATCATGTATTCCAGTACTAAATACAGAAATTTCAATATTTTTAAATTTTTCAATGATAGTTTTAAAAACAGTTTTACATTGTTCAATATTTGTAACATCTAAAGGAAAGGGATGTATGTTTTCATTTTCTCGGTTTAATTCATGTAGTAAATTTTCACGTCTTGCAGATGCTGCTACTAACCAACCTTCATTTGCAAATTTTATAGCAAGAGCTCTACCGATACCACTACTAGCACCTGTTATCCAAATTTTTTTATTCATTTAAATATAAGTGTTAGAATTAAAATTATCCAAAATATAGCATAATAATAAAATATATATTTTCTTGCAAAACCTGTTGATATTGACTCATTCTTAGGTGTTTTTTTTTTCATATACTTAATTTAAACATTTTGTATTAAAAATGTAATAAAAAACTGCGACAAGATGTGTATAGATTCTAAACAATATTAGCTTTAATCAGGTGATTGTAATACAATCAAATTAACTAATTTTAATATGATTAAAAAAATTCCCTCTCTTTTAATTTTTTGTTTTTTAGCATTTGGAGCTTCTGCCTGGGGTGGCTTGGTTACATCACTATATAAAGAGCCATGGTTTTCAACTCTTGTAAAGCCAACCTTTAATCCTCCAGAATGGATTTTTGCACCAGTTTGGATAACTTTATATTTGCTAATGGCTTTTTCAATTTGGTTAATTTGGATTAGTCCTAAACGATCTGAAAAGATTATATATATTTATTTTATTCATTTATTAGTCAATGGAAGCTGGAGTTTATTTTTTTTCGCTTTGCATCAAATATTTATATCTTTAGTAATAATTGCTTTGATCATTATTTTAGTTTTATGGTTAATTAAGTTGTATTATCCAATTAATAAATTAAGTTCATTTTTAATGATCCCATATCTAATATGGCTAGGTTTTGCATTTCTACTAAATTTTTATATTTTTATTCTTAATTAAAATTTGATAGTATTTTTAGCATTAATGAAACTATATGGATGATGTAGTAATAATTGGCGGTGGTATTATAGGAACAGCAACAGCCTATTTTTTATCTAAAGAAGGCAGAAAAGTTAAAGTTATTGAAAGAGACCCAACATATAAAGAAGCATCATTCCCTCTTTCGTTGGGAGGCTTTAGAAGACAGTTTTTTCAAAAAGAAAATATATTATTAGGTAAATTTGCTAGGGAATTTATTTTTCAGATACCAGAACTATTAAAAACTAAAAAAAACCCTAACCCTACGGCAAGTATGGTTCCTAATGGATATTTACTATTGTTTGGACCAGAACATGCTGAAGAACAATATAAAGCATTAGAAAACCATAAAAAATGTGAAGCTGGAACAAAAAATATTAAAGGCTCAGAATTATCAAAATTTTTTTCTTACATTAATTCGGATGGAATTGAAACGGCAACATTTACTGATAATGAAAGTGAAGGTTGGATAGATCCTTTTATGTTTCATAGTGCCCTTAAGAGTAAAGCTATTGAGTTAGGAGCGGAATTTATTAAAGGGGAAGTAAAAAATATTTTAGAGATAAATGCCAAAACTATTATTTCAGCAGCTGGATGTTGGACTAAGAAAATACTGAATGATATACCAGTAGTTCCTCAAAAACATACTGTGTTCAGAGTTAAATGCCCTAAACATATTCCTGAAATGCCTTTAATAGGAGATTTAACCACAGGTGTCTATTGGAGGCCGGAAGGTAAAGAATATTTAGCTGGTTCACCTAATTCTGTTTTTGACGCTAAAGATTTGGAACCTACTTGGAATGACTTTGAGGAACTAGTATGGCCAGCTCTTGCACAAAGAATACCAGCGTTTGAAGAGCTAAAACTAACAGGTGGCTGGGCAGGGTATTATGATTGTAATAAACTAGATAACAATGCAGTTGTAGGAAAACACCCAAAATATGAAAATGTTTATATGGCTTCTGGTTTTACTGGCAGAGGATTAATGCAAGCTCCAGGAATAGGTAGGGCATTAACCGAATTAATTACAACTGGTTCTTATCAAACAATTGATATTAGTGATTTTGCAGTTGAAAGGGTGCTAGAGAATAATGCTAGACCTGAACCATATGTTTTATAATTAGACAGAAGTAACTTCTGCTTCATTATCTTCTAACATTATTTCAGTTTTAAATTGATTAGAAATTTTTTGAACTTCAACTGATGAAACTTTATATTCTGCACACATTGTTTCCTCATCTTTGCCATGTCCAGTTACCATATTAACCATATGCTCTGGAAAATGAAAAGTTGTGAATACAATTCCTTCTTTAACTTTATCTGAAACTTCTACTTTTAATGCTACTTCACCTCTACCTGAATATAATCTTCCAATATCACCAGTATTTAAATCTCTTTTCTTAGCATCTTTGGGATGTATTAATAATAAATCTTCAGAGACAATATTTATATTACTAGTTCTTCTCGTCATAGTTGCGGCATTATAATGTTGAAGAACTCTACTAGTTGTTAAGATCAAAGGGTAATCTTTTTTATTAGTTTTAATTTCAGTTGACTCTTTCCAATCAAAATTTTTAAGTCTACCTTTCCCAAGTTTAAAAGTTTCTTGGTGTAAAATTTGAGTGTCTTTGCCATCTTCTTGTACAGGCCATTGCAAGCCAAGTTTACCAAGTCTTTCTCTAGTTACTCCTTTAAAAAAAGGAACAACATCTGCAATTTCAGAGAGAACTTGATCAGCGTCATAATCTGGTTGATCAAAACCTAATTTTTGCATCATATCAGTTACAATAACTCCGTCTGGTTTGGTTCCTGGCAAAGGAGGAACTGCTCTATTAACTCTTTGAATTCTTCTTTCTGTATTTGTAAAAGTACCATCTTTTTCTAGGAACGTAGTTCCTGGCAACACTACTGTGGCAAGTTTTGCTGTTTCACTCATAAAAATTTCTTGAACAACTAATAGCTCAAGTGAATTCATAGCGTCCACAACATGAGCGCTATTAGGGTCTGTTTGAACAATATCTTCTCCAATGATCCAAACAGCTTTAACATCTTTTTTAATTGCCCCATCGAACATTTGTGGAATTTTTAATCCAGCTTTTGTTGGATGAATTACTCCATATTTTTCAGTATAAAAATTTTGATTTTTTTGATCTGAAACTTCAAAATACCCAGCCCCTTGGTGAGGTTGACAGCCCATGTCAGCAGCACCTTGAACATTATTTTGTCCTCTTAAAGGATTTACTCCAACTCCTTTTCTGCCTATGTTTCCAGTTATCATTGCAAGATCAGCAATTAGCATTACAGTTTTAGAACCTTGTTCTTGTTCGGTAACTCCTAAACCATGAAACTCCATAGAGTTTTTTGCAGTAGCATAAGCGATAGCAGCTTCTTTAACCATTTGTTTATCTACTCCTGCAACTTTAGCTAATTGATCAACATCTTGTCTCTCAATTTCTTTAATAAAGTTATCAAATCCTTCAGTTCTATCTCTAACAAAGTCCTTATCGTAAAGTTTAGATTTTATAATAAAATGTAACATCATATTCAATATTGCTACATTTGTTCCAGGTCTAAGTTTAATATGATAATCAGCAAGTTTAGCTAGCTCAGTTGTAATAGGATCTAATACAATTAGTTTTTTACCTTTCATTACTTGTTGTTTTATTTTAGCTCCTGTTACTGGGTGAGCATTTGTTGGATTTGCTCCAATAACCAAAAATAAATCTGCATGATAAATATCTTCTGTAGAATTTGTAGCTGCTCCAGTGCCAAATGTTTGTTGCATTCCCCAGGCAGTAGGAGAGTGACATATTCTTGCACAACAATCTATATTATTAGTTCCAATTACAGCTCTAATCATTTTTTGAAAAATATAGTTTTCTTCATTGGTACATCTAGCTGAAGAAATACCTGCAACTGAATCTGGTCCGTTTGCTTTAGTAATTCTATTTAATTCTTTTTTAATAAAGTCATATGCCTCATCCCAAGAAGCTTCTTCAAACTTTCCTTTTCTTTTAATTAATGGAGTTTTTAGTCTGTCTGGATGATCATAAAAACCAAAAGCATATCTACCTTTAATACAAGTATGTCCAGCATTAACTTCAGTTTCTTTAGGAGTGTCTATTGCTACAACTTTGTTATTTTTAATAGACGCTTCTAAATTACAGCCAACTCCACAATAAGAACATGTAGTTCTTACTTTTTCATCCACAGCAACAGATTTTGATTGAAATACGTCTGAAATCGCATCAGTAGGGCAAGTATGTGCACAAGCTCCACAAGATACACACGAAGAGTCACCAAACAACATATCATTATCTGTTGTAATTTTAGATTCAAAACCTCTACCACTCATTGTTAAAACAAATGAGCCTTGAATTTCATCACAAGCTCTTACACATCTTCCACAATTAATACAGTTATCTAAATTCATTCTCATATAATCATGAGAAGTATCTTTAGG